>CAYVXU010000006.1:35070-38467 GCA_964454705.1 uncultured Candidatus Saccharibacteria bacterium | reverse complement strand
CGCCCGCCCACCCGCGTATGGTGTGGCATGTGGGAGAGCCGAATGAACATCTCGCTCGTATCATCGGAAGTCTTGAGCGTTTTGTCCAGCGTACTCCCGCCTCTCGTGATCCGCGCCCCGTACGCCCCCATATTACCCTCGGGCGTATTCGTGAGGGAATGGCACGTCCCGCTACTCATACACCAGCCTTACCGTACGAGCTCAGGGATGTGATTCCTGTGCATACGATTACCCTCTTTGAGAGTGAGTTGCGCCGCGAAGGGCCAACATACTATGCGCTCGAACATGCAGCATTTGCGTAAATCCTGCTATATTCTTGGCACGCGAGTTGATTGCGTGCGCGCCCAAGAAGCTTTCCTCGAGGTGCGCGCGATGCGGGAGCGCGCGGGACAATTTGCAGTTACCACCCCCAATCCAGATATTGTCCTCTATGCGCATCGCAGTCCGTACTTCCGGCAGGTACTTAACCAGGCAAGCCTTAATATTCCTGATGGCGTCGGATTAGTATGGGCCGCAAGGATGCATGGCGTCTCCTTGCCAGAACGGGTAACGGGTGTTGACCTTGTTGCGCGGTTGGTTGCACACGGGCTTGCGCATAAGTGGAAGATGGGAATATTGAGCGAGTTCTGGGAGTCCGAGAGGTTTACTTCTACGCGCCCGTCAATACGAGTATGGCGGAGTGAGCGCGCGCTTGCGGAGGAGAACCCTACGCTGGATATCTTATTTGTGGCCTTTGGCGCTCCTCGGCAAGAGGTATGGATTGCGCACCATCTGCCGCTGCTCCCTGGCATAAAGATTGCAATGAGCGTGGGCGGCGCATTCGATATGTTAAGCGGGAGAATTCCCCGGGCGCCGCGCCTCATGCAGCACGCCGGTCTTGAGTGGCTCTGGAGAGTGGTAGTGCAGCCATGGCGTATACCGCGCATATACCGTTCACTTATTGCATTTCCGCTCGCGGTCGCAACATCATCATACTCTGTGCATGACCACCATTAATATCTCTCGAAATTCACGAATCCACTGTGTGGGTATCGGGGGTATTGGCGTAAGCGCGCTTGCAAAGTACTTTCTTGCCCATGGCGCACAGGTGAGCGGATCTGATCTTGCCCCGTCACTTATCACTGATGAGCTCGTGACGCGTGGAGTTCACATTGCGCTCGGGCCTCACCACGCAGACCACGTTCCTGCGGATACCGCTCTCGTACTCTACTCTGCGGCGGCACTAGATGACAATCCGGAGTTACAACATGCGCACGAAAAGGGAATACCCGCCTATTCATATCCGCAAATGCTCGGATTGCTTATGGAAGGTAATTATGGCATCGCAGTAAGCGGCACGCACGGGAAAAGCACCACCACGAGCCTGCTTGGGCTTATGCTTGTAGAAGGAAGGTTTGACCCTACAGTAATAGTGGGAAGCCGTGTAGACACATTCGGCCACCACAACGATGCGGGAGAAAATGGTTTTGACGGGAATATACGATTGGGCAAGAGCCGGTATTTTCTTGCCGAAGCGTGCGAGTGGCGAGGGCATATGCTCGAGATGCGCCCGCGCGTGGCGGTGCTCACCAATGTAGACGCTGACCACCTTGATTATTACCGCGATACCGCGGCTATTACCGCCGCATTCAAGAAATTCTTTGCGCGGCTCCCGCATGATGGACTTGCGGTACTGCCCGCGGACACAGAGTATACCTCACTCCTCACTGTCGCAGTGAGCACCCCCGTACTCACGTTTGGCATATCCGATCGCGCTGATATCACCGCAGAAAACCTTGCAATTTCATCCGGCAGCCAGCATTTTGATCTCGTGGTAAAAGGAAAAAAACAGGGAAGCGTGAAGATGTGGATTCCGGGAATGTTTAATATCGAAAATGCCCTTGCAGCTTGCGCGGCTGCACTGCAGATCGGGGTATCGTTCACGGCAATTCAGAAGGTGCTCGGCGAATTCCGTGGGATATGGAGGCGCTTTGAGCTTGTAGGAGAGTACCGCGGCGCTACGGTGATCTCGGACTACGCCCATCACCCTACCGCAGTGGTAAAAACGATTCACGCCGCAAAGGAGTTTTATCCGGGCAAACGGATTGTGGTGGCATTTCAGCCTCACCACCGCCATCGCACCAAAGCGCTTTTCGATGAGTTTACCCACGCGTTCGACGAAGCAGATTATATAATCCTCAACGAAATTTACGATGTTGCAGGCCGTGAGGAGAAAGATACAGAAGATATTTCAAGCGCCATACTTGTCGAAGCAATCGCTACGCGCGGAAAAAGTGTTGAGTATTCACCGGATCTCGCGACCACCCAATCCCGTATTGCCGCCATCACGCAACCACATGACATCGTCCTCATCATGGGCGCGGGGGATATAGATAAAGTCGCACACAATATTGTTCCGTAATTTGTATAGTAAAAAGGAAAGACCGCCACGGATGTAGCGGTCTTTGTAGTGCGCTTTCTTACTTCAGAATACCGGCTAGTTCGGTTGGCCTCGGAGGCAGGCGAAGGTTCCGGCCCTTCAGAATACCCTCGAGCTGTTCCACGTATGTCTTGAAGACATGTAGAAGCCGGTCTTTCTGGAGACACCGAGGGCATGGTGTTTGCTTAATTGCAAAGTCTTCCTCGATTTTCGGTCCGAACTCCTGCTTCGTATCTGCCTGTCTTAGGACAAGTCTTTGAGGGTGTCGCCCCAGGGCACGGGTAGTCTGCTTGATCCCGCCTCCTTCCTTTGTAACGACTCGTTCGTATTTCTTCTCAACGTACTTTCGCACCACCTCCAAGAACGCCGGCTTATCAAACAACTTCACCATTACCATCCAGCGGCCGAGCAGACGACCCTCTGGTAAACCGAAGTACTGCAGGTATGCGTCTTCTGACTGGAAACCGAACTGTTCCCAGAAATCGGTTACGTCCTGGAGTTTACACCACGCACTGACCATCCGGTAGATGCTTGCATTCCTGTCGCGCCTCCCTTCTATAAGCATCTTGTGCAGCGCTTTCACCTACTTCGGCAACGATTCGATTTCTTTTGCAAATTCCATTCTGCGGAGCCTAAGACGAATCTTGGCTCCTGTATCCGGATCCCGTAAAGGTACTGCAAACTGTCTTCTATCCACCAACTCTGCCGCTGCTTGCATTTGTTGTCTCCTTTTTGTTACCCGATAAAACGGGCGATGTATCTTTTCCGATCGCGCTTGCGCCTCCTCAGGCTGTATTCTATAAGTCGTTGATGGTACTTACAAACTGCCCACTTGAGTTGCTTCCTATGGGGAGTCAAGTTTACACACCCAGGCATACCGCATCTGGATTCGACGCTTCCTTTAAGAGCCTGAATATCGAGCGCCCTCAATAAATCAGGCGCGTACTTCAACCTTTTGAGGCGTCGTTTCCAAATGCC
>CAYVXU010000006.1:9334-35060 GCA_964454705.1 uncultured Candidatus Saccharibacteria bacterium | reverse complement strand
CAAATGCCAATACGTGGCAAAGCTTGCTGTAGAAGAACGATTTAGGCAAGGGTCTTGAAGGGTTGATTTTGGGCAAAAAACGACGAAAACAAAAGGCACATTGAGCCTCTTTGATTTCAATTCTTTTCGTTTTGCTCCTCTTAGGAGAGAGATCGCCCCGGTAATATTCTTTTGCCCGACAACTTTTACTACAAAATGTCTGTTTTGCGGTTTTCAGTTGACTCATGGAGCGCCTTACAGCCCTACCACATCTTTTACAGTTTACCAACATACTACCCGTTCGGGGTTCTTCCTGCCGGCATTTTCTCGAACAGTATTTTGGAGGCCCGCCACTTCCCTTCATTTGCACTCTGACATAGCTAGGTTTTTTTCGAAAAATGACTCGACATGTACGACATGTTAATAGTGTTTCTCCGGTATCGATGTCGTGAGAAAATCCATCAACAGGTTTGTAGCGAATTGCATCTAGACAGGTTTTGCTACACCTAATGTAGTTCGAAACCATTGATCTAGATACATAAAAAGTTCGGCGGCAGTAAGGACATGTTTTTCAATCCATCCGGGCTTTGGTAAGAAGCTAAATCCCGCTGTTTCCTTTTTTCCTAACATTTCTTGCACTTCTACCTCCTCTTTTCAAAGAACAGGTTTTAAATAATAACAAGCACTGATTAGAGAACATAAGAGTTCTTTTATATTTGCATACTTTATAAACTGCGTGGTAAAACCCTGTATAGTGATCCTTGCCTTTTGTTAGGAGAAAAGGAGGTGGATGGTGAGACGGTTTGGTATGGTACTGATGCTCACGGGTTCTTTGTCAATTTCAGCATGTACGGCACACCGCGGTGAGTACGCGATGTGTACGGCGGGCAAACCATTGAGGAGGAAGCGGCAGAGTTTCTTACGAGCCAGCCACTCGAAGGGGTTTCGTACAACGGGCGAGTGCTCGCCGATACAGTATTCATCTAGTACAAAGGCGTGCGCTTTGCATGCACGCGCGATGAAGTCCGTGCATGGGTATGCGAAATGAGAGGCCCGGCAACGAGAGAGAGTTTTCCAGCTGTATATTAAACCGTGCCCTCTTTACCGACCTGTTTCCGAAGCTCCGCAGGATTCACTCCCGCGGAGCTTTTCTTATTCCAACATTCTGCAGAATGTTGGAATGTTTACAGAGTTATAAAAGAAAAGACCGCCATGTGGTGTGGGCGGCGGTCTCTCGAAGTGATGTTCGTGTCGGGTTACCCCTCCTAGACGAACCAGCCGAAAAAGTACAGGCCGAGCGCAACGCCAAGTATTGCGCAGTAGAGCAGGAAACTGAAGCACTGCTGAAGGAACCACACGATCAACGGCATGAGGTATCTCCTTTTGCGCTGCTTACTCCGGATATTTACGGGATGCAGTAATACCGAGATGGTGAGAACGGTGTGCGCTATCTACATAGCTTACGTTCATTCGATGTGGTGCCGTTTTCCCCACTATGATACGTATCCCCAGAGGCCCGCGCTTCCACTCCGTTCGGGTACGGTTCGATTCAAGCGGACACCTTTTTCTGTAGTGCATGAGAATTAGTTTCGTGATTTCCTGCATTGCTGTTGGAATTTCATACCCGACCGGAAGCATATCCAGCTGTTTAAAATAGTCCAGACTCTCTGACCGCGGAACCGAAGCAGTAGTGGCGAGAAACCATCTCGATTCGCACACATCGGGCCACTCCAATGGGGAGGGATCCGGTGGAAAAGCAGAGAAGTCGAAACTAAGTGAATTCAGTGGGCTCGGACCAGGTGCAGTTTCTATCAGTTCAATCCACTTTCCCAACGTGAGCCGGTATTCTTCTCGAGGACCAATACTATCAAGCCCCAAGAATGCGAAATGGGTATCTTTGACCAGTCTGCCGGGCCAGAACGGACATGGGCTCAACAGCACATCTTCGCCCCACGGGAAATCGGGAACGTCTTTTATCGCATCCAGCCTTACGTCGAAGTACTCAATGTACTGGAGAGGACCGAGGAAGTTTTCTCCCAGAATTTCTTCTGCATCACGAAGATGGAGTGGTCCGGGTTGCTTATACGACCTCACTACGTCCCGCAGAGACATTCTCAAACCATACCATTTCCGTATGCGCTTGAGATCGTGACGTGTAAGTCCTGCGTCATCAAGCGCTTCTACTGTTGCCGCAATCTCGGAGTACAGCGTCTCTGTCATCAGGCTTCCCATTATGGGCCTCCCGTATGTTATTGTGGCTCTCCGCGTATAGTGCTGCGGCTCGCCGATGCCCGGTTCCGCCGGGCGCGGTTCGATGTTAAGGAACAGTATATTAAATTGCAAAGAGCTTCATAAGTCAATCCCGTTAGAGATAAGCCACCCATGAGGCGGCTGCCGCCGTGCCTTCGGCAAGGCGGATCTCTAACGGAACGGCTTTACCCTCTTCTCATGGCCATGATAAAATGAGAATGCCATGCTGAGACCAAACCCCTCCACGCTGGTCGGTGCGAGCCCGAATCCCGGAAAACAGGTGGCAATTGAAGTGGGGGATAGAACCTTTCTAAGATACCCAGTAAAAACAAGGCTTGTTACACCACATGATACCTCGGCAGTGGATTTCGTTGTGGGATATACAAAACCGCTGGTCTCTCCCGGCGATATTGTTTTTATAAGCGAAAAAGTGGTGGCAATTACGCAGGGACGGGCATATCCGATCCATTCAATCCGCCCGTCACGGCTTGCCGCCTTTTTAAGTCGCTGGGTCACGAAAAATCCCGCAGGCATCGGCTTAAGCATGCCGCAAACCATGCAGCTTGCGATTGAAGAGGTGGGGGTATTGCGAATACTTTTTGCGGCGCTTGCGGCGGCGCTCACCAAGCCGTTTGGGATAAAAGGACTTTTCTACCGCATCGTGGGCCCACAGGCTGCTGCAATTGACGGGCCGGTACCTTATGCAATTCCGCCCTACAATACCTATGCAAGCAAAGGCCCGATGGATGTAGATAACATTGCGCAGAAAATTTCGTTACAGTTAGGAGGTATAGGGGTGTGTATCGTAGATGCGAATGACCTTGGCGTTGCAATACTCGGAAAAAGCAATAAAACCCTCTCTACTTCGTTCTTACAAGCGGTGCTGCGCGACAACCCTCTCGGCCAATCGGATGAGTCAACGCCTATCGGTATTATTCGCGAGGCGAATAATACCGATAATTTCCAAATCCAAAACTCAAATGTCAAATAGAATCCCAAGCTCCAAATCCCAGTTCATTCGATTTTCTTCCTTTGGGCATTGGGATTTTGGATTTTATTTGAAATTTGCCTGCCCGCCGAAGCCTCTGCCTGTGCGTTGCACGCAGACAGGTCGGCGCAGGCGGGGATTTTGACATTGGGATTTACAAAACCCATGAAACGACTTACCATCCTGATCTTTGTAGGCACTATCTGTGCAGTAGGGACTCCCGCTTTTACGACCGCACAGATAGATGGTAACGACGAGGGCACGCAGGTCTCTATTCCGCCCACAGCTCCCGCGACGCCAAGCCCCGTTGTTACCCCCTCAACATACCAATCCACACAAGTGCCGATGATCCTTTCCCGCTCCACATGGGAGACACCGGAGTTGAAGAGCCTTGTCTCGTGGATTGGCGGGCAAAACGAGGAGCCCGGGAAGCCGAAGGACTACCAGCCGGTAGAGCGCATATTTATCCACTATACCGACACTCCGCAGAAGACAATTGATACCTATAGCTCCATCCAAATCGTGCAGAGCATTTTCCGTTTTCATGCGGTCACGCGCGGATGGGGCGATATCGGCTACCACTATCTTATTGACCAGAAGGGGAATATTTTCGAGGGCCGCTTGGGCGGCAACGGGGTGCGCGGGGCACATGTGTATAGTTCACTATACTGCACGAACTATAACTTCGGCACTATCGGCATTACCCTCATAGGAAATTATCAGACAACCGACGCGCCCGAAACAATGTACCAAAGCCTTGCGCGACTGGTTGGATGGCTTACTGCATCAAATAGCATCGACCCGGCGAATCTCACCGCGACCACACAGGTGTGGCAAAATCCCAAACCCGCCCCAAGGAGCTGTGATGTCTCCACGGGAAGTTACACACCCTTTACCGGGCCTGTGGTGCTCGGACACAAAGACGTTCCGGGCGGGAGCGCTGACCCGGGGCTCGTAGATCTTGCCCGGGTCCGTAGGGAAGCAGCCGCACTGAAAACACAGTACGAATCGCTCTTTTACGATACCGATTCCGACTCCACGGTGGTATTTATAAAAAATGGCGTAGTAAATGAGTACGTTGCAAACCGCTCTGATGCAGGGGCACAGCAGGTGGTGCGATTGCTCCAGTCCCAGCGGGATCTTTTCCCGCTCGCGAACCCGCCGGTACTTGCAGAGGGTGCGCTCATCAAATCATATACCCGTGAGGAAGTGTATCGTCTTGAAAACGGTAAGCGCCGGCTGATCGTCTCCCCTGAAGTCATGCGGGAAAATGGATACGATGCGGCCTCAATAAAAAAGATTTCCGAACGGCAGATTGCGGGTTACCCGCTCGGAACTCCGCTTACCTTTCGCGATGGAACACTCATGAAAGGGCCCGGCGAGGAAGCGTATCTCGTGGAGGGTGGCAAGAAGCGGCATATCACTTCGGCACTTACCTTCCGCCTGCGCGGATATAAATGGCGCGAGATCCGTGCAGTAGACGCTCGCGTGATAACGATACACGAGAGCGCAGACCCCGTACTCCTTCCCGATCGCACGCTGGTGAGAGTGGTGAACACGCCTTCGGTGTACCGTATCAAGGGCAAGGAGCGTGAGCCTGTGCCTTCCGCAGGAGTTTTTAAAGCAAACGGGTTCAGATGGGAAAATATTCTTATCATTTCCCAGCCGGAACTGGAGTTTTATAATCCCGGCGCGGCAGTGCCATATCCGGATGGTATTGCAGTACGGGCACAGGGAGAGGAGAAGGTATATCTTTTTGAGGGAGGCAAGCGCTACTGGGTCACCACTGCTTCCGCATTCCGTTCATTGGGGCTCTCATGGGCAAAAGTCATTCTCACAAATGCAGGGGAACTCATACGCTATGCCGAAGCGGGAGCACTCAATTCAAAAGCTGAACTGCTTGCGCTACGAAACGGAGGAAGCACGGTGCCTGTCCCCACGCCAACTCCCCAACCATCAGTTTCTGCCCCGTCACCTTCTCCCTCGCCTGCGCCCTCTGGCACCCCGAAAATCAGTGAGCCGCTTATGCGTATCGGTATCCTCTCGGTTGCAGAGGGAAGTGTGGTCAGGGTGAGCGCGAACGGCCCGTTTGAAGCGATGGTAAACGGTACTTCCACTGCAAAACAGGCAGGAGAGATTGCCGAAGCTGCGGCGTCAAAAAGCGCCACTGCAAAGTTTACCGCCCTTTCTGCCGATACCGTTCTTGAGATCACCACGCTTATTGAGCGACCCTCATGGAATCCGCAAATCAATTACAACCGTTTCCGCGGTGCGATTGAGATAAAATACTCTCCGTATTCATCGAAAATCTGGGTGGTGAACGAGCTGCCGCTTGAGGCATACCTCTCCGGCATGGCGGAAGCCCTTAATTCAGACCACGAACAGTATCTTACCGCCTTTGCAATTGTTACGCGCAGCTACGCGCTCTTCCACTACCAAAACGGTGGCAAGCGCAAGGGAGAGATTTTTCACCTCAATCGCACGGCAAGCGATCAGGTGTATAAAGGATACACCCAGGAATCGCTCGCACCGCGCATTGCGGCAAGCGTGGCGGCTACGCGTGGAGAGGTAGCAGTATATCAGGGACGCCCCATGCGATCGGTGTACTCATCGGATTCAGGCGGCATCACCAAGAGCGCGTGTGTAAAGTGGGGCGGGGAGTTCTGTGACTCGTGGTACGACTATCTTGATGGGGGAGTGAAGGACCCGGAAGGGACCATCCACAAACCAGACCGGGTAGCGGCGAGCCACGGAGTAGGCATGAGCGCAATTGGCGCGCGAAAACTTGCAGAGCTGGAGAAGACATATAAAGAAATCCTCACGCATTACTATCGCGGAGTTGTGGTGGAGAAATGGTACTAAGCTAGCTTTTAGCTTATAGCTGTTAGCTTTTAGGATAAAACCAAAGAAAAAGAGAAAGCCGGCTAGTGGTTGCTAGTCGGCTTTTTGGGAACACACTGGGCGCTACTCCCTAGATAGGGACAGCCATTTCAGAGACTAAGATTTCAAGGAGACGGCGGTGGGTGAGCCGATCCCTGATGAGTCCTATGCGTCCGTCGGCTGCGTTCATAACCTTGCGAGCAAAGGCATGCGACAAGTGTAAAACCTCAATAGCGTCGATCCACTCAAGAGTTGAGTAGAATCTTCCGGTTTTATACGACGCAACTGCACTGACCGGACAAGCAGGTTCGCTGAATGCCGGATGACGAAGCCTGATTGTTTTGCCAGAGAAAAGAGCTCGCCAGTTATTGCATTGAAGTTCAGCTAGCGCTTCCCAAAACTCATTTCTTGTCATTGCTTACTCCTTATCTAGTTGTTGTTACTCATCGAAAGAGAGGCTAGTAAAGATATATGCGGAGGTTGGCGGGTATTTTTTTGGCGCAGGTACTCGTGTTGAAATGGCAAGTGCAGTCAACATAGCTACGACCACAAACATGATTCCCAGAACGATGTTACCCGCAACAGCTCCCGAAGAAATAGGCTTGTAGTAAGGTTTTACCCCTCTCACCGTCCCCGCACGTACGCCCAACCCTATAAAGAATCCCCCTATTACAGCGAAGAAGATAACAAGGAACAACGCAAAACCGTTTTCATCCATTTTCAACTCCTTCCGTTTTCTCTGGAATATCATATACTATAATTGATGTCAAATCCACGGGTTGGAATCGTCATCGTCAACTACAACGGATGGGGAGATACGCTGGAGTGCCTTGAATCCCTCGAGGCTGTTTCGTATGAGAACTTTTTTGTGGTGGTGGTTGATAACTGCTCGCCACAACAGGAAAATCGTGAGCGGCTGCGTGCATACCGGGCAAAGCGATATTCGCTCGATCTCTTATTTCTCGATGAGAACTTGGGATTTTCAGGAGGCAACAATGCGGGAATCCACCTTGCGCGTGAAGAAGACCCCGAGTATTTGATGCTCCTCAACAACGATACGGTGGTGGAGGCGGAGTGCATTTCACATCTTGTGAAATTTCTTCGCGAGCACCCCCGTGCATGGGCAAGCCCCTTTATTTATTACTATAACGAGCAGGAGACGATCTGGTTTGGCGGTGGAAAATTTCACTGGATTGGCGGCGGGCGGCATCTCTCCCAGCGCGCTCACCGGCGCACCGCACCGCGATCCCCAGTCCAAAGCGATTTTCTCACCGGTGCTGCGGTCATGTTTCCGGTAAATGCCATTGCGGCGATAGGGCTACTCGATGAGAGGTATTTCCTTTATTATGAAGATGTGGAGTACTCCTTGCGTGCCCGCAAGGCTCACTACAAACTCTATGCGCTGCCGCAGGCGCGCGTGTGGCACAAAAAATCGGCCGCCGCAAAAAAACTCGGCGACCCCCTTATCATGCGCTATCATCATCGCAACATCCTGCTCCTTGCGTATACCCACATTCCCGTACCGCTTCGGCCGCTTATCCGCATGTGGGTATGGCGGAAAACGCTTCTGCAGAAGATAAAAATAGTTCTCTTCCCGTCAAAAAAAGAAATCGCCGCACACATCCTTTCAGGATTCGACGACTACTACAACGGCAGATTCGGCAGAATAAAATAAATCAAAAGTCAAAAATCAAAACTGCAACTCAAAACTATATAAATCTCCGCGCGCCGTCCGCCAAAGCCGCTCTCGCCTTGTCGGAGCGCGAGTCGGCGACGTGCGGCCAAAGGCGGCTACCATACTTTTGACTTTTGCATTTTGAATTCAGTATGTTGCACATCGGTATCGAATGCCACAATCTGGAACAGTCGCGGGCAGGGGTGGCGCGCTCGCTTGCCGAGCTTTTTCTCGCCCTCTCCAAAATGCCGAGACTGCAGGAGCGGGCACGCTTTATCCTTTATTTTCACAAAGCAATTCCGCCGGATCCATACCTCTCCTCGCCCCTTTTTGCATGCAAAGTGCTGCCCTCCCCAATCGGCCGGCCAAGCTTTACCTTATTCTATAATTATCTTTTGCCGCGGGCTCTCGCGCGCGATCACATAGATATCGCTTTTTTTCCCTCCTATATGCTCCCACTAAGGTTACGCACGCCGGCAGTAATTGAAATTCACGATGTCGCATATGAAGCACATCCGGAGTGGTTCCACCCTCTCAAACGGCGGCATCAGTACCGTCTGCTTTCCCGACATGGAGCGAAGCATGCACGGCGTGTGGTCACCATCTCTCATTTTTCTCAATCGGAAATCATCAAATACTACCGCATTCCTACAGAAAAAATTGACGTTGCGTATTTGGGGGTGAATCCGCGATTCTCCCCCGTGCGTGACGAGGCGAAGGAAAGGAGTGTGAGACAGAAGTACCGGCTCCACGGTTCGTTTTTTTTGTGGGTGGGACAGATGCTTACCCGCCGGCATGTGCCGGAAGCACTGGAAGGATTCCGGCGCGTAGTGCGAAAACACCCCAGCCTGCAGTTCTTTGTGTCCGGCAGAAATCTCATCTATCCGGCACGGGATGTTGACGAGGCGGTGCGTGCTATCAACAATGAATGCGGGCGTGAAGCAGTTACTCGCGTCCCCTACGTGGAAGATGACGAACTTCCGCACTTATACCGCGCGAGCACCGCATTGGTATGGATGACCTCGTATGAAGGCATGGGGCTTCCCATTCTCGAGTCGCTTGCGTGCGGCACTCCGGTGATCACCATGCGCTATGGCGCTTCAGAGGAGCTCTTCGGTGATGCCGCATTCTTTGTGGAATATCCCGAGCATCCGGAGGAAGTTGCCGCAGCAATGGAACGCGCCCTCACTGACACGGCGGAGCGCCACCGGATTCGTGAAGCGGGGATACAGTTACCAAGCCGGTTTACGTGGGAAACATATGCACAGAAAATAGTGGAAATACTCGAAACAGCAACACGAAATTAGCTTTGCTAGTTTCAGTGCTTCAGCTGTAATGTCAAATTTCAAAATCCAAATGTCAAATCAATTTCAAAATCTCAATGTTCAATGACTAACACTGAAGCTTTTTTGGATTTTAATCATTGGGATTTTATTTGAAATTTAGGTTTTGAAATTTGAAATTCACAACCAGAAGGGCAGAGATATGAATAAAATAGTAAAATTCTTAAATCCGCTGAATATAGTTTTCGCAGTTGAACTAATTGTCGTTGTGTCGATTGCCGCTGATGTTATTCCGCGTATTGCAGCGCTTTTTCTTGCGGGATTTCTGGTATTTTTTCTTGCGACGAGCTCTTTTGACATTGGGGTTCGCTTGTTTGTGCGCTCTATTCCGTTTTTTATTGCTCTGCCTCTTACGGATGAGTTCGACTCGCTCAACATGTGGCGAATCGCATTGCTCACACTTGCAATCCGATGGCTCTTTACAGAAGCCTCTGCACTTCCTCTTCTTTCCCGAAAAGAGCTGCGGCGTTCAATGCCGGATATATTACTCGCGCTGCTTGCCCTTTTTGCAATACTCTCGCTCGCGGTTGCGGGCGATACCGGCGCTGCGGTAAAACGTATTATTTACTTCGCCAATGCGGGCATTATCTTTTACTTTGTACGCGCGCTTGTGCGCGAAAAAAGAATTGCGTGGCATACCCTCGGAGCCGACATTGCTCTCTCCGGCATTACTGTGGTTGCAATAGGATTTTTCCAGCTTGCGATGACCTATATATTCAACATCTATCAGTTTGCGGAGATCTGGTATGGCGTCGCCGAACGGCTCTATGGGCACGAATGGAGCTTCCGGGCAAAAGCGGGTAATACGTGGTTTGCCTACTTACAGCACTCTATTAAACTCCGGGTATTCGCAAACCTCACCTCCTCGCATACATTTGGCCTCTACACGATTATGGCACTGCCGTTTCTTGCCGTGCTTGGCTGGATGCGTGTTGCACATACTGCCGTGCGGGCACAGGGCCGTAAGGTTTTATATCTTCTTACCCTTGCCCTCGTAATCCTCGGCATTATCCTTTCAGGCACGCGCGGCATCTGGTTTGCGGGCGCGTTTCCCATCGCGCTTGCGATAGCACTCCTGTGGTTCGATATACGGCTCCGCATCTATGCGAAGCACCTTATAGTGGTAGGAGCGCTTGCGGTAATTATGTTTATGGGTCCCGCGTTATTTATATACGCAACTCCACAATTTACGCGGACATTTGATAGTGGAGCGCTCTTTGATCGCTTTGCCTCAACAGTAGATTTTAATGAACTTTCGAATGAAGGGCGTCGAAAAATCTGGAGACTCAGCCTCCAATCTATTGTAGCACACCCGTTCCTTGGGGTAGGCATTGGAAATTATCCGGTGATACTCGGTCAAGAGGTAATCCTCGCAAAGTCGGGTTCCTCCGCACATAACGCCTATTTGCATGTAGCGAGCGAGATGGGCATTCCAGCGGGAGTGGTATTTATCGGTTTTCTCCTCGCTATTTTCTTCGCCGCATACCGGTGGACGAAATTGAAGAATGAAGCTGAAGAGCTTGTGGGTATTGCGTTCATGCTCGCACTCGCGTGGATATACGGCTACATCCTTACTGATGCGTCATTGTTCGATGAGCGAGTACTTTTGGGATTCCTTACGATGGCGGGAATCATTATAGGGCGGGTTGAAAACTCGTAATTCAAAATGCAAAAATTAAAAGTCCCCGAAGCAGACAAGTCTGACTTGTCGCTACGGGGCAAGCAAAATGAAAGATCAAAAAGCGAAAAAACATGGCTACCATAGTTTATTTTCTGCTTTTTACATTTTCCTTTTTCATTTTGATTTTTGAGATTTGATTTTTGATTTACACCATGAAACATGGTCTCATCTCCATTCAGCTCGTTGTGCGCAATGAGGCGCACCGGATTCGCAAGTGCCTCGATGCGGTGCGCGCCCAGTCGTACACTTCCATTGAGACATTTGTGCTCGATAACGCTTCGGATGATGGCACGGCAGATCTTGTTGTAAAAGAATTCCCTTGGGTGCATGTCATCAGGTCGGAAATGAACTACGGTTTTGGCGGAGGGCACAACCGCCTTCTATCGCGTACGAACGGAGAGTTCGTCATCGCGCTCTCGGCCGATGTAATTATGGATAAGGACTTCTGCACGCATGCAGTAGCGTGCATGCATCGCGACCCTTCCATAGGCGCCCTGCAGGGGAAGACATATCGTGGAAAAGATTTGCATCACGCAGGATCAAAGCATCTTGATACCACCGGTTTCCAGATATTTCGCTCGCGCCGGCTCATCAACAGGGGGCATGGCGAACTCGATACCGGCCAATACGAGCAATCTGAAGAAATTTTTTCGTTTGAAGGTGCGGCTGGCTTTTTCCGCCGCGCTGCGCTTGAAGACGCGAAGATATACGGCGAGCTTTACGATGAGGACCTCTTCTGGTACGCCACTGATATTGATATTGGATGGCGGCTCCGCATGCTTGGGTGGAAAAGTTGGTATTACCCCAAGGCGGTAATGTATCACGACCGGCCGACTACAGAGCGATTGAGCAAAGATTGGTGGGATTTCGTGAAGATCCGCAGAAATATTCCGCTCTGCAAACGCCAGCTTGAATTCCGCAACCTGCGGCTTGTGTGGCTGAAGTACGACTTTGTTTCCAATTTCCTGCGAGATTTTCCGTTTATTCTCAAAAGAGAACTATTATTTTTCTTATATATCCTTGTTTTTGAGCCGGGGACACTTCTTGTGATCCCGTCTATGGTTGCCCGTATTCCCAGGATGCTCAAGAAACGACGCAATATCATACGCCGCCGTAAAACAACCGCAGGGGAGATACGGAAGTGGTTCCGGAGCTAGCTTTTAGCTTATAGCTATTAGCTTTTAGTCTGAAAGCAAAAGTCAAAATTTAAAAGCGCTTCTTTGTTTTTCATTTGACAGAGGTGGGCATTTTTAACTTTGAATTCACCCGTGCTTTATTGACATATAATATATATAGCAGTATAATTAAAACCTAGAAAAGCGGGGGATTGAGAGAAAATACCCGTTCTTTTCAATAGAAACCGATTAAGAGAGAAGGGGGAGAATGTGCGAATTTTGCTCGGAGGAAACGCCGCGATTTGCTTTGGTGTCGTTACTGCGCACCTTACCGGTAACGCTACCATTGGCATCATTGTGGGATTCGGTACGTTCTGCGCATTGATGCGTGTCGCGTTGAGGGGCTGAAAGTCTTCTGTATAACTTACGGCTCAATCCAGGGAAGTAAGAGGAGTTAGACATGGAGCAGTATCATAAGGAAGACCCATTTCGGCGGTACCTGATTGTGGGCGTGATGAGTGCGGTGGGCGTTCTCTTCATGTACCCGCCAATCCTGATTTGCATCTCGCTTATCACGGCAGTTACATGGCTCGGAGCGATCCTGTATGCAGGCAGAATGGTGAGCCCACTCTTGTGGGCGCTGGGATGCTATGCGAGCGCATATGCACTGGGGGTTGCGGCCCTCCTTCTCGGGATGATCGTATGGGGAAACCGTTTTTCTCCGCGATCTCACTACCACGCTCAGCGAATTTAGGAGGAAGCATGCGAGATATCAACGCGTTGAGAATTGCACACGAAAAAGCGCAGAGAGTGTTCGGTGTCTCACTTCCTGCAAGTACCGAAACGCTGCGTCAGGCATTCAATTCGCTCGTAAAGGCGTATCATCCTGACACCGGCGGCACAACTGCAAATGTCGAGAAGTTCCATGAGGTGAAGGAAAAGGATCAGAAGGCGGAAGTCCGCGCGCCACCGGCAGCCGGCTTTCTCCGGAGGAAGTAACCGCAGTTATTGACGACGTGCTCGCACACCAGAAAGGATGAGAAATGCAATGCAAAATGTTTGTGTTCAACAACGCAGAATTCAAGGAGGCCGAAGGGGAGATAAATAAGTTCCTTAACTCGGATGTCATTCTCGAACATGTTGCACAGAGTTCTGCTGCAACATTGGATGGACCAAATATTAATGACATCCGAACGGTTCTCACAATTTTCTACAGTACGCGACCTTCTTACTAGGATTCGCGTCCCAGCCCAGAATCCAAATGATTCGTGGCTCCACCTCTCTGGCGGGACTTCAGGGAAAGTCCGTTAACATCTTCCCGCCACGCTTAGCGTGGCGGGTGAGAAAGGAGTGAACATGGAGAAGAGCAAGTACGAATTTCTGGGGCAGGCGCTCGGGGCTGTTGGGTGCAGCAATGTAAATAATCTTATCGGCTCTCGCGTGATATTCGACATACCCGGTCCCGGAGCTCAAGAGAATATCTACATGGGCACCATTGCTGGGGTAGGAGTGAGCACGTTAAGGGGCTTCGATGCCCCTCGACAAGAAATACGCCTGGTGGTATATGACGTCCCTCTAAACTCAAAAAGCCACCTCGAATGCCTTTTCTTCCGCGATGGTCAGTGGTACACACATCTACGACACCCGGAAGGGAAGCTTTTCCAATCTCTTACTCACATAACTCTTTTTCTGCCCCGAACTCCGGTTCTGGGCCGTGGCACGAACTACATAGAGTTCGTGCCTCCATCCCGCTAAGTAAAAGTTACGCATTTGCTTAACGAGGCGGAGGATAAAGTACGTCCTTTGGTAAGAACAATAGCTCCTTCATCGAAGAGCCTCGCAAGATGCAACAATCTTACGAAGGCTCTTTCCATATATATGAAAACGTCATATTATTATATCGCTTGAAATACTATGGGAGATTCCCCGTACGAAATACCCCCATACAATGAGGCACGCGAACCCAAGCCGCCGAGACGAAGGCGGAGATTCTTTTTATTTCTCCTGTTGCTCCTTCTTGTGGGGATTACGAGTCTCTTTTTCCGGGCAGGAGTGACATTCAGTGTGATCACAGAAGGGTCGTTCTGGAGCCGGCGCAATGATCACGAGAGCACACAACCCCAGCACTACTATGATCCGGATCGGATCAACGTGCTTGTGCTCGGCATTCGCGGCGAGACCGATCCCCACGGCGGCCTGCTTTCCGATACGATCATGCTCGTGAGTATTCACAAGCCCACCAATCGGGTAGCTATTTTTTCAATTCCACGCGATCTCTATATCAGCATCCCCGGCCATGAGAAAAAAGAAAAGATCAACTTTGCCTACGCGCTTGGATTCGAGCGCGGCGGGTGGCGTGAGGGTCTAAGCCTTACCGAGCAAACCGTTGAGGAGGTATTTGATACCGAAATCGATTATGGCGCGGTGGTGGATTTTGAAGCATTCCGCAGTATCATCACTACCTTGGGTGGCATTGATGTATACGTGCCGCGCGATTTCAAAGAAACCCAGCAGTTTACCAACTTCCCCCTTGAACTCAAGAAAGGCTGGCACCATATGGATGCGACGACCGCCCTTTACTACGCCCGTTCCCGCTACTCTACAAGCGACTTTGACCGCGCGCGCCGTCAGCAAGAGATTCTCCTTGCAGTAAAGAAAAAGGCTCTCCAGCTTGGGGTGATCGCAAACCCTGTAAAAGCCCTTTCGATCGCCCGCAGCATCGAGCGCCACGTGCGCACGAACGCCGATTATGCGCTTCTTAGCGACTTCCTCGGCATCGCCCGGGGCGTGCGCGACGAAGAGGTGATAAAGAGAGTGTTCGATACGAGCCCGGAGGGACTTTTGCATTCCACTACCGAAAACGGCACGTACGTGCTGCTGCCGCGTGAAGGCTCGTTTGAGCCGCTCCAGAGCGCGGTGCAGGGAGTGTTTAACCCGCCCTCGCCAAGCCCTTCACCACATGCTACCAGTAGCCTCACACAATAAGAAGGTATCGGTAATAATTGTGCACTACCGCTCGCTTCCGCTGCTTAAGCTCTGCGTGCGCTCTTTGCTTGAAACAGCTTCCGATATCGTGAAGGAAATTATTGTGGTGCATAACGCGGGGGAATGGGAAGCAGAGGATACCATCCGTGAACTCTTTCCCACGGTACGGCAGCGCGTGTACCGCGAAAACCGCGGCTATGCCTTTGGAGTTAATCGCGGCCTCGAACTCGCAACCGCGCCGTATGTGCTCATATTGAACCCCGATATTATCGTGCGCCCTCACGCGGTACGCAGGCTCGTCCAATGCCTCGACCGGCATCCGGAGATAGGCATGGCGGGGCCGAAACTCATCAACTTTAACGGTACCACCCAGATTTCCTATTCGCGGTTCTATACACCGTTCATTGTACTCCTGCGACGTACGATTCTCGGCCGGCTTCCTGTATTCGTACCCTTACTCGAGTGGTTCCAGTTTGAAGGAGTGGTATCCGATCGTGTTGCGGCGTCAGTAGACTGGCTTATGGGGTCGGCGATGATGGTGCGAAACGAAGCGATCAAAAAGGCAGGTCCCATGGATGAGCGCTTTTTTATGTATTTTGAAGATGTGGACTGGTGCCGGAGATTTTGGCTTGCCGGATATAAAGTTGTATACTATCCGCGTGCCGCGATGCACCACTACCACCAGCGCGCAAGCCATAGCAGGGGGCTTGCTGATATTTTCGTAAATCCATTTACCCGCGTGCATATTCGAAGCGCTTTCCATTACTTCCGTAAATACGGCGTGCGGTATCCGCACCATCTCGTACAGCCGCTTACTGCTTCACTGAAGCGCCCGAAACGCCCCTTTGGCCGGTCGCTTCCCGTACGCGGCAAACGCGCATTATCGTATGGAAACTAATCTCTATCCGCCATCCCCAGCCTCTGCGCACCGTTACCGCCCGCGCATTATACTCGCGCTGGTAATTGTCTCCCTTATGGGGGCAAGTTTCTTCGGCGGAATGAAGTACGGAGAATCCCGTATTCCTTCCATTGAGCGCGTAAGCGGACTCTCCCAGAAAGAACTGGGGAAACCCGATAGTGTTGATTTCTCACTCTTCTGGGATGCGTGGCGCGCAATCGAAGAAAACTACGTGGGCCGGAACAATCTCGACCGGACACAAATGGTATATGGCGCAATTGCCGGCATGGTAGAGTCACTCGGGGATCCCTATACCGTATTCTTCTCGCCTGCAGAAAACAAAAAATTTGAAGAGGATCTCACCGGCACCTTTAGCGGGATTGGCGCAGAGATAGGGAAGAAATCCGACGTGCTTACCGTGATTGCCCCGCTTCCTCAATCGCCGGCCGAACGGGCAGGGTTACGGGCAGGCGATAAAATTCTCAAAATCAATGACGAAGAGAGTACGCGGTTTACGGTGGAAGAAGCAGTGACGCGTATCCGCGGCGAGAAGGGAACAGAAGTTCGGCTTACGATTGCACGGGAAGGAGAGGCAAAATTCAAGGAATTCAGTATCAAGCGCGACGTAGTGGTAATCCCGCCATTGGTAGTGGAGCGTAAGTCCTCCCCGGGCCGCACCAACGATGTAGTCTATATCCGGCTCCTGCAGTTCAATGAAGAAGCGAGCCATGCATTCCAGAGAGAAGCGGGCAATATTCTCAAGTCAGACGCGAAGCGTATTGTGCTTGATCTGCGCAATAACCCCGGCGGCTTCCTTGATACGGCAGTAGACCTTGCGGGCTGGTTTCTTCCCTCCGGCACGCTCGTGGTTACCGAAGAGCCGGGAGGGGGAAAACGGCAGGAGTTCCACAGCTCCCGCAGGGGACAGCTGCACACATACCCGCTGGTAGTGCTCATCAATGAGGGCTCGGCATCGGCATCGGAAATTCTCGCAGGCGCCCTGCGCGATAACCGTGATATTCCGCTCGTGGGCAAAAAGACGTTCGGCAAGGGTTCGGTGCAGAACCTCCGGCCATTGCGCGAGGGCACTGCCGTAAAGATTACGGTTGCAAAGTGGCTCACGCCCCGCGGCCACTCCATCAACGAAAGCGGCCTTGAACCGACCCGCACGGTAGAAATTACCGAGGCTGACGCAAACGCGGGGAAAGACCCTCAACTCGAAAAAGCGCTTGAGATCGTGGGAAAGCTCTAGGTTATAGCCATTAGCTTTAATTCAAAAGTCAAAAGGCAAAAGTACAAGTCAAAATCCCCGCCTGCGCCAAAGCTTCGGCGGGCAGGCAAAAGTAGAGAATCTCGCTTCAGCGGATACCAACATTTTGACTTTTGATTTTTGCCTGCCCGCCGAAGCTTCTTCTCTGATGGGCAGACCTCGGCGCAGGTGGGAATTTTGATTTTTAGAAAGCTTGCACTGGTTTAGGAGAATGAGTATCATTATGGACATAGCACCGCAAAAGAGAGCGATTGAAATCCGTGTGCGCGGCAGTGTACAGGGCGTGTTTTTTAGGGTAAGCGCGCAAAAGGAGGCCCGCCGATTCGCACTAACCGGGTGGGTAACGAACATGCCGGATGGCTCGGTACAGATATACGCATGCGGCGAAGAAAGCGCGCTGCAGGCACTTATTGCGTGGTGCAAAAGCGGGCCGCCGGATGCGAAGGTACACGAGGTGCATACGGAGGAAGCTGCCTGCGAAGCGTTCACCGATTTTGAAATTCGATAACCTATGAAAGTGGTATTACTCAAAGACGTACATAAGCTGGGAAAAACCGGGGATGTGAAAGAAGTTGCCGCAGGATACGCGCGCAACTTTCTCATTCCCAAGGGTCTTGCGCAAGCTGCTAACGAAAAGGTGTTGAAGGTGCTTGAACTGCGCAAAGCCATCCAAGAGAAAAAAGCAGAGGTATCATTGACACAGACCGAGGCGCTCGCGCAGGCGCTCGAAGGCTTTGAACTGGAAATTGCTATGAAGACGGCTGATGACGGCACGCTCTTTGCGTCGGTTTCAAAAGACGTACTTGCAAAGGCACTGCATGAGAAGGGTCATAACGTGCGCGCAGAACAAGTCCAGCTCGAACACCCCCTAAAAGAAACAGGTGAGTACCCAGTTGTCCTGCAGCTTGATCACGGCCTTGAAGCAACTATTCGGGTGCGGGTGGTGCCCGAAATGGAAGCGCCATCCACAGAAAAAAAGAAAAGCGGACGGAAATAACCGTCCCTTTTTTAAATACGTAGAATATCTCGCACTATCATAGTCTGCCTTTATTCAAAAATTCATCCTGCATACATAATTGTTAAGGGACGGAATTCCCAATTTCAAAATCCAAATGTCAAATGGTTCGACTATGCTCACCATAAATAAATGTCAAAATCCCAATGTCTAATGACCAATAGGCTTTAGTTTGGGTTTTGGGAATTGGGATTTTATTTGACATTTAGATTTGGTCATTGGGATTTACCACACGAGAAAAAATCAACAAGCACTATCTAGGATAACCTCCCTAAGAATATCGCGATGACGAGGTACATTTTTGTGGTCGGTGGTGTAATGTCCGGCATTGGAAAAGGCATTTCTACCGCTTCTATCGGAAAAATTCTGCAGGCGAAGGGATACCGCGTTACTGCGGTTAAAATTGATCCCTACATCAACGTCGATGCCGGCACAATGAACCCGATTGAGCACGGCGAGGTATTTGTCACTGAAGATGGAGACGAAACTGATCAGGATATTGGCAATTACGAGCGATTTCTTGACAAGGAGCTGCTCTCTGAAAACTACATGACTACCGGCCGGGTATATCAGAGCGTCATCAACCGTGAACGTAATCTCGAATATGGCGGCAAATGCGTAGAGGTAGTGCCGCATGTGCCCGAAGAGATAATTCACCGTATTGAGTGCGCCGCAAAGAGTGCAAAGGCCGATTTTGTGCTTATTGAAATAGGCGGCACAGTAGGAGAGTATCAGAATCTCATTTTCCTTGAAGCGGCGCGCATGATGCGGCTTTCGAAACACCGGGATGTGCTTTTTGTGCTGGTGAGTTATCTGCCCGTACCGAGCAAAATAGGGGAGATGAAAACCAAGCCCACACAGTATGCAGCACGCAGTCTCAATACCGCAGGAATACAACCGGATATTATCATCGCCCGCTCCGATGTGCCGCTCGATCCTCCGCGCAAGCAGAAAATCTCTATTTTCTGCAATGTAAGCCCCGAAGACGTGATTTCCGCTCCTGATGTGGAATCTATTTATGAAGTGCCGCTCAACTTCGAGCGGGAGCAGCTTGGGAAACGTATTATGCAAAAATTTAACCTTCCCACACGGGTAAATCACCTGCGGCAGTGGAAACGAATGGTAGATACCGCAAAGGACGCGAAGAAAACCGTGCGTATCGCCATGATCGGCAAGTACTTTGCCACCGGCGCATTCGTGCTCTCTGACGCATATATATCCGTAATTGAAGCGGTGAAGCACGCGGCATGGCACTGGAAGCGCAAACCGCTCATTCAGTGGCTCAACGCCGAGCTATATGAAAAGGATTTAAAACGAGTCCGGGAACTCTCGCAGTTCGACGGTATTATTGTGCCCGGAGGTTTCGGGGGGCGGGGGATTGGCGGAAAGCTTGCCGCAATAGAGTTTGCCCGCCGCTCGCGTATTCCATATTTAGGACTATGCTACGGCATGCAGCTTGCAGTAATTGAATTTGCCCGCAACGTATGCGGGCTCAAAGAGGCAAATACCACTGAAATTAATTCAGATACGCCGCACCCGGTAATTCATGTAATGGCTGATCAGGAGTCAAACCTGCGCGAACGACGCTATGGCGGTTCCATGCGTCTGGGGGCCTATCCCTGCCAGCTTACGCGAGGCACCAGAAGCTACAAAGCGTATGGAGCAGTGAATATTATCGAGCGCCACCGGCACCGGTATGAATTCAACAATGAGTACCGTGACGCTTTCGAAACACGCGGCTTTGTGGTTGCGGGGGTAAACAAACAGCGCAATCTTGTGGAAATTGTTGAACTCAAGAATCATCCCTTTTTTGTAGGAACCCAGTTCCACCCGGAATTAAAATCGAGGCCGCTCCGGCCTCATCCGCTCTTTCGGGAATTTATCGCCGCGGCAATAAAACGCTAGCGCGCTTCACGGTATTTCTCGAAGTCTTTGCTCTTTTTATATCCCGCCGCCTCCGCTTCAGACTCGCTTGAAAAATAGATACGATTTTCCGGTTTGATACGCTCTGCCCACGGTGACGTGCGCCAATGATAGGCGGTGCCGTTTTTGCTTCCTACAAATCGTGCGGTGGTAGTAGATGTATGCGGGAGGGGAGAATCTATTGCCGCAAGGAGCGCGGCGGCTGATGTGGCTTGCGCATTTTGTATTACGATTGGTACGTTTGTTGCTACACTCATCCTGCCCGCCTGGAACGCAATGGTGGCAACGAGAGCAACACCAATTCCAAACACAATCTCCCGTTTGTATTCTTCTAAAACGGTGCGCACGCGTTCAAACATTCCACTTAACGTTTCTTAACTTTTCACTATTGTAGGGGTCACATTCACCTCTTTCGCAATCCGCATTGATCCGTCAAAACGCTTTTTGCGGCGCGTGCGGAAGCCCACTGTGCCGCCTATGACCGCATAAATTGTGTCGTCGCTCCCGAGGCGTGTGTTCGCGCCAGGGAGAAATTTTGTTCCCCGCTGGCGGATAATAATACTGCCGGGGTGCGCGAACTCGCCCGCAAACAACTTAACCCCCAGCCGCTGTGCGGCAGATTCTCTTCCCAGACGTGTAGATCCTGCTGCTTTTGTCTTTGCCATATGAATTAGTATAGATGAAATTTTGTGGATACGTCAATTCAAACGAGTAAAAGAAAGGAGCCCCCGCAATTGGTTTCGCGAAGGCTCCGGTAAAGATCTGACGTTCACGTGGAGTTATGAGAGTATTTCGACGTTCACGCCTCACCGACTGCGCATCACGCGCTGGCCGTTGATGAACTCGAAATCAAGCTGGGTGCACTCCTCCCGATACGCTTTCACATCATCTGCCAAGACACTACTCCCTTCTACCTTCCAATAGGGGATCGTGTATACTCCCCAGCGCTTGCGCAGGAGCCGTTCAAGAACCTTTGCCGCCCACATACTTCTGACGGTTATCTCCCAGAAGACGTGCTTCACGATCGCCACAAGTTGTGGTGGGGTGAGTGCGATGTGGAGGTTAATCTCCTTTCCAGTCTCATCGCGGGCCAAGATGGAGATAGTATGACGACTGTACGGCCATTCGGTACCCGGAAGCTCACTGAAATGAAAGGTTGGCTTGTCCTCACAGAGGGACTGATAAGACCGCTCCATGTTAAACTCCTCAAAAGAGCTAGAGTGCAGCCAATTCTGCACGACTATATTGTAGCATTTTAATAGCTGTATGTCAATATTATAAAATGGCTTATAAGAGCCATTTTATAAAGAACGAGCGTGATCAGAAAAATTGATCAATGGAAAGAACCAGTTAATCTTCACGGAATAAAACAGAAGAGCCCGGTCGGTGTAGTGAACGGGCTCTTGAAAAGGGGAGTGAGTTCGTATCTCACAGGTCTGCTGTGATTCCCGCGGTTTCGAGATTTTTTTGCTGCTCTTCGCGCAGACTTTCGAGATCACCATTGCAACAGCCTATGCCATGCAGGAGTACTCTCCTAAGTTCTACCACAGCCTGCCGGGCAAGTGGAGTGACGAGGGGTATCTTTTTCCCTTCTTCCAGAACCTCATCAACCACGATCTCATTGACGTTTCCCATCCCCCCGCAGTATCGGCAGTGCGCCCGCCGGCCATCTTCGAACTCGAAGAAAACCGTAAGTTCGCTTTTCCCAATCCGCAGATTTGCTTTTGGCATCTTTCCTCCACTTCATTCGGTTTTCAACGAACATATTATCGTACAACTCTAGTGTACTTTAGTCAAGTTTCCGTCTCTTCCCGGTAGCCTTTCTTTTTCTTTGTCGCGGTGATCACCTTATATTTCTTTTCATCAATTTTTGCCGCCTCAAGTTGTATGCGGGCAGGGGAGGGGAGGGAGGTAATAATCTTTTTGAGCTTGGACTGGTCCAGGGATAACACTTCATCCCATACTCCAAGCGGCTCGAGAATTTGCTTTATCTTGAGAGGATCATATTTGATGCGTTTCTGTGGCAACCGGGTAACATGCCCTTCCGTATGGAATACCCGTTCAAGTCCGGTGCGATCATAATAGTCCTCAATAATACCACGCAGCTCGCGAAGGCGCTTGGTATTCTTCTTCTCTTCGTCTTTAAGTGTAAAATATTCTTGAAGGACTCCTTGTATCTGCTCTAGGCCGGGTGACCCTTCTTCCATGTACTCGTGCGCCCACATGGGGCAGATCGGTCGGTACGGGCACCAGTCGCACAGAGGCCCCGGAGTAGGGGAGAAGTCGCTTTTTTGGATATCGCGGATAACTCCGAGTACGCGTTGCTTTGTTTCCTCTATTTTCTCTTCAGTGCCCTCGGTAGAGAGCTTCTCATTGTGACGGAGGAAGTACAGAGAAAGTTTTACTTTTTTCGGTCGCAACTCCGGCCAGCGCTGTTTGAGCCCAAGGTGATAGATGGAGAGCTGGAGACTCGTATCTACCTGCGCCTGTGTAGGCATGCGTTTTGCGGTTTTGTAATCAATAATTTCAATCACCCCTTCGTCGTCTTTATCCACGCGATCAATCTTTCCCGTAATGAGATGTGTTTCTTTTACCGCACTGTCCGAGAGGGGAGCCTCGAAACGCGCCTCAAGGTCAAGAATCTTTGCGGTGCGCGGGTCATTGCGAGTACAGTAGCTCTCGAGAAGTTTCTTGCCGTCTTCAAAATACGCCCGCTCCTCATCTTTACCCTTCCACTCCACTTTCTCCCCAACCCAGTTTTTCCGGTAGTATTCTAGAACGTCATCAAGGGTAGGAAAGTGGGGACCGGAGCCGTGGTAATAGTGAAGCGCCTGGTGCACCGCGGTTCCCAGCATCGCCTCCTTGGACTTCGGAGCTTTGCGTTTCTCAATCTCCTGATATTTAAATTTAAGCGGGCACTGAAGATAGGTCTCGAGTGCCGAAAAGGAGGTCTTCATCGGGTTGATTCTAGCATTGTGGCAAAGTTCTATACAAGCGGATGACCTTGACAGATAACTGATTAGTGCTAAAATTGTTTTAGACTGGGACGTTTTCGCTACTTAACTTCGCTTCCACCTTCGCTTAAGCTACGGTGGACAAGAAAGCTACGGCGCGGCAAAGCCCGCCTTCACTAAAGTTTCGGCGGGCGAAGGAGGGGATTATGCTCGGTATGTTCTTTCCGAAGGGATGCTCCTCATGTGGGGCGTAGTAGTGTTCATTCTCATCGTCATGGTGGTAATCATGCTCCTTGAAGATGGCTCCGTAGACGAGGGATAGAGGTGCTGTATTCTACAAAAGCCGCTGTATTCGCGCATAGAATCAGCGGCTTTGTCATTTTTAGTTATCCACAGTTACCTCTCTTATAATGGACCAATATTCCAACTGTATTCCCTAGAATGTTTATACGGTCTTAAACGAGAGTATGCGCTGACTCCAAGACGTATACTTACAACGCAGGAGGGGAGAGTGTCTTGACATAACTGTTTCCGTGATTATCATAAAAATATAACTGAGTATAAGATATATTATACTCAGTTATCTAGGTGGTTTATGAAAAATTCCACACAACCGATTATTACCTATATCCCCCGCTTTCTTAAATTTTGTAGAGAGGAGAAGAAATTATCTCAAAAGAGCGTAGAAAGTTATGATCTTTTCCTGAAAAGATTCGTTAAATGGCTTACACAAAGTGAATTATTGCACCTCTCCCCCACGAATTTAAGAAAAGAGCATATTGAAAAATTCAAAGCCTCTCTTCTTGGACATAAAAACCCTAAAACCAAAAGACCTCTTACATCAGTTTCTATTAATCTTTATCTTATCGCATTACGTAGCCTGCTTACTTTCTTTGCAGAAAAAAATATTTCTTTTCTATCACCACTTCAGGTGAAACTACTAGTGGAACATCCAGAAGTAAAGAAGTTCCAGACCTCTCGTTTTATAGCTGAGAAAATAGTAGACATGCCTTCTGTAACCACCGCAGCAGGGTTAAGAGACCGGGCCATTTTAGAGTTGCTACTTGCAACAGGAATAAAAGTAGGCCAACTCACCGCACTGAATAGACGCGATATTATAATTCCTTCGGATAATAGAAATGTGGGATATATAACGTTGATGGACGCAAAAAGAACACATGGAATCACGATACCTTACACAGCTTGTAGGTGGTTACAAAAATATCTTTCCACACGGACGGATAATGAACCTGCTCTTTTTATTAACTATCGAAGAAGAAGCAACAGTACATCGCGTCTGACTGCACGCTCAATTCAATTATTGGTAAATAGATATTCAAAAAAATCGGTCTAAGTATCACCCCTGAAAGTATTCGTAAAATTCCCTTAAACCATCTAAACGAATATGACCCCGAAATAAGGCTATTTCTGCCCTTGGGACATCATACAGAAAAATTGGAACGTGCTTACCAATTCAATCATACAACTTCACTCTTTAGACTTGAGAAACCCGATGTCAAACCTGCCTTATGGCATATTGCAGAACGTACTATACGAAATGAATTACATTGGCTCAAAAGAAACGTCCCCACTTTCCGTACATCCCTTCCGAGAAACGAAGAAACAATTGCTCACTGTAATGATTGTCTTTACCGACGCATTGCGTTGCAAATTGTTAGTAAAAAAATTGTTGCAACGAAAGTATACTCCTCTATTCATAGCATGTGGAATAAAATCAACGATAAGAATATCTCGTATCCGATTAAAAAACACGGAGAAGAGTGGCACTATGTTACAATGAAAAAAGTTGCTACCTATTATTATGGTAGGGCTGACCTTGGAATTGATACGGGTTCTGAGATAATAACAAATTTTATTGAAATCGGAACAGTATCACTCTTTGAGTTGTGGTATAATTTTTCCAAGATGAAAAATATGCGCGTACTGTTGATACCTACCGAAGATTACTTTATTGAATTTGAAGTAATGCAGTCGTAATCATCTTTATGCCGCTCCCCTATCTTGATGACTTCCTTTTGAACCTGCAAACAAACAACTATTCTCCAGAGACGATTTATAACTATGAGCGGGATCTTGAGGTTTTTCAGAATTTTATTAAAGAAATCAGAATAGATTTTGAAAAAGTAGATAAAAAAACAGTTCTCAACTACAAAGCGTATCTTATCTCAAGAGACAGGAAAACCCCAAAGACTCAAGTAAGCACTAAAAGGCTTGGCAGTTTTTCGATTAATCGGATGCTCTCGTCGCTTCGTACGTATCTTAAATTCCTTATTGATAACGATTACTTTACGCCTATTGCGCCAAATGTTATCAAATTGGTAAAAACTGAGCGCAAGCATCCACGCATATCGGAATTGGAAGAAATTGTAAAGCTTATCGAATCTCCTAGTAACTTTGAAAAAAATAAAATTGTTGCGCTCCGCAACAGGGCAATGCTAGAAACTTTGTTTTCAACCGGCATGCGCATCTCAGAGCTTATTAACCTCAAACAAAACCAGATTGCCAAAAGCGGAAGAATATTTATCCGTGGCAAGGGCAAAAAAGAGAGATTTGTATACCTTACCTCACGCGCCCAACGACATATTAAAACGTACCTTGATTCTTTAGGAGGCGATTTTCAGTATCTTTTTGTCCCTTTGAGGGGTAGCAACTCTACCTCTGAAAATAAAAAAATTTCTCCGAATTATCTTCAGGAGCGAGTAAAAAAGTATCGTGAATTGTTGGGAATAAACGTTCCTCTTTCATGTCA
>CAYVXU010000006.1:5601-9324 GCA_964454705.1 uncultured Candidatus Saccharibacteria bacterium | reverse complement strand
CGCCACGCCTTTGCAACCTACCTTGCTGAAAGTGGAGCAAATCCTGCAGCAATTCAAATATTATTAGGCCATGAATCTTTAGATACCACAACTCGCTATGTGCATCCTTCAGATCGTTACGCAGAAAGAATGCACAGAAAATTTCATCCACTTAAAGAATAGCTTTTTCTTCACGGCAAATAATCCATCGGATTCACAGATGCACCCACAGGAAGCGGCCCGTAGAAACGATCTATCACATTAAAGGTTGAGGAGTCGTATACGGTAAAGTGTACGTGCGATCCGGTAGAGAAGCCGGTGCTTCCCTCAAGCCCGATGGTCTCTCCCCTTCTCACAAATTTTCCATTTGAAACATTAATAGATGAGAGATGCCCATAGAGCGTAGTAAGCCCGTTGTCGTGACGGATCGCCACCCATTTACCGTAGGCATAGCGGCCATTATTCCCTACTCCCACTACCTTGCCGTCACGCGCCGCCATTACGGGCGAACCGAAGCCATCCGCAATATCAATACCATTATGAAAGTTATAGACATGGTTTTGAAATCCTGTTTTTGAGGTAGGACCGTACCTTTGGGTAAGTTTTCCGTGGCTCGGCCATGAGAGCACGCCCGCGTGCTTGCCTGGCAGACGGTTTGGGTTCAGCGCCCTCCGTAACTTCTCCTCCAGTTCGTAAATTTCTTTCGCCGCATCGCGCTGTTTTTTCTGCACATCAGAGAGCAGCTGCTGAAAGCGCCGTTCACGCTGTTTTGTCTCGCTTAAAACCTGTTGCTGCTCGCCGCGCGCTCCCGCCTGCGCACTGCGCTCTGAAGAGAGCTGTGACTGAAGCGATTCGAGATCATTTTTCTTCTGCTCCTGAAGCCCTTTCTCCTTTTCCAAATTTGCCTTCAACGTCTGCACCACATCAAGCTCTTCCTGAATCTGTCCCTGAAGATTTTCACTGTACTGAATTTGGTTAAAGAGCGAGGAAAGATTCGGCTCGGCAAGCATCGTGGCAAGGAGTGGCCGTTCATCCTCGAGGTGGATAGTGCGGATCACCTCGGCAAGAAAGATACGGTGCTTGCGGATCTCTGCCTCCTGCCGCTCGATATCGATGCTCAACTCAAGAATTTCAAGTGATTTTTGCTTAATGCGATCCTGGGTAAGCGCAATGTCATTCGAGAGCTTTTTGATGCGCGCGTTCAAAAGCGCGATGTGGTTTGCGAGCGTTTTTGCCTGTGCCTCATGAGCCTTAATTTCCTGTTTATACGCCGCAGCCTTCTCTTCGAGCGCTTTAATAGAGCGATTCTTCTCTTCTATTTGCCGACGTAACTCTTCAATAGTAGCCCCCCGCGCTTCCGGAGTCGGGGTGAGATAGCCGCCTATAAGAATTACGCTCGCGGCGAGGATAAGCACGGGAAAGAATAGTGAGAGAGCGTATTTATGCATTACTATGGTATTGAAGCTTCTCGCGTGCCGCGCGGATACGGAAAATGGTTTCTTCGCGTCCAAGGATATCAATTATATCAACCGGATCGGGTGAGGCAAGCCTGCCGGAGAGTGCTACGCGAAGCGGCCACAGCAGCTTTCCCCTGTCCCCTTCCCGTTCAGCTTCTCTCATCAGCCGCTCCCGGATCTCCTCCTTTACAAATGCGTTCTGGGGCAGAGATTCCAAGATGCGTTCTGCGGCCTCGAGGTTCTTGAATGCCGACGGTGCATCGGCATTACGCCACACGAGCATTTCGGTATCATACTCCTCCCGCTCAAAAAACAGCTTCGCAAGCTCTTCGATATCGCGAAGCCGCTTCATACGCGGCTGTTCCAGCAGGGCGATTTTTTTTATAAGCTCCGGCTCACGCACGTTCATCGCCGCGAGATACGGCTCGACAAGGCCGGCGAGTTCCCCAGAATCAAGTCTTTGTATATACTGGCTATTCATCCACTGCAATTTTATTTCATCAAAGACGGCGGGGCTTTTCTGCACGCGGTCGAGAGAAAACGCGCTCGCGAGTTCATCGCGTGTGAAAAGTTCCCGGCTCGTACCGGGATTCCACCCAAGGAGCGCAAGAAAATTGACGAGCGCATCTGCAAGATACCCATCACGCCGATAGTCGCGTACCGGCAGTGCTCCGTGGCGTTTGGAAAGCTTCTTTTTATCCTTGCCGAGGATGAGCGGGATGTGGGCATATACCGGAAGTGCATCGGCTCCAAAGAGCGTGCGCACAATCAGTATCTGCCGCGGAGTATTGGAGATATGCTCCTCTCCCCTGATCACATGGGTAATACCCATCTCAAAGTCATCTGCAACCACCGCAAAATTGTAAAGGGGTGTATGTGATGATTTGGCAACCACAAAGTCGCCAAGAAGTGACGTCGCAACGGTAATGGGCCCGCGAATCTGATCGGTAAAGGTAAGCTGTTCGGAAGGAGTTTTAAAACGCCATACCCCGCCCGGCACTTCGTGAGGTGCGCCGCCGTCACGGTATGTACAGACGTGGCGCGGGGCTTCTTTTCGCGCTGTCTGCTCCCTCTGCTCCGCCTCAAGTTCTTCCGGAGAATGGGTGCAGTAGAAAATCGCGCCCTTCGTGCGGAGTGTTTCAAAGTGACGGATGTACGAATCGCTGCGGGCGCTCTGACGATAAGGCCCCTTTTCTCCTCTCTCGCCTTCCGTACCCGGCCCCTCATCCCAGGTAAGCCCGAGCCATGCAAGCCCCTCGAGGATATCTGTTTCAAACTCCGCCTGCGAGCGGGTTACATCGGTATCTTCAATGCGCAGAATAAATGTACCGCCGTGATGGCGCGCAAAGAGGTAGTTAAAAAGAGCGGTTCGTGCCGAACCGATATGCAGATACCCCGTGGGCGACGGGGCAAAACGGGTACGCACCCTCTTGGGCTCTTTTTGGTTCTTCATAAGTTGTGTTCTGTGCAGGAACTGCGTGGAGAAATCAAAATTCAAAAGTCAAAATTGTGGTGGCCGCCTTCGCGGTGGTTTATTTTAAAGGATTCATTCAACAAGAGTAAGCAGAAACATAACTATCACTCCCGCGATCATTGCAGCAAGCTGCACCGCTGAACGCGAAGGGGCGCGCTCTTTGTGGAGTTCAGGCACCAGATCGGAACCCGCGATATAGATAAACCCTCCCGCGGTAAGTGCAAGCGCAAATGGCGCAAATGCTTCTAGAGCGCTTCCGGCAAACAGTCCAATCGCTACCCCCACAATCGCAAATGCCGCTGAAAGCGAGTTAAATAAAAGCGCCTTCGCGCGAGTGAAACCGGCGTGCAGAAGCACACCAAAATCCCCTATCTCCTGCGGAATTTCATGGAGAATCACCGCGAGCGTGGTAGCAAGCCCTACCGGCATGTTTACAAGATATGCTGCGCCAATCAGCATGCCGTCAATGGTATTGTGAATAGCATCCGCCACAAGATTGATGTACCCTACCGGATGCGGTCGTCCGTTCGGCTCTCCCCCATTGTGGTTTTCCAAAGGAGAGGTATGTTCATGGCTCCATCGGAAGAATTTCTCAAGTATAAAGAATAAAAAGATGCCGGTGAGTACCACAAGTGATGAGGTAAGCGGCGCTTCATTTTCTTCGTAGAGTTCCGGCAGAATGTGCAGAAATACATCGCCGAACATCGCGCCCACCGAGAGACTAATGAGAATAAAGAGAATTCCGCGCAGCACCTGTTCGCGCACGGAAAACGCAAATACGCCCACAAGCGAGATAATACTCACCACGCCCAC
>CAYVXU010000006.1:0-5591 GCA_964454705.1 uncultured Candidatus Saccharibacteria bacterium | reverse complement strand
ACGCCCACACTCACAAAGGCAAGAAGCCAGGGATATCCGGTCATAGGATAATATTACGAGGAGGCATTTACTGAAAGCAATATTCGAGCGATTTTCCCCGCCGCATCCGGCTTTGGAAACTGCCGCGCACGATTCCCCATTTCGGAAAGTTTTTTTGCATCCGCGAGAAGCGCGGTAATACGCTCAAAAAGAAAATTGGAAGCAAGATTTGCTTCTTCAAGCACGAGTGCCGCTCCGCTCGCGGCGTATGCATAGGCGTTTTCCCGCTGGTGATCCGCGCCTGCATGCGGAAGCGGTATGAGTACGCTCGGTCGTCCGTGCAGGGCAATTTCATTGATGCTGGTAGCGCCCGCCCGGGCAAGCACCAGATCCGCTGCCTCGTAGGCATCGCGTAATTCAGCCTCCTCCATAAGGCCGAATGTGCGGTACCGTGCGCTATAGGGCGAATCGCGGAGCGCCTCCTTTGCTTCGAGTGCAGCAAGTTCTTCATTCGCGGCACCCGCCTGATGCAGCACATACATGCGCGCCACCAGCTGGGGAAGTATTTCAATAATGGTATCATTGAGCGGCTGCGCGCCCTGAGAACCTCCGAGAATAAAAAGTACGGGTAGTTCGTGGGTGAGCTCAAAACGCCTTCTCCCCTCCTCGCGGCTTCCTCCCAGCACTCCGGTACGTTCAGGCGTGCCGGTATATTCGACTACGCGGGGAGAAAAATATTTCTCCGCCTGCGGGAATGAAATACACACCCTACGGGAAAATTTTCCAAAGAGGTAATTCGTAAGCCCCGGCACGCTGTCGGATTCATGAAGCACTATCGGAATGCGGTACAGCGCGCTTGCCACGAGCACCGGGAATGCCCCATATCCTCCTTTGCTGAACACCACATCGGGCATATACCGCCATAGCTCCCACAGGCTCCTCACCACGCCTGCCAAAGCGCCCACTGCATGCAGCGGCAACGTCCACGACGCGTGCCGGTGGAATTTTGCCGAGGTAACCCCTCTCGCTTCAACTCCTTCCTTCCGGAATACCTCTACACCCATGTCGTTTCCCCCAATATACCGTACCTCGAGCGCGACCCCTTCTTGTGCGGATGCTTCTCGAAGCGCCTGCAGCACCGCAACTGCAGGGTATATGTGCCCGCCGGTTCCCCCCGCGCTTATCACCACCCGTATCTCACGCATGCTTGGAAATATTTACTAATATGCCCGATGCCGCCGCAAGCGCGAGAAGCGAAGTGCCTCCGTAGCTGATAAACGGGAGTGGGATGCCGGTGAGCGGCAGAATACCAGTCATCGCGCCCATGTTAATGAAGGCCTGCCAGAATACCCATGCCGCAATTCCTGCCGCTACAAGCTTTCCGAAGGTATCCGGTGCGCGCGCGCTAATGGAGATTGCGCGGTACGCCCAGATGAAGAGCAGAAGGACAAGCGCGGTTGTTCCCACGAAACCGAATTCTTCGCCAATGCTTGCAAAGATCGAATCCCCCATTGCTTCAGGAAGATAATGATATTTCTGTATTCCGTGCCCAAGTCCCCTTCCCCATACTCCTCCGGATCCGATCGCGAGCATTGCCTGGTTTATTTGGTAGCTCTTTCCGAGCGGATCTTCGTTGGGGTTGATGAACGCTTTGATTCGGTTGATGCGATAGGGTTGGAGATAAATAAGCCCCCCAAGAATTACGAGCCCCGCGAGTACTCCAATGCCAAGGTGGCGGATGGTACCGCCCGCAATGTAATATTGAGAGAGCGCCATCACTACAATTACTCCGAGTGTTCCGATATCGGGCTGGAGCACAAGAAGCAACGCGATGAGGCCAAGCATAATAGCAAACGGCATAAAACTGTAGGAAAACCGTTCTATATGAGCCTTGCGTGCTCCGAGCCATGCGGCAAGATAGAGCAAAAACGCGAGCTTCACCAGTTCGGAAGGCTGAAATGAAAACCCTCCAGCTTTGATCCAGCGCGTTGCGCCTCCATAGCTATAGCTTACTCCCGGAGCAAATACAATCGTGAGGGCAAAAATGGTAACGAGCAGAAGTGCGAGCGCAATTCGCTGCCAGAATGTATAAGGGATTGCCTGCGCGACAAGGAAGATAAGCACCCCGCCCCCCAGTCCGTAGAGAAGCTGGTGACGGAGATAGTAGCCGGTCGTGTCAAAATGCTCCTGTGAAAGCACGGCGGACGCGCTCGAGAGCGCCACCAGTCCATACAAAAGAAGGATTGCAGTGGTGCCAATCAGTACATAATCAGGTTTGTGAGCGGCGGATACCATTTGGGAAAGCTTCTTAGGTTATAGCTTATATGTGATAGTTACAACTTTTAGTATATAACTGTTAGCTTTCAGCTTGAAACTCAAAAGGCAAAAGGCAAAAGTACAAGTCAAAATTAAAAAGTGTATAAGTATCTCTGTCGGAGACGGCTACCACAATTTTGATTTTTGCCTGCCCGCCAAAGCCTTGGCGCAGGCGGGAATTTTGATTTATCGTTGGCGTCTCAGCACCCTCCCCGCTCCCCCATTTTTTATCTCCCCGTTTTCACACGCAATACTCCCATTCACCAGCACATAGCCAACACCTTGCGCAAATTGGTAGGGATTTGCAAAGGTAGCGCGCCCGGCAATCGTATGAGGGTCGAGTACCACGAGATCCGCATATGCGTTTCGCTGAATCGTGCCGCGCTCCCGGAGTCCCAGAATCTGCGCAGGGCGGCCCGACATCTTATGTACCCCCTCTTCCCAGTCGCATACCGCACGCTCGCGCACATACTCACCGAGTATGTGCGCGAAAGCGCCAAAGGCGCGCGGATGCACGAGCTGGCCGCGCCGGGCATATGCAAGATCGTAGCCGGGTGATGACGAGCTTATTATCGAAAGCGCGTGGCGAATACTTTTGCGGACATTTTCTTCTGAAAGTGTGTCGGCAAACACAATTGCGCGGTTCGCCGATGCAAGCAGCATATTGACGAGCGTCTCTTCCTCGTTTGTGTGAAGATCGTGCGCAATTTGCGCAATGGATCTCCCGATATGCGCCGATCGCTCTGCCTGTGCGAGCACAATATCACGGTAGCGGAGCGGATGCTCGCGCAGGGCCGTAATCACGCGCGCGCGTTCACCGGGAGTATTAAGACGCTCGAGTATTGCCTTCTTTCCGCCGTCCGTAGCCCACTCCGGAAGCAGCGTATAGAGCACCGAAGCAGTAGCGGTATAGGGATAGCAGTCAAATGATACCCGCATACCCGCCCCGGAGGCCTCTTCGAGCATGGCAAGCACTCTGGGAAAAAGATGCCAGTTATGCTCTCCCATCACTTTGAGATGCGCAAGATGAGTTGCAACGCCGCTTTCGCGCGCTACTTGCAGCGCTTCCTGTACCGCCGGCACTGCCTCGCTTCCCTCATGCCGAAGATGGGTATGGTAGAGCCCCTTATAGCGCTTCACAGTATGTGCGAGCATCACTAGCTCCTCCAGGGTTGCATGCCGCGCATGCGAATATGAAAGCCCCGTAGAAAGTCCGAATGCCCCTCCCTCCAGCGCGTAGACCAGTGCCCGCTCCATCTTTTCGAGTTCATCCGGGGTAAGCGCGCGGAAGGCTTCGCCTGCAATGCCGCGCCGGAGCGTAGCGTGCCCGGCGAGCGTCCCAAAATTCACTCCGAGCGGCCGCTTAGCAAGTTCATCCATTCGCAACCAATTGACCGCATGGGACTTCGGGTCAGACCACTTCTGGATTGATTTAATCGCCTCGCCATGCAGGAGCGGAGCAATAGAAGAGCCGCATACCCCGCCGATAATAGTGGTGACACCTTGCGCGAGAAAACTCGCCTGCGAAGGAGATTCAAAGAGCGTCCAGTATGCGTCAGAATGGGTAGTGATATCGATAAAACCGGGGGTGACATACCACCCCGCGGCATTGATTTCTTTATGCGCGGTTGCATCACGCAAATCTCCCACCGCGGCGATTCTCTCTCCCTTCACCCCCACATCGGCGAGATATTTTCTCTTTCCTGTCCCGTCAATCACCGTTCCGTTTTTTATGAGGATATCATACATACGTCAGCTTTTTAGCTTGATTAGCTTCGTTAGCTACTTAGCTTAAGAATAAATAAATTATACCATTTATAGAGAACTTATCCTACTTTTTTGCGCTTTACTTTGACTTTATAGTTCTTTCGATTGATAATAGATTAATGGGAGCAAGAAAATTTATCTTTTCCTCTTACGAATGTAAGCCCCATACAGGCGATATTTTTTTGCGGTATGCGCTTGACGGGATTACATTTGAAGAACGCGTAACCATTCCTCCCGGATACATCCGCCTTGAGTCAGTGAACCGCGAGGAACTTGATAGGGCGCTTTTTGCGCTGCACCTTATTGGCGGCATCAGCTATTGGAAAGCGTATTGCCCGCGCGAAATTGAGGTACGAAGCGGCAGTCTTACTCCGCATCAGGCAGAATTTTGGAATACGCTCTATACCAAAGGGCTTGGCGAGTTTTTTTATAAAAACAAGATTGATTTTCGGGGACTTGTTCGGTTTCCATCCTCGCCCGCCGTAGCTTTAGCGAAGGCGGGTAAACCCACTGGAGCAACAAATAAGATCGCTCCCCGTGAGCTGCGCCCCCTTGTCCCCATCGGCGGCGGAAAAGATTCTATTGTCACATTGGAATTGCTGAAGCAGCACGGAATGCAACCTGTTCTTTTTACAGTGGTCGAAGCTGCGCCCATCCGCGCGGTCGCCAAAGTTGCCGGGGGAAAGTATATACGTGTATCACGGCATCTCGATAAGCAGCTTGCCGAACTAAACCACTCCGGCGCCTACAATGGTCACGTGCCGATCAGCGCCTACTGGAGTTTTGTTGCGTTAGTTACTGCGCTGCTTACCGGTACACGCGAGTGTATCTTCTCATGGGAACGTTCGGCAAGCGAGGGAAATATAACGTACCTCGGCATGGAGGTGAACCATCAATTCAGCAAATCGCTCGAGTATGAACGGATGCTACAGGCATATATTGCTTACTCTATTACGAAGCGTGTGCGGATTTTCAGCCTCATCCGTCCACTCTCGGAATTGCATGTGGTGAAGCTTTTCACGAAGTATCATGCATATTTCCCCCACTTCTCGAGCTGTAACAAAAACTTCTCTCGTTCAGCTATCAAGGAGGGTCGGGGGGTGTTCTGGTGCGCAGAGTGCCCGAAATGCGCATTTATGTGTGTCATGCTTTCAGCGTGGCTCCCCTATCGCGAAGTAATCACTATTATCGGGGTCGATATGTTCAGCAATCAGGCGCTGATACCGCTTTTTGAAGAGCTTTTGGGAATAAGCAGCCACAAACCATTCGCCTGCGTGGGTGAGGCAAAAGAGGTTGCGGCCGCCTTTGAGCTCGCGTTCCGCCGTGGGGAAGCGAACCATACTCCTGCCCTTTCCCTCTATGCCGATCGGATACGCCCACATCTAGAAAATATGGATGTGATCATTCGCGAATACCTCACTCCATCATTCCAACACCTTGTCCCCTCTGATTATGAAAATATAGTAAGCAGATATGGAAATTCCAAAATCCAAATCCCAAATACCAAGCAAATCTCAATCTCCAATGAC
>CAYVXU010000005.1:23966-40853 GCA_964454705.1 uncultured Candidatus Saccharibacteria bacterium | reverse complement strand
TTCGGCTTTCTTCCATTCAATCCACTGCAGAGGCTCTTTTTTCTTCGGCGGCGTGCTTGCCGCCTCCAGGGTGACTTTTGCTTCCCGCACGGGATAGACAATCTTCAGCTCCTTCTCGGTGCGCATCTTCTCAAGACGTTCTGAATACTTTGAACGGAGCCGCATAGCATGGGTGCGCTGGCGAAGCCTTGCCGCAAGCGCGGCCAACCTGTTCTCAATCCGCAAAAAACTTACCTTCAGCCGCAAAAGAATCTTCTCGGCGGTCCTGAAAAGCAATACAAAGAAGTTTGTCGCCCGCTCACTGCGCAAACGCGCGACTATATCTTTTGCTGCCAGGTTGAAGCGGGATGGCTTAGGCGGCGCGAGTATTGCAGGGTCGAGATCCCGGAGCACCGGAAGCTTGCGCGCCATCAGCACGATGATTCCCGCTAGCCCGGCAAAGACTAAGAGGAGGGAAGCCACCTGTGCCATGCATTATATACGATAGCACGTAAAATGGACGAGTTGAATATTTTCTTTGAATTTCGCAACAGTCTCCTGAAACCGCTCGCCAAGGGTAATAGACGGATTTTTGATGTAGGGCTGCCCCAGAAGGGTATCGAAGTCGTTCTCCACAAGCACATCGCCGGATGCCGCGATCTGCATCGCGATATCGTGCGCGAGCGCACGGAATTCCTCACTGCGCGCAACAAAATCTGTCTCACACTTTAGGGCAACAAGCGCCCCTATCTTGCCGTTGGAGTGCACATACGCGTCTACAATCCCTTCCTTTGCCTCACGCGAGGCTTTTGCCTGCTGAATTTCCGCGCCGCGTTCACGTAATGCCCGGAGCGCGCGTTCTATATTCCCCTCGGCGGTCTTCAGCGCTTCACGGCATAGCGCAAGTGAGACGCCGGTCTGATCGCGCAGCTGTTTAATGAGATCAATTGATACCATATTACCTGCAGTAATTTCCAATTTCAAAATCCAAATATCAAATGAATGTCAAAACCCTAATGTTCAATAACTAATAGAACAGTACCTAATTTAGGTTTTGGATTTGGTCATTTGGATTTATGATGTAGGCTATTCGCCATCTGCTATAAGCCATTCGCTTCGGCAGGGAGATTAGATTCTGTTGGCACAGGTTGTGTATGAGTCTCTGTAGCCGGTGAGGCAGCGGGGGTTGTCCTTTTTCCCTCTTCAATCGCCTTTGCTACCGCCTCGAGGATAAATTTCACCGAAGAGACCGCATCATCATTTGCGGGAATGGGGTAGTTCACAAGCTTCGGATCGGTGTTTGTATCTGTCATTGCGACCACCGGTATGCCCAACTGGCGTGCTTCCTTCACTGCAAGCGCATCGTGGTCAATGTCTACCACAAACATCGCATCGGGCAGACGAGTCATGGTCTTAATACCCTTAAATTTATCATTGAGGCGCTTAATCTCTTCTCCAAAGATAAGCTGTTCCTTCTTGGTGTATTTTGCAAGCTCTCCCGCCGCCCGTTTTGCCTCGAGATCTTTAAGGTATTCAATCCGTTTTGAGACCACAGAGAAATTGGTGAATGTGCCTCCGAGCCAGCGGTTTACCACAAACAGCATTCCGCATGCCTGCGCGGTTTCCTCTACCACCTTCCTGATGGGAGGCTTTGTTCCTACGAATAATACGGTCTTGCCCTCACCCGCAATGCGGGAGAGATACGCAAGCGCCTCGCGCAACAACTCCCCTGTCTTTTCAAGGTTAATGATAAGAATGTTGTTGCGCGTAGTAAAAATATACGGCGCCATCGCCGGATGGAACTTTGATTTTTGGTGCCCGAAATGGACGCCCGCTTTCATCATGTCGGATAGATGCAATTCCTCCATAGCAATTTCCGTAGATAACATGCCGAATAAAATAGTAAGGGGGAAAGCCCCTTTAGGCGAAATATAGCATGTTAAATTATACCTTGCAAGCCCTGTAATTAGCTTATAGCTTTCAGCTTTTAGCTGTTAGTTTTAAGTTAAGAGGCAAAACTCAAAATTACGGCAGCCGTTTCGCGGAGTTTCTTATACTTTTGCATTTTGACTTGTACTTTTGCGTTTTGATTTTTGACTTTTGAATTAATAAGGCTATTTACTCGGATATGGCTTGTAGTATCTATTATTTTGTGTTATCCTCTCAATGTTTCGTATACACGATGGTGCTACTATGAAAACCGATATCCATCCGACATACTATCCCAAAGCAAAGGTTACCTGTGCATGCGGAAACGCATTTACGGTAGGAGCAACCAAGCCGGAAATTGAGGTTGAAATTTGCTCACACTGCCATCCGTTCTATACCGGGCAGGAAAAAATCATTGATACCGCAGGACGTGTAGAGCGCTTCCGGCGTAAGATAGCAAAGAAGAAAGAAATTGCACATACCCGCCCGACAAAGAAGCATGCTCCCGCGCGTGCGCGCCGCCGCGTCATCCGCCTTGGGGAGAAATAACCATCCGCTCACGCGGCGATTTTTACATTGGAATATGCAAGGACCCCGAGTAGAGACATGGGAACAAGAGTTACGTGAGCTGGAACAAACACTTGCCGATCCGCAAGTGTTTTCTGATCGCGCGCGTGCCGGAGAACTCTCCCGAAAACATGCGCGGCTAAGTGAGCAGATAGCGCTTGCGCGGCACATTGCGCGCCTTGAGAAGGAAATAGCTTCGCACGAAACGCTTGCGCGGGAGGAAGGTGAGGATAAAGAACTTGCACAACTTGCCCATGATGAGGTATTACAACTACAGAGAGAACGGGATGCACTTGAAAAGAAGCTCGCTGATTTCATCAAAGGCGCGCCGGGCGAAGAAGAACGGGCGAATGCGATTGTAGAAATACGGGCAGGAACCGGCGGAGACGAAGCGGCATTGTTCGCCGGCGAACTCCTGCGTATGTACCAGCGCTACGCGGAACGACGCGGATGGGTGATGCGGGTGATAGACTCCTCGCCCACCACGCTTGGCGGTTACAAAGAGGTAGTGTGCAGTGTAAAGGGCCGTGGGGCATACCGCGCACTTGCGCACGAAAGCGGAGTACATAGGGTACAACGGATCCCTAAAACCGAAAAATTGGGAAGGATTCACACCTCCACCGTATCAGTCGCGGTACTGCCGGAAGTGCGTGACGTGGAGGTTGCGATCGATCCGAAAGACCTTGAAATTACCACCGCGCGATCCGGTGGTGCCGGCGGCCAGAATGTCAATAAGGTTGAGACCGCGGTTCGCATTATCCACAAGCCCACCGGAATTATGGTACATGCGCAGGTAGAGCGTTCACAGGCGCGCAACCGTGAACTCGCATTCGAACTACTCCGCGCCAAACTCTACGCACTCCGCCGCACCGAAGAGGAGAAGAAGCGAAGAGACGAACGTAAATCGCAGATCGGATCTGCTGAACGGGCCGAGAAGATACGCACCTATAACTTCCCGCAAGACCGCCTCACCGATCATCGCCTCGCAAGAAGCTGGCACAATCTCGCTTCAATTCTCGACGGAGACCTTGATGACATCACCGCCGCGCTCGCGGAAGATACAGAGGGACAAGATCATTGACAATCTGATAGAAGATGACGGAGGGAAAAGGTCGTCGCGATCCGGGATGCCGGATCGTTCCTATTTACGTATTTCACGTATATGGCAAATGAGCAGCAACAGGGAGGAGGAAAAAATGACCTTGATGTCGGCGGATGGGGAGGATCATCGCCCAGCTGGTTTACCCGGAACTTCCGCAATGTGGTACTTCCCATCATCGTGCTTGTCATCGTGCTTGGAGGTCTTTACCTCTACAACCGCGATACAGGAGAGGAACCTACCATTTCTGAAGAGGAGACACCGGGCATAGGTCTCGTAACTACCCCCACCCCTACCGCATCACCCGCTCCTGGGCAGGACGCAATGAAGAAAACCGCTCCTGCACCACGGATGGAAACTACGCCGGAGGTAAGGGATTCGAATTACCTTATCAAAGCGGCAAAGGGTGATGGGGTAACACATCTCGCGCGCAGAACACTTCGCACATATCTTGCAGAAGAGGCAAAAGACACCGCACTCTCCCCGGAACAGAAAATCTATGCAGAAGATTATTTGAAAGACCGCACCAGCCGGCGCCGGCTCGAAGTCGGAGAAGAGATTACCTTCTCAAAAAGTCTGGTGCAGGAAGCGGTGACTGAAGCACAGAAACTCACCGACGCGCAGAAAAAGAGTCTTTCACGATACGTACCTCTCGTTCCTTCCTTACAGTGATCAAACACCCATCGCCCCGTGGGGCTACAAAAAAGCCCTGTCCGGGGCTTTTTTGTAGCAAATTCCAACTTCCCCTCCTTCACTAAAGCTCCGGAGGGCCAAAGTCAAGCACCAAATTCCAAACAATGCCCGAAATGCTAATGTCCTAAATACGAAACGTTTTGGTCATTGGTAATTAGGATTTGTTTGGAATGTGGAATTTGGAGTTTGGAATTTACGACTCACAAGGTGAGTCGTTCTATTTCTTTCTGGAGTGAATTGGTGAGCTCCATTACCGAATCCCCATAGAATCGGAATGCGGAGTTATCCCAGTTGCCGCCGGCAAAATAGACCATTGCGGCCCTCCATTCAGTCTCGGGAGTGCGCACATAGGCGCCGTCGCGCCCAAGCTTGATTGCCGCACCGGTAAACGCATCTTCTATATTCCACGGCGAAGGTGGCCGATGGCCGGTTATTTTGGCAATTTCGTCCACATACCCAAGCCATGTCTTGGGCAGGAACTGTGCCGGGCCCATTGCCCCTCCCCAGCCGTAATCCGGCTTTGCGGATATGGGAGTGCGGTTGGGATCAAGCCCTAGCGATTTGGTGATTGCCGCAAATGCTTCATGCTGGTCCGGATGCATATCGATACGCCAATGGCCGGAGCCGAGATTCTTTCCCCACCTGCTCTCTTTTAATAATATGGCAAGCAGTAAGGCGGGGCGCACGCCCGTGTGTTCACTCGCCTTTTTTGCATAGGCGTATGCCTGCGCAAACGGCAGCTCCACGCTGAATTGCTCAAGCCGGAATAACTTAGAGCTCACCAGCCGGGCATTTTCCGCTTCATCGGCAATGAGCCGCTGGAACCGCCGCTCTTCACCCTGTGTGCGGGCAAGCAGCTCTGCCTCCTCTTTTTCACGCTCCTCGAGCGCGGTTACCTGTATCTGTTGGAGCTCTTTAAGCTGCATAAACCGCGCGCGCTCCGCTGCAAGTGCATCCCGCTCGGCAAGAAGTTCCTGCTTGAGACGCCGCATGTCGGTAAGAAGCAAAAGAATTTGCGCCTGCAAATCTTCAAGCGCGTTCACCGATCCAAAAAAATCAGAGAGGCTATTAGTCGAGAGAAGTATTTCGAGCGCGGTCGTGCGGTCATGGTGGTTCAGAGTACGGAGCATCTCGGCAAGCGCGGCGTGTTTATCGGCAACCTGAAGATTAAGCCTTTGAATCGCACGTTCCCGCTCGGCGAGTTCGTTGGTGATTGCTTCGATGTGAAGCGCGGTTGCGCGAATTTCGAGCTTCGCTTTATCAATTTCCTTGCGCAGAATCGAAAGCTGCCGCGCAAGTGTTGCCGATTGCTTTTGCAGCTCATCGAGAGAGGCGCGATGTTCGCTGATGCGCGCCTCTATCTCCCGTAGGAGCACCTTATACTCTTCGTCTGATTTATTTTCGAGGAGCGAGGGATGGATGGTTTGTGCGCGAGTTATAGGATACACGCCAGTTGCGCCAAGTACAAAAAAAGCAAGCGCGGCAATCGCAAGCTTTCTTTTTCGTCGGCTTCTGTAGTCCGGCATCATACGCTGATGCGCGAGAATAGCTACTCTTTTTTCTTTTGAACGGTTTCTCCTCCCTCTTGCGGCGTCTCTTCTCCCTCCACAGCCTTTTCTTCCTTGCCTGCTACCGGTATATCAGCGGCGGCCACCTCTTCAGCAGGTACTTCTTCCTCTACCACACGCGGTGCGATAATCGTTACCACCACCTCGTCGGGTTCGGCAAGGATTTTCACCGAATTTGCTACGGGAATATCGCTCACCGTACGGTGGGTATCTATTTCCTCAAGCCCAGAGACGTCAATTGTGAGCTCGTGAGGTAAATCTTTTGGCAGAGCCTCTATCTCCACCTCGCGTACGCTCTGTACGAGCACCCCTCCGAGATTCTTAACTGCCGGCGCCTCTCCTTGTACTACAATTGGCACCTTTGCGGTAATAGGTTTATCCATGCGTACTGCGTAGAAATCAACGTGGAGAATAGTATTTTTCACCGGATCGCGGGCAATATCGTGCACGAGCACATTAAAATCCTTTCCCGCAGCATCTTCACCCTCTGAAACGTTGAGGGTGATGATCGTGCTTTCGCCCGCCTCTTTAAAAACGCGGTCAAACTCTTTCGCAGATACCTGCACTGGCACTGTATTGGTACCGCTACCGTAGAGCACACCCGGAAGAAGCCCGTCCTTACGCAGACGGGCAACCTGTTTCCCGGTAATATCTCTCTTTTGGGCCTGAACGGTAATCATAGTTTCGTAAGCGGTAGTATAGAAAAAATTGCCTGTTTTGTCTAGAACTTTGCTAGGTTATAGCTTATAGGTGATAGGTTATAGAAAACTCCATGAGCTTGTGAAGGTTTTTCTGCTATAAGCTATCACCTATAACCTAAAAGCTGTAACGGTTGTTAGTTAGTTATTATTCTCACGGGGGTCAGCGGCTCTTTTCCTTCGAGCACCGCGATGATATTGTCGGCGGCAAGCTCGGACATCTTCGAGCGTGTTTCTTCTGTAGCTGATGCGGTATGCGGTGTAAGAATCACATTTTCGAGTTCGCTAAGCCCCGCAGTAAGCTCTGGCTCATGCTCATACACATCGAGCGCCGCACCACGAATGACTTCCGTTTTCAATGCTTCCACAAGCGCCGCTTCATCTATAATGGGCCCGCGCGAGGTGTTTACTAGATACGCGGTCGGCTTCATCTTGCGCAAACGGTCCATGTTAAAAAGGTGGGTAGTTGCAGGAAGAAGCGGCACATGGATAGAAACAAAATCGCACTGCGGCAAAAGCTCATCAATATCCGCAATATACACCGCGCCATACTCTGCTTCAAACTGCGAATCCTGCTTCACGTCATAGTAAAGCGCCTTCATATCAAATCCTTTTACGGCATGGTAGGCCACCCGCGAGCCGATGCGTCCCAACCCTACAATGCCTAATGTCTTTTCCGAGAGGTCATTTCCCAAGAGCATCATCGGAGCCCATCCGTGATACTTGTCCGCACGCACGAGTCGATCGCCTTCTGCGATGCGATGTGCAATCGCAAGCATGAGGGCAAACGTATGCTCCGCGACAGTGTCGGTAAGCACGCCGGGCGTGTTCGTAACCATAATCCCCCGTTCCTGGGCGGCTTGTACATCCACATTATCAAACCCCACCGCATAGTTTGCGATAATCTTGAGCTGCTTCCCGATCCCGTCCATCACTTCGCCGTCAATTTTATCGGTGAGCAAGCATAACAACGCGTCTACTCCTTGCGCCTGTTCAATAATTTCTTCTTTTGCAAGCACCCGGTCCTCCGCGCTCACTGTAACTTTATATCCCTTTTCCTCCAATTTTTCGATCCCCGCATTAGGAATCTTCCGTGTTACAAAGATTTTCATGCTTAATCGCTTAATTTAAACGTTTGTGCAATAGCATTTAAAGTTCTTAGCTGTAAATTTTTTTCCTCAAACTCTCTTGCTTCGACATCGATCCCCCACTCTTCATATCTATCCCCCAAATGAAATGAAAGCTCGTATCGAAAATTCCTGTGATAAAATACGTAGCGTTTAAATGTCGTACAGCCCTCAATGCAACGAGTCCCATAATACTTTATAACTTTTTCTATAAAGGGCAGGGATACAATGGTACAAGGGTCTGAAATTTCTCGTATGCATAAATCTCCTATCTTCTTTGAATCAAAGACGGACCTATGCTCATCAAATGATTTAACAGATTTTATTTCTATATCATTACATCCAAATATATTATTAGGGCTATTCATACATACAACCAGTTCCTCTTTTCGCCTTTGATCTAGATAAACCGCATCCTGCCGGGTCAACACCATAATTGTAATACCTGCCACATGTAGTACTTTTTCGTCCTCTTCAGAATTAACATCTCGGAATTCAGGTGGATATTTAATTTGAAACCCATATTTCTCGTTCCGATAGGTTTTCCAGTTAGATGTATCAATTTCAGAAACAGGAGATCGCGAAGCAGCTCGCTTATGGATCGCAATGTACGGAAACGTGGTGATCACCTCCATGTCGTACTTGAATATCTCAAGTATCCCCACAAATACAATCGCCGCCATCAAAGCAATCGCAATCATCCAGATAAACCAGCGGTTGGGGTAGAGAACGGTATTCATTAATCTATTGTAATTCTGCGTTTTTCTATTAATTGATATTCCATAATAGCACCTTCATCCTTGCCGGAAGTCTTGTCGTAAACACCGTATTCGAGAGTATTGTTATCAATCCATGTTATATCGCCGTAATAAGTTTTCCCATAGTACAATAATTCCTTCGTGAGACTCTCTTTACCGTGAAGTTTTACCGGCATGCGAACTTCGTCCTTTTGTAAATCAATGATGTAAAGAGTATTAAATGTTCTTTGTTCACTCGATTTGTTTAATGTAATGCTTGCTACTTTCAATCCATCGGGTGAAAGATAAAAAGAGCAACTATAAAAATACGGGGTTGTCCTCATTTTCGAGAATTTTTTCAGCTGAATGGTAAATGAGTATAGCGTGCCAGGACAGTCTTCTGTTGAGCCGAGTACTGATGCAAAGAAGAGTTTTCCTGTGTTTTTGGGGAACGATATTTCCATGAGAATCAAGTTGAACGGTTCTTTGAGCTCCGGAATTACGTGTTTAATGCTTGGGATGACAATGTGGCGATTTCCAGAAGGGTCATAATAAACAAGTCGTTCGTCCCAAGCTGCGAATTCTTCGAGCAGGTAAACGTCATTCGTAAGTTCAAGAGATGAGACTATTTTTTCCAGTAGTTTCATATGTACATCCTTCTCGGGAGAATCTTCCGCGAGCGATACGGTAAAATAAACGTTCCGTTTGCAATGCTTCCCCTCTACCACCCTGGATCCGGATCCGTACCATGATTGTGAATTATCAGTCTTCCAAGCAATATTCTCTGACTGATCGACACAACCAAAATCGATATGAAGCACGGCAACAGTTAAGGGAAGGTGATCATTCAAAGCTTGCTCGACGTTCGAGATGTAAACAGTTGACCATCGCTCGCCCACAAACCAATTTGGAGGATACTTGATCTCAAATCCTCTTTTCTCGTTCCGATAGGTTTTCCAATCGCTGATATCTATCGAATATGAGGGGGTAGGCGACGGCCCGGGAGATTTCCTGCCGGGCACGATCACGGGATACGGATTTCCTATCTGCTCGCGGATCACCAGCGAATAACCATACAGCGCTATCCCTGCGGCGATAACTGCCGCAAGCGCCCACCAGAACCACCGATTGGGATGGAGGATGCGAAATAACATACTAGATGATAGAAGACATACTGTATTTTTAGGTGTTAGTTTTTACTATAAGCTATCACCTCTAACCTATAAGCTAGTAATTTTATTTGCGCTGGCGCAGAGGCGGATTTTTTCTTCTACTACTTTTTTGACTGCTTCTACTACACCAGGCATGAACTTGTAAGGCGTCGTCTCGCCCGGATGCGCCTGAATTGCTTCGGCGAGTGCGCGGGCATACGCCACACGAATTTCGGTGTTCACATGAAAATTTTGGATACCGATTTTTACTGCCTCACGCACATCTGCTTCGGGCGTGCCGGAGCCTCCGTGGAGCACAAGGAAACAGTCCACTGCCTCCCGGATTGCCTTTAGGCGCTCTAAATTAAGCGGCGGATTCTCCATATCCGCCTCAATGCCGTGAAGGTTCCCCACCACTACCGCGAGCGCGTCGATGCCGGTTTGCTTAACAAAATCACGCGCTTGCTCTGGGTTCGTCATATCTTCTGGCTTAATCTCCACCGCTTCCTTAAGGATTTCAGAAGTCCCGCGCAAATATCCAAGCTCCCCCTCTACAAGAACCCCGGAGTTCTTGGTGCGCGCATACTCCACCACTTCCTTTGTCATGCGGACATTTTCTTCATAGGGATGTTCGGAGGCGTCTATAAGAATGTAGTCATACCCCGCATCAATCGCCTGCTTTGCGGTTTCTACCGACTTTGAGTGATCGGCAGTTAAAAGCGATGGTATGCCCGTCACTTCCCTAAATGCCCGCACCATTGCAACCGCCTGGTGAAGGCCCATGTAGTTCCGTTCTCCTTCGCTTGTGCCGAGCAGCACTGGAGCACGCACATTCACTGCGGCCTGAAAAATACCCTTTAGAATCTCGAGGTTAGAAAAGTTGAAATGGCCGATAGCATAACCGCCCATGCGTGCGGCTTCAAACATATCACGGAAAGAATTCATACTTTAAATCCAAATATCAAAATCCAAATTTCAAATAAAATCCCAATTCCAAAAATCCAAACTTGTTTCACTGCTATTCGCTATTTGGCATTGGAATTTTTGATATTTATTTGGCATTTTGATTTTGAAATTGGACATTACTGTGCTCCGCGCAGTACTATTTCTCCTCTATTAAAGTTCTGTACTACTAGTTTTTCAAGCTCTGCTTCAGAATGGTACGAAGTGAAGATCTTGTTCCACAGCGCCTCCTGGTGGTGATAGAGGTATTTAATCATATGGCGCTCCTCCACGAGCGACATCACGGTATCAATGAGATTAAAACTCACAAGGATATCCACGCAGGACTGTGAGCGGAAAAAATCGCCCACAAAATCAAGATCTTCCCAGAAGTCGAGGCCAAGCCCCCGTATCTCTTTCGAGAGACGGGCAATATCTTGCTCGGCTTTCGTCCAGTGAATCGCCTCGGGGTTCACATGCGGTTCGAACAAGCGATGGTCGTACTCATCATCTTTTGCAAGATACCGCTGCACAATGCGCCACCTGAATGAATCGCCCACGGCATGGAGTTTCTCTTCCGTCACATCGCCGCGCAACGCTGAAATCACATGTTTCATGAAGCTCGCCTCTTCGCGTGCGTATACCCTGAATAGCTGGGAGTAGAACGTCACTTCGTGGAAATAGTGCAGGAGAAGCGAATAGAGCCGCATGGTTTCACCGGATGTGCCCGGATCCTGCGGAATCACAAATATCACACCAAGCTCCTTGAGATGGCTTACGTTGTGGTACTTTTTCTTAAGGAACTGTGCCGCGATCTTAAGCCACTTGCCGGCGAGTACCCGCACCTCAATATCTCTCTTTTCAAAGTCGCCAGGGGTAAGCGCGGCAAACGGCGCAAAAAACACGGTATTAAGCCACTCGCGATCCTCGGCAAAGCGGAGTGCGCTGAATACTTCAAGCAGGTCTTCGTGCTGCAAGAGTTCCGCCACATCTCTATAGCCAAGCGCGCGGATCATCCGCATCGGCGGGTTCTTATGTAGAAGTTCAATTGCCCGCTCGTGCTTCATGAAAAATCCTTTCGGCACATTCGCAAGCTTCTGCGCGGAGCGGATAATCGTCATACAGCCTTCGATATCGCTGCAGCGCGGACTTGAGAGGTGCCGAAAGAGGGCAATATCGTCCTGCTCGACCTTGCGAATGAGGGCGTTATAGACCGTGGATGCGTCGGCGTGCCTGTCGAGGCCGAGTTCGCGGAGCTTGGCATCCACTTTTTGATTATTTTCGGCTACAAGCGCCTCAAGCGCGCCGGATTTTCCAGTGAGCGCGCTCATGCGCACATCAAGTTCACGGATCACATCCTGATCCGTCCGTAAAATCTTCCCCAGTTTTTTTACTACCTCTTCCTGTTCAACCATCACCTCCATTATACCCTAAAACTCGATGGGATAAGAAATGTGCCAGCAATGAAGTATCCTTCGTTCATAGCTTTTCTTCTTGAATGACAAGGCCGTTAAACCGCTCCTCGAATTGAGCTTCGGTGAGGAGGCCGGATTTAGCGCCGATGTGCTCTACTTTTGAGGTAGCATTCGCACTCCCGAGGCGGATCGCGTAATCAACAGAGTTTTTCTTAATAAGCCCGGCGACAAACCCTGATCCGAATGCGTCTCCTGCGCCGGTGCGATCAGCTACCTCCTTTTCTGGATAGTTCCCCGCGCGGTATATGGTTTTGCCATCTGAGACCGCTACGCCATCAGGACCTTTTGTCATCACCGCAATTCCCTGCACCAGTTCGTCGAACTTTTTGAAGATCGCCTGCTCTTCGGCGAAGGGGATACCGGTAAGATACGACGCCTCTTCTTGATTGACGTTGAGGACCGCGATGTGCTTGAGGAGCGGGATAAGCCGCTCTTTATCTTTAATCTCCCCTTTTCCCGGGTTGAATGCAATCTTTGCCTGCGTTCGCTGCGCGCATTCAATAATCCGTTCAAGGAGCTCGAAATTTCCGGCAAGCGAGCAGAGATAAAACCATCGCGCATGAAGTTCACTCCATGGTATTTCGTGTGATTCCAGATGTTCGCTCGCGCCGCGATGCACAAGCACCGTTCGCTCTCCTCCCGGCGCAAGAAGAAGAATGGAGTAACCCGTTGCATACGAAGTGGTACGCTGGATAAACTTTGTCTCCACATCTTCCGTTTCGAGCCCGCGGATAATTTCCTCGCCAGAGACATCCCGCCCCACCATGGCAACCACCGCCGTACGCAAACCCTGCCGCGCAAAGGTTACTGCGGTATTGGTGGCACCGCCGCCGGTCGTAAAATAAATCTCAGGAACTTCGATTTTTGCCCCGAGCGCAACGCATTCGGCTTGCCCCGTCACAAAACGGTCGTCTTTTACTATTTTAAATTCCTCGCTCTTGAGGAACGCATCCCGCGTTGCCGTGCCGAATGTGATAACGTCGTACATAACCTGAACTCATTTCAAAAATACCCGCATGAATCCAAAGAATCTTTGTGTGTGGCGGTCAAAACTGCAAAAATTCTACTGCGGCCCTGCTTCAGCTGCTTTGTCGTACCCCCAGTACGCCACACCAACTTCATTGCGCCTCGTAACGAATTTTTGCAGTTTTGCCTCGCCATTATTTTTGAAATGAGTTCTGCTAGAAACTAATCCCTTCTTTCCAAAAGAAAAGCTTAAGGTAGAGGATCGTAGCGAGTACCACCACCGCGACTGCTACGACTATTGCGAGGATGATATTTCTCATGGTTCGCGTTCCTGGCTAAGAATCTCGTAAAACTTCCGGATGGTACGTGCTTCTTTGGGAATGCTTCGCCACTCCCTGCGCACTTCCCCTATTGATTTATTAAAAAAGAGCGCGGCGAGGAGGACAATAAAAAAGATTGCGGGCAGAAATGGCAGAATAGCCGAAATCACGGTGAGCACCGTGAGTATGCCGATAAGAAGATATCGTACCCATACCCTCATGCTTTTCTCTGCACCACCTTTTTGGCGGCCTGATATATATCCCGTACTCCCATGCCGAATGCGTCAATGAGTTGCTGGGGGTCTCCCGATTCGCCAAAACGGTCGCGCACCCCGATAAACTCAATCGGTACCGGATGGTGTCCGGCAACAATTTCTGCGACTGCCGAGCCCATGCCGCCGCGGATTTGGTGTTCTTCTACAGTGACGATAGCCCCGCACTCCATGGCGGCCTTCACTATTGTCTTCTCATCCATTGGTTTTACGCTGTGGTTATTGATGACTCGCGCATGGATTCCGTCATGTTCGAGCTCGGCGGCGGCAAGGATCGCATTGTGCGCCAATGGCCCGCATGCGATGAGCGCGACATCAGGAGCCTGCCCCGAGCGTGTTGAAGAATCCCAGAATACTTCTGCCCTGCCGATGGTGAAGGGTGTTGCTTCAGTAGTGAAAATAGGTGTTTTCTCGCGCGCAAAGCGCATATATACGGGCCCGTTCACCTTCATTGCGGCATAGGTCGCTTTTTTTGCCTCAATGGCATCGCACGGTGAAATAACCGTCATGGTGGGGATCACCCGTGTGATTGCCATGTCTTCCACCGCCTGATGCGTAGCCCCGTCGGGCCCTACCGAGATTCCCGCGTGCGCCCCTATGATCTTTACCGGCTGGGCGTTGTAGCAAATCGTCGTGCGGATCTGCTCCCAGTTTCTGCCGGGACTAAACATCGCGTAGGAAGATATATATGGAATCTTTCCCATTGCCGCCATACCCGAAGCCACCGTTGCAAGGTTTTGTTCGGCAACGCCGATTTCCACAAAACGGTCCGGAAAGCGCTTCTTAAACGGTTCAGTGCGGGTGGATTCCGTAAGATCTGCGCACAATGCCACCACATTCGGGTTTTCCTCGCCTGCTTGCACAAGCCCCTCGCCATATCCGTTGCGCGTGGGCGCCTGCTCGAGCTTGTCGAGATGGAGAATGTCTTTTACTAATTTTGCTTTCGGAGCAATCATAAATACGCCTCTATTTTCATTGCGTTTTCCCGGGTCGATTTAGTTTCAAAAGAAATTCAGTAAGCTCGTAGGTAAGCCTTACTTTTTGAGCGGCGCTCATTTTCCTAAATAGGGAATCCTGAATTTCTTGAGCCCGGTTCCGGGCTCGCGTCTGATTTTTCGCATTCGAATCATGTTTTCTTTTTTTAGAAATCATAATAGACCGCTCGCGCTTATTGTATCATTTGAACGCGATAAATCTACTTTCCTCGCTACTTCTGAATAAGAACTCCCAGCTTCACACCAACGGTAAGCACGCCTATTACAAGAGAGGTCGCATACCATGTTTCCCAGTCGACATCCATAAAGCTTCCTCCTGAAAAGAGCGCAACGAGCCCGGCGAGAAATGAGAGCGCCGCGAGAATCCAAAGGAGTATCGAAAATTGTTTGAGCTGTGTAAGAGTAGGCATATACAATTTTAGAGTTTATGTTCGACCTTTAATCATTCATGTTCACCCTGTACTAGAACGAGTTCAGTACAGGGTTTCGCACATTCTATTTATAAATTATTCGTGCTCGCCCCGCACCAGAACACATTCGGTGCGGGATTTCACACATTTGATGTTTTAATCATTCGTGTTCACTCTTTATTCTGCCGCCCAGTGTGCGGAGTTCTTTCAGCGCCTCTTCGCCTTGTTTCTCGGCAGGCACAAGGTTTGTGGGACCCTTGCCGGGCGGGTTGCCATGCCAGAGATAATCGTATTCCATAAAGCTTACTCCTTTCCCCGGAATATTGTGAGCAATAATCAGCGTAGGGCGTTCGTAGATCGCCTTTGCCTGTTCCACGGCATCCACTATTTCTTCGATATCATGCGCATTGATATCAAGCACATGCCAGTTAAACGCCTCGTACTTCTGCCGGAGCGGCTCGAGCGGCATGATGTCTTCGGTATAGCCGTCGATCTGGATGTTGTTGCGATCCATGATCGCAGTAAGATTGGAGAGTTTGTTCTTTCCGGCAAAGAGTACCGCTTCCCAAATGTTCCCTGCGTCTTGCTCACCGTCCGACATGATGCAGTGAATTCTCGTTCGCCTCTTATCCATACGCGCCGCGAAGGCCATCCCTGCGGCCTGTGAGAGTCCCGACCCGAGCGGCCCGCTTGTGGTCTCAAGCCCGGGAAGGGCGGTACGGTGCGGATGGCCTTGGAGGCGCGTACCGAATTTACGCAGAGTGGTTACCGCTTCCTCGACAGGGAGGTACCCTGCCCGTGCAAGAGTGGCGTAGAGTACCGGGCAAATGTGGCCGTTTGAGAGTACAAGCCGGTCACGGTCGGGCCAGTCTGGACGTTTGGGATCGTGGTTCAGAATATGAAAATACAGTGCGGTAAAGACGTCTGCCATCCCGAGCGGCCCCGCGGAATGTCCGGAGCCTGCCTTTACAAGCATCTTAATAATGTCCTGCCTAATAGTATTCGCAAGTTCTTCGAGTTCTTTGATTTTTTCCTCGTGAAGGTGACCCATCAAGATAGCTTTTAGCTTTTTAGCTTCATTAGCTACTTAGCTTTAAAACGAGGCGAGATTCCCGGATGCCTCCGTGGGAAATAATGTAATAATGCCCAGGTGCCTTATTTATTTTACAATACAAGCAGCCTTACGTGTAGGAGGCTTATCATAATGTAGAGCGAGGGGATAAGAGTGGCGAGCAGCGTATTCTGATACGAAACGTTGTGGGCGCGGGAGAGGTAGATAGCAATAAGGAAATACCCTGCAGGAATTACCAGTAATCCCGCAAACGGAATCCACATAAGCGGGGCAATTGCGCTGCCGAGCGCAAAACTAAAGAGGCTTTGCGCCAGAGCGCCTGTTCCGTGTACGAGCTGCATAAAGAGATGAAATACTCCCCCCGCAACCAGGAGATACACCACAAGCCCCACAAAGATCCGGATTCCGCACGGCACGGTGAAGTTGCCCGTTTCCGGTTTTTGCCCTCCCTCGCTTAGCTCCCCGGCAAGCCTCGCACAGTATGCACCTCCTCCCTGCAACGCGAGAAATTGGAACACCTTTGGAGCGCCGAATGAGAGCCTGTCTGCGAGCGATCGAGTGATTTCGGCATCGCGCTTGTAGGGCGAGCGGACGTCTTTTTCGGCAAGTTGATCTGCCTTATATGAAGCCGCGTAGAAACTGAACGCCACAAACGCAACCATCGAAATTACAATGAGTAAAATTTTTTCTTTGGAGAAGTTCATATAAATTAAATCAAAATTCAAAAATTAAAATGCAAAATGGTCTGCAGAATCTATAACCATAATCTATTCTACATCGCGCCGCAGTACATCAAGCGCTGCGGGTGGATCTTCCGCATCAAATACCGCCGAGGCGGCGACGAAAAGAGTCGCTCCTGCTTCCTTTGCCTTCCGTGCGACTCCGAC
>CAYVXU010000005.1:21727-23956 GCA_964454705.1 uncultured Candidatus Saccharibacteria bacterium | reverse complement strand
GACCTTTACTCCCCCGTCAACTTCAATGGGAAGCGCGGGGAACCGTTCCCGGATGATGCGGATTTTATCGTACACTGGTTCCTGGAACTCCTGTCCGGCCCGCCCCGGATGTACCGCAAGGCACTGCACAAACGTAATGTCGTTGGTATAGAGATCCACGAGGTCCGGCGGTGTTTCAGGTTTTAATGCAAGCGCAATTTCAACGCCGGCTTCTTTGCACGCGTGGATAATATCGTCCATTGCATCGGTACTCTCGATGTGAACAATAATCCGGTGCGCGCCCGCCGCGATCCACTCGCGTATTACCTCTTCGGGATGATCAATCATCAAGTGCACCTCAATCTTCGCGCGCGTATGCAATTGTTTGAGATCTTCAGGACTATTCCAGAGCGTGTTTTCTGTAAATTTGCCGTCTGCCACATCAATGTGGATCCATTCGGTATGCCCTTCGAGCATATGCACTTTTTTTTCAACCTCCTCGAATGTTTCGGCGTTGATGGCGGGAATAACCATGAGTCAGCTTTTAACTACTTAGCTTCATTAGCTTGTGAGCTTTTGGACTCAAGCTCTCGAATTTTTTTGATGCGGCGGATGTGACGTTCCTCTTCAGTAAAAGGTGTCTCAAGCCATACTTTTACTATTTTCTTCGCATCTTGCGAAGAGATAAGTCGCGCACCGAGAGAAAGCATGTTTGCGTCATTGTGTTCGCGCGAGAGGCGTGCCGCTTCAACACTGAATCCAATCGCGCACCGGATGCCCCTTACCTTGTTTGCCACCATTGCCTCTCCCTGTCCGGAGCCGCCGAGCACAATGCCCCGCGCATCCGGTTCATGCCCCACCTTTTGTGCAACGGGGTAAATAAAATCAGGGTAATCGTCCGATTCATCGAGTACCGCGTTGCCCAAATCTTCCACGTCGTGGCCGAGGTCGGCTACAAAACGTTTCAACTCCTCTTTGAGTTGAAAGCCTGCGTGGTCAGTACCGAAATATACTTTCATAGTAAAATTCCAAATCCCAAGCACCAAATTCCAAACAATAACCAAAATCTTAATGTCCTAAATCCAAAATATTCTGCCGAAATAACGTATTACAATACCCCACTCATAACAGGCGGCATTGCCGCGTGTTTCAGAACTCCTCGGTTCTGACTATCTCCGCCACGGGAAACTCCCGTTTTCCGACCCTTTCCCAACGAATGGGGCATCTCACTTCTACTCTTGGCTTAGAGATGTTGACCTGCTTTGATGACATGCTTAAGCAAGGTGTTGCAATAACCCCATTCGTTGTCATACCACGAGAGGATTTTGACTAAGTCGCCATCTACTACGCGGGTAAATTCGGCGTCAACAATACTTGCGTGAGGGTCCTTGATAATATCAGAAGAGACGAGTGGCTCATGGGAGACACGGATAATTCTCTGCCACTGCGGCTCCTGCGCTGCATTTTCGAGAATCTGATTCACCTCTTCCGCGCTCGTTGTGCGGCTCGCGAGAAACGTAATATCAATAAGTGAACCGGTAATCACAGGAACGCGGATCGAAATGCCGGTAAAAATACCCTCAAGATTGATAAGTGCCTTTGCAGTTGCTTCAGCAGCACCCGTAGTCGAGGGAGTAATATTTTGTGCCGCCGCCCGGCCGCGCCGGAAGTCTTTGTCTCCTTTTACCGGCCCATCTACAAGATTTTGGGTTGCCGTATAGGCGTGCACGGTAGAAAGCACTGCTTTCTTCACTCCCGGGTCCTTCGCCATAATAGCCATCACGGGGCTGATTGCGTTGGTGGTACACGAAGCATTAGAGGTAATAGGAAGCGAAGAGAGCTTATCTTCATTTACGCCCATAAGCACCGTTGCCGCCTCTCCCTTTGCCGGCGCAGTGATCACCACACGTTTCGCGCCGGCGTCGAGGTGCGCACGCGCTTGCTCGGCAGAGGTAAAAAACCCGGTGGATTCCACCACCACATCAATATTGAGGTCTTTCCACGGAAGGTGTGCGGGGTTGGTTTGGGCGAGCACTTGCACCCGTGCGTCTCCTGCAATCAATGTATTGCCTTCATAGGATACTGCTCGCTCGTACTTCCCGTAGGCGCTGTCGTACTGCAGGAGGTATGCGAGGTTATCAATCGCGCCAAGATCATTCACTGCGACCACCTCAATTTCCTCTGACTCAAGCGCCTGCTTAAAAAACGTCCGGCCAATCCTCCCGAAACCGTTAATTGCGACACGAAGCA
>CAYVXU010000005.1:16440-21717 GCA_964454705.1 uncultured Candidatus Saccharibacteria bacterium | reverse complement strand
GCCAATTTGCCGATACGGGACATCGGTCACATCTCCTGCCGCAAAGAGGCCGGGGATGTTCGTGCGCCCTTCGCGGTCAATCACGATTTCTCCATATTGGCTTTTTTGCGCATCGGCAGGCGCAAGCTCGCTATTGGGGACCATCCCGATATGGATAAACACCCCCTGCACCTCAAGCGTTTTCTCTTCTCCGGTATTCGCATCTTTGTATACAAGCCCCGTCACAAATTTATCACCGAGGATTTTCTGGGCCTCTGCGCCTTTTATCACCGTTACATTCGGTGCGTTCTCCACTTTTTGAATGAGCACCGGATCCCCTCTGAATTCTTTGCGCACGAGCATGGTGACGTGCTTTGCAATACTGGAGAGCATAATCGCCGCCTCTAACCCGGAGTTGCCGCCGCCGATTACCACCACACCTTTTCCCTTAAAGAGGGGACCGTCGCACACCGTACAGTAGGTAACTCCTTTTGCGCGCAGCTCTTTTTCGCCCGGCACGTTGAGTTCACGCGGATGCGCGCCGGTTGCAATAATCACTGCTTTTGCTTTATACACGCAGGCTCCGTCGGGCTCGGTTCCCTCCACGCGCACCGAGGCACTTCCCGGAATCTTACAACCGATGCCGTGGAGCACGAATACATCTCCCTCCCGCTCTATCTTCTGAATGGTTACCCCCAGCTCCGGTTTGATGTTGTTTGCCTTCAGATGTGCGCGGAATGCGTCGGCAAGTTCGATGCCGGTGGTATGAGCCACTCCCAGCCAATTTTCTACCTCGCCGGAGGTCGCTACCTCACCGCCAAAATCCTTAGCGAGCATCACAAAATCAAGTTTCTGCCGGGCCGCATACACTGCTGCTGCTGATGCCGCTGCGGACCCCCCGATAATTGCTATATCATACACGTGTGATTCCATAACGCACCAAACTTAAAAATATCTTGAAAACAGTTACTGGCCCACGCCCAGCTTTTCACGGATCCTCTCTTCGTCGAACCCGATAATAAGTTCGCCATCAATGTCAATCACCGGCACCCCCATCTGCCCCGACCGTTCAATCATTTCGTTTCTCTTTTGCTCATCGCTCGACACATCGTAATCTTCAAAAGGAATGTTGTGGGTAGTAAAAAACTCCCGCGCCATTTTACAGAAGACACAGGTGGGAGTGGAATAGATTTTTACTGTATGTTCTGGCATAATTTCTTTCTAGATTCAATTTTCAGTTACGAACTTTGAGAAAGATTCCAATTTACAATTTTTAATTTTAAATCAATTTTCAATTTTACAATTGAAACATTGTATCATTGGACATTTAATGAAAATTGAGAATTGGAAATTCTCAGCTGATCTCTTCTTGAAAGCTAGTTAGATTGTACCAGAACTCCAAAAAAATAAAACCCCTCTCGGGGGTCTGCCGGTACTAACGTAATTTTACTCTTTAGTCTGCCACGAACGGAATGCGGAGCCGCCACACACGAGGAGACTGGATACGGTAGCGCTGAAAAATCTTCCATCCAAGCACAATCCACATCACGGCGCTGAATACGAAAAGTGAGGCTTCCACAGCCGGTATAAAGGTATGTACGAGCGCGATCATATCTTTAATGAACATCGGGTTGAGTGAACTGAATCCGGCGTTCTGGAGCTCGGTAAAGGCGGTACGGAACAGCGGGGCGAACACCTCTTTATGGGCAGTAATCGCATAGAACCGCCACGTGGTAAGGGTAAGCGCGGCAAATGAAAAGGAAAAGGTTGTATAGAGAAGCCGGCAATAGAGGCGGTCGCCCTCTTCACGTTCAATTCGTTTGATGATTGCCGGAGCAAGATCGCGAGATATCTCGAAGGTAGGGATATGCGTAAGTGCCGCTAACGCGGTGATTTTTTTCTTCTCGGACATATGTTATACACCCGCTTCTGGTGTGGTATGAGTGCGTTCAAGCATTCTCGGCACAGCGGCAGAGGAACTCTCTCCTTTTTGCTCTAATTCGGCAAGCGCCGCTACCAGCCGTTTCTTTGCCCTGAATAAATGGGTTTTCACAGTATTTAACGATATTCCCAGTATATCACTGATCTCCTCGTAGGAGAAATCCTCGTAGTAGAAGAGTAAGAGCGGAAACCGGTACTTCTCCTCAAGCTGCATGAGCGCCGCCTCTACCAATGCCGCATCTTCCTTCCGCTCCATTGCGCGCTGGATCTCAAGGTGGCTTGTATCGGGAATTTCCCTTTTAATATCGTCTATCGCCACCATCCGCTCGCGGTCACGGGATACTTGTTTCCACCAGTTGATGCCGGTATTGTGGCCGATCGCAAAAAGCCATGAGGCAAACCGCTCGGGATTCCTGCACATCTGGAGATTGAAATAGGCTTTAATGAACGTCTCGGAAACCAAATCTTCACAGGCCTGGCGTTCATGCGCAAATCGGTAGAGGTAGTTATAGAGCTTGCTCTGGTAGCGCTTAATAATCACGCCGAAAAGCTGGCGGTTTCCGTTTTTCACATCCTCAACAATTGCGGCGTCGGTAAGAAACTCTTCTCTTGACGCCGGCACATGGGGATTCTCGCCCATGATGAGAATTTAGGTTAAAAACTGATAAAACTTAAATGTACCTGCGCCAGCCTTCCCCATTGAGACGTATATACACCTTGAAATGTTTCATCCCGTTAGAGAAAAGCCACCACATCTCTCGCCTGAAACAAATCAACCACTCAAAAGTCTTCTATCAATAGGAGAAAGAATTTCATAGCGCTTGCCTCTTCTGTCCGGCTGGGGTAAGCCAAAAGTCGTTCTCCTCCTTGAGAAGTTACAAGAGATGGCTCAAGGATCAATCAGTGCGGGGAGCGGATGCAAATCCGCTCCGTAGAAAAGGTCCGGTCCGAGGAGGGCGGGACCTTTTCTACGTTTACCCCGACCCCCGGCATCAGACACCTTCGGTTTCTGACGATCTTTCCACCACGGGGTAACCGTCTTTTCTACGATTACGTGAAAAACGAAGGGGTTAGTTAGTAATGTTTCTTTAAAGGGCCCTTATCTGTTTACCTTTCCATCAACAGAACGAATACTCGTTTCACTTTTAAGCTTTAATTAGCTTCCAGATATAGCGTTTTAGTTAAAGCTAAGTAGCTAATGAAGCTAACGAAGCTTATTTGTTGAGTTCTGCTTCGATGATCTGCTCGAATTGGCTGAAGGGAACCGCCCCCACCACCTTTACACCATTGATGAAAAATGTTGGAGTGCCAGTCACACCAGCAGTCACCCCTTCGTTAAGATCCTTGTCAACTTCTGAAGTATATTTTCCACTATCAAGACATTGGTTGAAGGTCACGGTGTTTAAGCCTAGATCTGCGGCGTGTTTTTTAAGATCCTCCACCTTGAGTTCCTCCTGCCGCTGGAAGAGGCGGTCATGGAATTCCCAAAATTTCCCCTGTTCCCGCGCACACTCTGCTCCCTCCCCTGCTTTTGCGGCAAACTCATGGATAGAGGTTAATGGGAAGTCGCGGTATACCAGTTTTGCTTTTCCCGTTTTAATATATTTTTCGTCGATTTGCGGAAGCGTCTGGTCAAAAAACCGCTTACAGAAAGGGCACTGAAAGTCGGAAAACTCAATAATCGTGATGGGTGCATTTGCATCTCCCTTTACTGCGTCGTCATCTACACTTACCTGCACACGTTCGTTGGGATTTTTGCCCGGCGTTTGCGCAGAATTCCCCGTATTGTTACCTATCGCGCTCCCCGGTTGGGGATTTTTTGAGTACACCACTGCGCCGGCGATGATAAGGCCCGCAATGACAATAGCGGCGGGCACCATGTTGGACTGTGTCGGTTGGGTAGGCTGGGGTATATCGTTCATACCAATAGTTAAAAAATCAAACTTGCTCAAAGAATACCGCGCCCTCCCCATCAAGTCAAATATGACGGCGTAATCACAACTTTCTGCTTTCGCTGAATCTTGTGACGGCTGAAATGTGATCAGAGCGGCCCTCTAAAATCGGCTCTATAAATCACAAAAAACTGCGATAGCAGTTTTTTGTGATCATATTGGCGTGTCATGGTGTTTTTCCCTGTGATGTAGTCTAATTTAACGGGGAAATACCTCGTGCCACGGCGGAAGCGGTTTGCGTGAGAGAGTGATCGGTACGCGGAATTTACATGCAGGTACATTTGCATTTTCTGCGGTTACCGACGTATTCTTTGCGGAAAACTCAAAATTGCGGGCAGTCACGGTTACGTCCCGACCGGTCCGGGGAGACACCGTGAGTAAAGATGCATCCCTTACAATCCAGCGTATGGGAACAGGAGGAATGATCGTTGCCCGTAAATCAGCGCTCGGCGCCGCTTCATGAAGATTCACCCGACCGCTGATCGAAGTGCCATCCCGATAGGTTACCGTTAAGCTGCACTCCCTCGTACACGTACTTGAACACCCGTCTCCGGAGATAGTATTTCCATCATCGCATTCTTCACCGGAATCAAGGAAACTGTCGCCGCATACAGGAGGGCGGATGCGTTCGAATGAAAGTGCTTCACATGTGGGTGTCACTGCTTGGCCTCTGCGATCCAATACATACGGATGTACATAAAATGTGCCGTAATCCGGGTTTCCAGGGCGGTGACGCGAGAGATCGATAACCGCTTCCCATACGCCACCTCCTTTATTTACCCCGCGATGAGACCAATCAAGATCATCTTGGCCGTTTATATCCGACCACGTCGGAAACCGTACATCCAGCGTATTCTGCACGCCGTAAACCTGCACGGTAACAGAGTTTGATGTCTGGCTGATAATCGCCGCACTTGAACACTTTGGCGTAAGCTCGCACCTGTTATTGCAGGTATCCCCGTCTTTGGAGGTGACGTTGATTCCATTCCTGTCATCGCACTCCTCCCCTCCGCTGTTGAAGGGAATGCCGTCTCCGCAGTAGCCGCCGCTCCCACCGCCCCGAACTATGAGATTCCCTATAAGGTTTGAAGCGGGACACATGTTGTCGAGTCCCGGCCCGGTTTCCACCACACAGTCATACTGGTACGTACCGGGTGCGGGTGGAGCGATACATTCGAATACCGCTGTGGTTCCACCCCCCTGCCACTCGCGCCACGCACATTCACGGGTCTGCCGTATACCGTCCCGGTAGACAAATAAATTATTCACCTGCTGGCCATAGTCACATGTCACGGTAATCTCCTGCCCCGGATCAATAGGATTGGGGGTAATGGTGCCATCGCGATAGGTAAGCGTGGTGCATGCGGGCGGGGGTGATGCGGTTTCATCTGCAATGGTGATAGTG
>CAYVXU010000005.1:0-16430 GCA_964454705.1 uncultured Candidatus Saccharibacteria bacterium | reverse complement strand
CGGAATATCCGCGCGGAAATTGCCCTCTGCATTCGTATATTGAAAGAACGAGTTTGGGTTATTTTCTTCATTAATCTCCTGCGGTTGGGCTCCCACCCGCTGTTTTGCGCGCCACCGGATACGCACCTTCACCGTCTGGAAAAGCTGAATTTCAGGCAGTCCACTTATAGTGAGCAGCTGTCCGGAGACTGATGCGGGAAAATTAGCGCTCACAAACTCAAAGTCATTTACGCGATCGCCGTTGAGATCCTGAATTTTGAGCGCAATACTGCCGCCCGCGAATGCGTTGGTAAGAATAACGAGGCGTGATGCAATCTGACTGAAAATTGCGGGTAGCTTCGTCTCATCCCGACCGTCAAAGTACTCTCCATTTCCGTTTCCTGCGTTGTCAGCAATAAGCTGCAATTGCTCTGAACCTGGTTTACAATGGAAATCGTTCCTAAATCGTGCAAAGTTACAGTCTTCAGCACGATCAGTAGATCTATCGAGATCTCTGCCTACCCCCACCGTGTACACAAAGGCATCCACCGGATAGTTGGGCCACGCCACATCTGCATCGATCGGGTTTCCCATGTTCGAGTGGCCGTCTGATGCAAGAATAATTGCTTTTACTGCATCCGGACGCTGGTTACTGGCAAGTTCGTTTAATCCCATATCAAGCGCTTCTGCAAGTGGAGTTCCACCATCCGGTGAGAGAGCGTTCGCACTCGACCGCACCGCGGATATATTCGCCGCGCTCGGACTGGCCGGGAGGGGAACGTCTGTACTCACATATCCCCCAAAACTTACGAGCCCCACCCGATCGTTCACTGGTCCGCCTCCGCGCGAACTATCGAGATCATCAAGAAATCTATTGATTGCCGCTTTTGCCTGAATAATACGATTGTCTTTACTCATGGATCCAGAGCGATCCATAATAATCACCGCATCTACCGGCCGGCGGCCTACGCCCGCCCCCAACAGGGTAAGCTCCGTTTCAAATTCGTCTCCTACGCGCACGGAAGAACTTAATGCCCTGTGTTCAGTTGCAATCACGCGCAAACTCTGCTGGCTTTGCGCGTCCCCGAGAGGCAAAAGTGAGAATAGCCCAATAAAGAAAAGTGAGAGAGCACGAATAAGCATGTTACTCAAGCGGCGGCGCGTTGGCCGGCATACGCTCTACAAAATCTGCGCGTGCATCTTGTGCGAGGAGACCTTTCTTAGAAGATACATACACCGTATCCCCTGCTTTCAACTCGGCGAGGATGATGGGCCGGCGGGGTGATTCCATGTTCGTCGAATCAACTACCTTCGCATTCTCATCAATGGTAACGGTAAACGTGGTAGAAACCTTCTGATCGTGCCGGAGAATGTTGTTCTCCAGCCTCGGGATTTGTGCGTTCACGTACAGTACGTCAGCCGAGATGCGTTCAATTACTCCGGTGGCGCTGTTGAGCACCGGCGGCGGCAGTTTTTCTTTTGCAAATATGAGAATATAAACAAACGCAGCAAGAATAATAATTCCTGCAAGCGAAAGGATACCGTAAAGCCGGAGAGAATCGATGTTTTTGAGCTTCATGCCAAGATCTTATCGGGGAAAGGTTTCCTGAAACGGGGGTGGCCTGCGTTTGAGCACTTTTACCGTTACGGTTTGTGATGTATTCGGTGCGCATGGACCATCAATTACCTTCGCCGTTACCGTGAAGGTACGATCCACAAGGTCATCGCTCCGCGCGCGCACGGTTACCCTACGATTCGAGGGCGCTTTCTTTGGAGTAATCTCAAGGAATATCGGGTTGTCGGCAATCCACCGCAGACTTGCAGTACCGCCGGGGAGGAATGGCAGGAGTGTGGCATGATCGGAATAGGCGGCATCTAATTCATTGCGGTCCAGTGTAAGGGTCGTGGGCTGGATTTCGAGATTGCATGCTCCAAGAGGCGGACCTACTCCTACGGTTACATCATCGGAGGCAACACCGCCCGGCCCCTGACATTGAATCGTATAGGTAGTGTCGCTCGAAAGCGGACCGGTAGATTCGCCCACCACATCATTGTTCGCTGGTTTTGCGCCTGACCAGCCACCGCTTGCCGAGCACGAATTACCGGGATAAGTATTCACCGAGGTCCATTTAAGGGTTGCGGAACTTGTGTATGCAATTGGTTGCGGCCAAGATGAACCATTTGCAGTAAGATCAACCGCGGGCGCGGGGCCGGAGGAAGGCGGCGGAGGATTTATAAAGAGAGTCCTTGTAAAGTCAGCGTTACCGCAGATGACGTGCGGCTGCCCTAATTGCTTGACTGCTGCATACAGATTAATACGTCCGTATCCTGGGTGGTTTGCCAAGTCAACAGTCGCGGTCCAATTTCCATCACTGTCCGGGTCTGCAGCGTAATAGCGACGAAAATCGTCAGATCCTCCTTCTTCAGACCATATCCCGAGATATGCAGTATCCCCCGAGCCCGTATCTATATTCTCCACATCATAGATGGTGAATTCTTTTGTTCCCGTGAGATAAGAGGTTACCCACCCTTGCGGTCCAACCCCGCTACACGTAGGCGCTGGACGTCCCGGAGAAGGTGGTGACGGAGGTCCTCCTACGGTAAATGGAATCTGACTGCAGTTTGAACCTGGCAAATCGTTAAGTTCTGCCACTTCGTTGCGCACATCCGCACAGATAAGTGCAGAGTATACATGCGTCTGTCCCGGAGGAGGCTCAGGTACAGACCAAGAGGTGCTCACGGGTGACGATTGGTTACTTGGCGCACTGGGATAACCTGGGATCCCGCCAAGTCCTATATCGCGAAGGAATCCCTGTCCGCTATTGAAACATCCGCTTGGGAGTATTGATCCGAAGTTTCCCACGCAAAAGCGCGCAGTAGAAGGGCCGGCGGCGCTGTACCCTTCATTCTTGATAATTCCTTCCAAGTTTAAGACTGTATTGGGCTGTACTCCTCCCTGCGCAAGCAAAGTATTGATGGTCTGTTGAGTGAATTCTGCGATGAGATCCGGGGGCGTCTCAAGGCGACATTGATTATTGCATCCGTCTCCGTTGATCCTGTTCCCGTCATCACACTCTTCTCCTGTGCGCGGTTGCACAATACTGTCGCCGCACTGCGGTCCTGGAATCCAAATGAAAGTAATATGGTCTCGCGGCTGGTCTGACAGTGTCCTGATATAGAGTTTTTCTTCCTCCTCGTCCCACGTCATTACATGGCTGCAACCCGCACAGCCAAAAGGAACCCCCCACTCCCATTTTCCAATGGTAGGATCAAGCCCTCCCGGAAGCGTATAGTCGCCCGGGAAAGATGGGGTGAGCGAGGAAAGTTGGTCTACACATCCAAAACAAGCACGGGGCTGAAATGCATACGATCCCGCCGCATCGGTATAAGTAGTACGCACCGGCCCAGGGAAATTGGGACAAAAGAAATAGAGTTCCTGACTAAAATTTTCGATCTCCCATGTAATCTGGACTCCCGGGAGTTCGATGGTGGTGCCGTTGTACTGAATATACGTTTTACCCTTTATCTCCATTCCGGCAAAGACGCCGGAAGGAAATGCGGCTCCGCAAAAAATAATAAACCCGGCAAAGATGGCAATTCTAAAGTATTTCGATCGCATAGTTGCGTGACGTTTCAGTAAGCCACTCCTCAAAGGGCTTCGCCGTACCTTTTTTGTCGTGAACCTGAAAGATGCCCCAGTACGCTTCATTAGGTTCAGGGTAATTTCCACTTTCCTTTCCTAGTAGGATCGGGGTGTACGCACCTTTTTCCATAGACCAGAGCATACTATTTTCCTCTGCGGTGATACCCGGTACTACGGGTCCCGACCGGTTTTTCTCTCCGAAGATGAAATAGGCGTTCACTTTATAGATGGGATCAATTACAGCGAGCGACGTGTCGCGCTTAATACGCTCCGCGGCGCTTTCAAGATTGAGCCTGCCGGAAGTAAGATCAGCATGAATACGTTCCATCTTCTCCCGGGTAAGCTTCTTCGCCGCCTCAACTCCCATTTTAGGAGGAACCTGGTTCTGGAAAAACATAAACACTCCTCCCACGGTAATACGCTCCTCTTGAGCAAGGATTGCTTCTTTTGCTTTCTCGTACGTTTTATTGTACTCGCCCCAATTCTTGTTAGGGTTATAGATCACCATGTCCACTGGTACGAGATTCTGTCTCGCGGCCTCCTGTATCACCACCGATCTATCTCGCGCGCGTTCGCGTAATTGCACGTGCTGGGATTCAGTGAATCGGCTATACTCCTCTTTGGGAAAGTATAGCGTCGCGAGATGCAGGAGATCGCCTCTGGAAAAGTAGTCAGTGCCAATTTTTATCTCCGCCACTTTTGGAGACGAAGTAGCTGGAGAGGAAGCGGTGCCTGAAGCCGGAGGTTCGGACCCCCGCCGCACTACCACAAATATAAGAGTGCCAATGATCAAAACACCTCCCACTGCTGCACCAACAATTGTGGTAGTTCGTGAGTTCATTCAGCGTAAAACAATTCTACAGCTATTATACCATGCCCCACCGGCAGATGCGGAGAGTTATCCCCAGATAGCTTCTTAGCTTCATTAGCTACTTAGCTTATTAGCTTTAAAAATAAAAAACCGCCAAAGGCGGTTACTTTAACTTTGCACTTTTAATTTTTGAATCTTCACTTTTATAAGTAGGTAATTTTGCCGAGATTCGGAATATGCTCCCGCAGGAGACGCTCAATACCAATGCCAAAGGTAAATTGGGACATCGGACATCCCACGCAGGTGCCCTGGATTTCGAGTACGATATCGTTTCCGGTTATGGACTTTAATGCCACGTTACCGCGGTGCGCCTGAAGTGCCGGACGAGCCATATCCAAAACGCTTTCGATGCGCTTTGCCAACACCGGATCTGCTTTATCTTTTTTCTCTCTTTTTTCCGATCTTATGCGTCTCACCATCGCGTTTAAATTTCCAATTTCAAAATCCCCGCCTGCGCCGACCTGTCTGCGTGCAACGCACAGGCAGAGGCTTCGGCGGGCAGGCAAATTTCAAATAAAATCCTAAATCCAAAACCCAAACCCGCTTCCTTGTTAGTTATTTGACATTGGGATTTTGACATTTATTTGATATTTGGATTTGGACATTGGGATTTCCGCAACTGGCGGGGTTACCCATAGTATTTCTCTTTATAAAACCGTATTAGCTGTTCGACCTCGGTAATAATCTCGGGGCTTCCTATTCCCACTTTTAGCTTCTTTTGTACCTCTTCCAGAGTCTGCGCGCCTTCCAGCACCGCCTCTTCAATATCCTTATCGGTAATGTTGAGTTTGGTATCAACCACCCGTGATCCTTCTATGATAATCCGGTTGTGCTGGTTGGTGGTACGGAAATAATTATTCATCGTCTTGCGAAACGCCTTATCCGCAAGCACAGAACAATGAATCTTCCGGTTGGGAAGCCCTCCGAGACGCTCCATCACATGCTGTGGCTTAATGGTGAGCGCCTTAGCCGCCTTCATGCCCCCTTTTTCAGTCACCATTACAGAAAACATCGAGGTAGACGCAATCGCCGATCCACACCCGAATGTTTTCCATTTCAAAACCTTGATGCGATCAGTTTTCGGGTCAACTTTCACCCACATTCTCATGGTATCTCCGCACGCGGCCGAACCCACCTCTCCTACTGCGTCGTACTCGCCTTCGGCCGGTTCTTTGAGGAGAAGATTGCGCGGATTGAAGAAGTGATCTTTTACAATATCGGTATACACCCATCCTTCACCGGTGTATTCGTTGACGACTTCGTAGTTACCTTTCGGCAACGGTTTTCTTTTTGCTTTTGCATTTGCTGATTTCATATGAATAAAAAGTAAATATTAAAAGGGGGGTCTTCAATTTCTAATTTCAAAATCCAAATGTCAAAATCCTAATGTCGAATGACCAAATACGTAGCCATTTTGGATTTGGGAATTGGGATTTTATTTGAAATTTGGATTTGGACATTGGGATTTATTTTCTTCGTAGTTTTGTTCCTCTCTTCTTCTCCCAATGCGGGAGGCCTTCGGCGGCAAATGCAAATGCGCGGGACATTTCTTTTGCGTTCATATCTATATTCACGGGAGAAATTTTACGCAGTGTCTCGGCTATTGCAGGCAGTTTGGACATTACATAATCAATATCTTTTTTGGTGGTGCTCTTGCCCAGCGTGAAGCGCATACTCGCATGGGCGAACTCATAGGGCTTGCCCAACGCGAGGATTACGTGCGAGGGATCAAGTGTCGCCGAGTCGCACGCCGAACCGGTGGAGGCTTCGATGCCATACCGATCAAGATACAACAGCATTGCCTCTCCCTCAATATCGAGAATTGATACATTCACGTTATTGGGAAGACGCTTCGCGGAATCCCTGGGGCCGTTTAACACAATTTTGGGGACGCGTGCAAATAGCTCTTCGATAAAATAATCACGAAGTGTTGAAAGACGCGCAACCTCATCCACGCGCTCATGCTGGGCAATTTTGAAGGCAGTGGCAAGCCCTACGATGCCGGCAATATTTTCCGTACCGCTGCGCAGTTGATTTTCTTGCCCGCCGCCGCGCCAGAGCGGATCGATACGTACTCCTTTGCGCACATAGAGAAATCCTGTGCCCTTTGGGCCGTAGATCTTGCTCCCGTTCGCAGTGAGGAGATCAACACCGAGTTTGGTAACATCCATCTCACCGTATCCTGCTGCCTGGCAGGCATCAGTATGAAACCAGATGGGAGTGGCGGAACCGTCTTTTGACCGTTGTGCGCGGATCTCTTTCACAAGCTTCCCGATTTCAGCGATTGGCTCGATGGTACCGATCTCGTTATTTGCATACATTACTGAAATAAGTACGGTGTCTGGCCGGATTGCCTTGCGCAGGGTGTTAAGCGAAATAAACCCCTCGCCATCTACCGGAAGATAGGTGACGTCGTATCCTTCTTTTTCGAGTTTTTCTGCATTATAGAGCACGGCATGGTGCTCGATTGCGGTGGTAATGAGATGCCCTTTGGGCGGCGAAGCCTGCTTTGCGCCATAAAAATGCATGACCCCAAGTACCGCAAGCGCGTCGGACTCTGTGCCGCTCCCGGTAAATATAATTTCCTCCGGATGTGCGTGAAGCATTCGAGCAATGGACTCTCGTGCATACTGAAGAACAGATTTCGCACTTCTTCCGTGCGAGTACAGGCTTGAAGGGTTGCCAAACTCACCCGCGAGGTACGGAAGCATCGCCTTCTTCACGCGAGAATCCATTGGGGTAGCTGCCGCATGATCGAAATACACCCGCCTAAATTTTATTTCCTGTCTCTTCATGAATATCTATATAAAACGTTATTCTCTTTACCCAAGGTGTAGGCTAGAAGTTTGCGCAAATGGTTTCTACCCCATCCAGTTTTTAACCATTGTTCTCTTGAAAATGCGTCTCGTTTATCAAGAAATGCTTCGTAATATAACAGTTCAAAAGGAAAACGTTGTCGTGTTGATTCTACTTTGCCGTTATTATGTAGTGTAAAACGATTCCTAAGATCTCTTGTGCATCCGATATAAAGGTTTCCATCTTTTTTGCTACGAAGTACGTAAACATAGTGCATAACAACTCTTTTTAAACAAAATTTTGGCGGGTAAACGTCTCATGCTTTGATGGGTGCGGAAAATACGCCGCAGCCCTTACACGGATACTGCCCGTTAAATGAGTACAGCGCCTGCCGGCCTTTCTTTTCACGCTTGAGCATGCCGATCATGCGCAAACGCCGCAGATGGTACGTTACCGTTGGCTGGGTACGGGCTACCCGTAGGGTAACCTCCTGTACGCTCATTGGGTGGCTCCGCACCTCTTTTATAATGGTAAGTCGTGTGGTATCGGCAAGCGCTTTAAAACAATGCGCACAGCTCGTTGCTTCTGACATATTGATACATATCTATATATAAGACACTAACAATCGCATGAGGTGTAGTCAATGGGAAAGAAGTTCGAGTAATCGCGCGAGGGTACGCACCCCAAAGCCTGTAGCGCCGCGCGGCATATAAGGAACGCTGTCGCGCTCTGCCCACGCGGGCCCCGCAATATCTAAATGGAGCCACGGCGTCTCTCCCACAAATTCCTGCAAAAACAGGCCCGCAGAGATCGAGTCGCCGTAGCGGATCTTTGGGATATTGCGCAGGTGTGCGACATCGCTTTTGATATACTCTTTATATTCTTTTACGAGCGGGAGCTGCCAAAACCGCTCGCCGGACTTCTCCGCGGCATTAAGCAGAGTGCGCGTGAGAGAATCATTATTTCCCATCACGCCGGCCACCTCCTCGCCTAATGCAACGAGACACGCGCCGGTAAGCGTGGCAACATCAATTATATAGTCAGGCTTGAGCTTTATAGCATAGGAAAGCGAGTCTGCGAGCGTCACACGCCCTTCGGCATCGGTATCGAGAATTTCAATTGTCTTTCCGTTCATCACCCGCACCACATCGCCGGGTTTAATCGCCTTGCCGGAGGGCATGTTTTCACACACCGCGGCGATGCCGTGCACTTCGATTGATGGAGCAAGTTCAGGCAGGATAGAGAAGAGCCCGAGCATCGCTGCGGCGCCCGCCATATCAATCTTCATTGTTTCCATGAACTTTGGCGGCTTCAGCGAGAGCCCCCCGGAGTCGAAGGTAATGCCCTTTCCCACCACTGCAAGCCTCTTGTGAGCCTTCTTTTTCGGTTTAGGTTTATAGGTAAGATGAATAAAATAAGGCTCTTCGTCAGAACCGCGCGCAATGCCTAAAAACGCTCCCATTCCCATCTTTTTGATGTCGCGATAACGAAATACCTTGCCGGATATCCCGGAGCGTGCGGCAAGGTGACGGGCAGTATCGGCAAGATATTTGGGGCTTGAGTGCGCCGGAGGCGCATTTACAAGATCCCGCACAAAGTTCGTGCCTTTTGCCACAGTCTCTCCGTAACGCACTCCTTCCTTCATCTTTCCGATCTTCCCTTTATCGTACTCTACGATAGTTATTTCACTTACCTCACGTTGCGCGTGCCGCTTCTGCTCCTCTCTTTGGTAGGCGAGAAATCGATACGCTCCAAGATAGAGCCCCTCTGCCATCGCAGAAGATGATTGAGCTGGATCAAACCCGCCAATGCCCGCTCCATGTACAATCGTAGCAACCGTATGCGCGCCTACTTCACGGGCTTTTCGGAGCGATGCGGCAGTTACCCTGCGAATACTCTCAAGAGAAAACGCATTTTGTGCTCCGAGGCCCGCCAAAAGTACCTGGCGCGCAGGAATTTTCCCGTGGGTATCTATCACGCGCAGCGCCCCCTCCGCGCCCATAAAATGCTCGCGGCTCACGATATCAGCAATCATGCCTCCCAGCTTTGCATCAACCGCTCCCGTAGCGCCACCCGGCTTCTTTACCCCTTCAAACAGATTTACTATCGCGAGATCGGCCTGTATACGAATAATATCACCATGAGCTACTGTTATTTTCATGTGCGCATTATAGAGCGAACGCGAGGTGAATTGCAAAAGGAACCCCCTGATAGCTTATCAGAGGGTTCACCGTCACTGCCCTTGCCGCTCTTTTCTGCCCGCCTCCGCCACGCCGGAGCGGGCTTTGGCCTCGCGGAGGCGGGCGCTTCGCCACTCTGCGCATACGCGGTTAGGGCATGCCCCGAATCCTGTTTCTACATATCGGCTGTATTTCTTTGCGAGAGTCCTGCCCCGCACATGCTCGACCGCAATGATATCGAGGAGACTGTGCCCGTGCAATGGCAGCGCGCCATCCCGACTGCCTTACAGGCATCGCACAGCACATAGTGAGTGAGCGCGTTCCGTGCCGGAAATTTTGAATCATCCACGGCTACCGTGAGTGAAGCGCGGGAAAGCCGCTCGCGCGCCTCCTCGCAGTTAAGCCTTTTTAAGAGCTTTTTCACAACAACTCCTTAAAACGAGCAGATTGGCAAAGAGCTTGAACCTAGGGGTATGGCTGCAGTGTATGTAGATGAGCCGGTTTTGTCCAGTAAACGCCGGAGGCGAGAAGATGAAAAGGAAAAAGGCGTACCGTACTTTCGTATATTACGATTTCCAATACGCCTCGCAGGTTTCGCGCACACTAGTCGCGATGAAGCCTCATCGCAATCCAGCGCCCGAACCACGCAAAGAAAAGAACAGCTCCTGCGGTAATCCTCATCCATCCTCCTCTCACTCAATAGGCTGCAGTGCGACTTCCTCTAATTCCCTCCGTGCAGTTGCCATCCAGTGATATATCCGGTTTGCCGCGAGATGGCGGCGAATAAGCCCGAATTGTAACGCCTCAAATGACGGTTCGATGAGCATGATAGATGAACCAACGCGGCGGGCTGCTTCCCGGGCCGCCAAGGCATTGAGCTTTGTGCGGTAGATTTCCCGCGTCGTACGCAGAGCCCGAAAAAAGTTTTCGCGTCCCTGCCTCACAGGATTCAGAAGCCTATGCGGACCTACCTGCAGACCGATTACAGGGTTATCTTCAGAATGGAGGTATTCGACAGGGAACGAAATGCCGTATCCACCTTCCGTAAGCCACACGGACCGATGCTTCACCGGTGGGAACACTCCCGCTACCGAGACGCTCGCGCGTACTCCAAACCATACCTTGCTGGTACTTGCGATATCTACAGACTCCAGTGTATGGTAATTGGTTGCAATGAGGCCAAGCGGCCGGGGAAGGTCCTGTATGCGCCGGGACTCGAATGTCTCCTTTAAGAAAGGAACTGAATCCATTTCCTTTGAGCATTCCCAAAGATTCATAGCCTTTTCCGAAGAATTCGGTAAACGGCCAGCCGAAACGAAAGTCCTTAAGGAAAAGCATATAGAGAAGATTCCGTTTGATCCCGTTCTCGATGAATTGCCTGCGGCCATAGGCGCTATAGCCTGCCGCAAAGAGAGCACCGGGAAGCGCTCCTGCATCACTTGCCCATACTTTACGCACCTTGTGCTCGATCTTCCACTGCTCGATGAGGTCAAGCAGAGCAAGCGCATAGATGAGTCCCTGTACGTATCCACCTCCTAGAAGAAGCGTAAAAGAGAGCCGCTCTTCCATCCATTCTCTGATTTTCATTCTTACCTCCCGCCCCTTCGGGGCGAGGCTCGTCCCCTCGGCTGTCAGCCTGGCAGGACGGCCCTCATTCGTATTTAGTTGTCAAAGAGATACATGAATGCCCGGGAATGTGAGAATCCTTTTGGGGAATACCCCGTTCCGGCAAGGAGGGATACCGGAACTCCGAAAAGGATCAGAATTCTCACATTTCCGGGCATTATTTATTAAGACAGTATAATTATAGCAGTTTATATAACTTTGTCAAGTATTACCGTGCATGAGTGAAAGAGCCCAACGATAGGTACACCGTTGGACTCTTTAGGAGTCTTCTTCCGCCAGCATTATGAGTACACCAGCGGGGCTTCGGAATGTTGGGGCTGGCTGGCAAGCATGATCGCATTGAAGAGTTTTACCCACTCTTCCCGCATCGCATACTCTTCGAGATCGTCCCTATTCCAGGCAAATGGAATATTTGGATCTTCCCAAAAGTCTACCTGCCTGCCTTCCACAAAGAACTTCTTCCTCTCACCTCTGTCGACGGTCCCCTTCCTTCTCTGTGTTCTCATGTTCTCCTCCTGAATCCTTGAAGATCGGGGCTCTTAAGGATATTGATGATAATATTATACACCCTAGCTAATCTTGTGTCAAGTGGCAGGTTGTGGATATTTAATGAAGAGCCCGATCGGATGATCGGGCTCACGAAAGAGCAAAGGAAGAAAGAGCTATAGTATCTCGATGATTTTTTTGCGACCTACGAAAAAGGATCGAATCTGCATATCGGCGGCGAACTCCTTGAAATGCTCCCGCGCCCTGCGAAGTTCTTCTTCATGGAACGCAAGCTCCTCTTCAAATGACGCGAACTCCCGCCCATATGCGGCGCAATTTTCATGCGTCATGAGCATGGCAAGCGGTGCATGGTGCTTCGTGCGCGCCACCGTAAGGCTTTGCAGGAGCGCCCGAACTGCAGCCTCGTTCTTTTCAGCAAAGGGTTTTGCTCCTCCCGGAAATGGCTGGAAATCAAGCTGATGGTGCGGCACAGCAAGTTCCTTAAGGATAAACTCCTGTTGCCGTTCTCTGAAGCGCGGATCAATACAGCCAAGCGCCCAGCACTGCACCGTATGAGAGTGCCACACTTCATCAGGAATCGCCTCAAACTTCCACATAGCTCCCCTCCTCATGCCTGTTCGATTAAGAGCACCACTTCATTCGGACGTACTTCGAGAAAACCCTTTTTGAGCGGTATCCGCTGTCTTCTTCCCTCCTGCACGATCGTAAGTTCCCCCTCTTTGAGAGCAGTTACAAGCGGTACGTGATGAGTAAGTATCCCAAGCTCCCCCTCCTTACCGGGTACTACCACCGATTCGACTTTTCCGCGAAAAATCTCTTTTTCCAATGTAAGAACTGCTAAATTAAACATACCATGGTAATTCAAAAGTCAAACGTCAAAAAGCAAAAGTACAAGTCAAAATCCCCGCCTGCGCCGAGGCTTCGGCGGGCAGGCAAAAGTATTTTATAACCTCCGCTGAAGGCGGCTACCATACTTTTGCATTTTGAATTTTTATAGTTCATCGATGCTTCCCTTCATATAGAATGCTTCTTCGGGCTTATCATCGTGCTTTCCCTCCAGTATTTCTTTAAACCCCCGTACCGTTTCCGCCATAGGCACATACTTCCCCGGACGGCCCACAAATACCTCCGCCACAAAGAACGGCTGTGAGAGAAACCGCTGGAGCTTTCGCGCGCGCTGTACTGTAAGCTTATCCTCTTCTGAAAGCTCTTCCATCCCCAGTATCGCGATAATATCCTGCAGATCTTTGTAGCGTTGCAGCACCCGCTGTGTCTCGCGGGCAACTTCGTAGTGTTCTTTTCCTACGACGTGCGGATCAAGAATGGTCGAGGAGGAGTCGAGCGGATCGACCGCCGGATAGATACCGAGCTCGGTGAGGCTGCGCGAGAGCACCACGGTAGAATCGAGATGCGCGAAGGCGGTGGCAGGAGCCGGGTCAGTAAGATCATCTGCCGGTACATACACCGCTTGCACCGAGGTAATAGAACCTTTCGTGGTAGAGGTAATCCGCTCCTGCAACTCCCCCATCTCTGTTGCGAGCGTAGGCTGATACCCCACCGCAGAGGGCATGCGGCCGAGAAGAGCCGACACTTCTGACCCTGCCTGGGTGAAACGAAAAATGTTGTCAATAAATAAAAGGACGTCTTTTCCTTCCTCGTCCCTGAAGTATTCTGCCATGGTAAGCCCCGAGAGCGCAACCCGAAAGCGTGCTCCCGGCACTTCATTCATTTGTCCGAATACGAGCGCGGTTTTCTCAAGTACCTTCGACTCTTTCATCTCTCGGTAGAGATCGTTCCCCTCGCGGGTACGCTCTCCTACCCCCGCAAACACCGAATATCCGCCGTGCTCGGTAGCGATATTGCGGATAAGCTCCTGGATAAGCACTGTTTTCCCCACCCCGGCGCCGCCAAAGAGCCCAACCTTTCCACCTTTGGCGAAGGGAGCGATGAGATCGATCACTTTGATGCCGGTTTCAAATACTTCCGTTTTGGTTGATTGATCGGTAAACGGAGGAGGTTTACGGTGAATGGGCAATCGTTTTTCGAATACCGCTGCGTTCTCGCCATCAATAGGAGTGCCCAGTACATCAAACATCCTTCCGAGCGCCTCCCGCCCCACCGGAACGGTAATCGGCTCTCCACGCGACACTACTTGTGTACCCCGCGACAGTCCGTCTGTGGCATCCATCGCGATACATCGTACTATATTTCCGCCGGTATGTTGTGCTACCTCGAGTACGAGCGGTTCGCTTTCGCGCTTTACTTCAAGCGCAGTATTAATTTCCGGAAGGTCACACTCAAATTCGACATCAACTACAGGACCTATTATTTGGATGATTTTGCCATTTACTACTTGCATGTCTCTAGTTCTATTGAGAGTTTCGAATTCTTCCCTTTTTCCAATTCAAATTTCCAATTTCAAAATCCCCGCCTGCGCCGAGGCTTCGGTCGCACGCCGCCAAAGCCTCTGGCGACGGAGCGCGGGCAGGCAAATGTCAAATGGTTCGACTAGCTCACCATAAATAAATGTCAAAATCCTAATGTCCAATGACCGAATAAACCGCCATCTTGGATTTGGGAATTGGGATTTTATTTGGAATTTGGATTTAGTCATTAGGATTTACTGGGCATTTGCCCCAGTCGTCACTTCGGCTATCTCACGCGTGATTCCTGCCTGGCGCGCTTTGTTATATTCAAGTTCGAGGTCTTTGAGAATATCCGCCGCGTTTTCCGATGCATTTTTCATTGCCACCATCCGCGCGGAATGCTCCGAAGCATTTGCCTCAAGGATCGCGTGATGGAGCGCGGTGGTAACTAAGATGGGAACAAGCGAGGCGAGCAGTTCATCCGGCGAAGGTTCGAAGAGGTATTCAAAGGCCGTTTCAGGCATGCCTCGTGCGATACCCTCGTCAGCATAGCGGCCATGTTCCGGCACGATATCGCGGATGATTTCTTCAAGCGAGGTACGTTTCACTGGGAGAAGCTGCCGCATCACCGCCGATTGCCGAAGCGTGGTCCGAAAACTGGTGTACACCATCCACACGCGCCGGTATATCCTCTTTTTAAAGAGAGAAAGAAGAAACTCCGCAAGCGGCTGCGTCTCGTGAAGATGGAAATAATCTCCAAACCCCTTGTATACAAAAATAGGCTGAATGCCGCGGCGCACAAGCTGATCCGCCCCTTTCTTCCCTACTGCTACCACGTCATATTCAGCCTCTGCAAACAGTGATTCCCCCTTACGCAGCACATTGCTGTTGAGCCCACCGCAGAGTCCTTTATCGCTTGTAACAAGAAAGATAAGATTTTTACCCTTTGGACGTACATGGAAGTACGCATGAGCTGCCCCATCATGAAATCGTACAAGATTCGCGAGCAGCCGAAGCGCTTCCCTTGCATACGGCCGCGCCCCAAGGGCGTATTCCTGACTCCGCCGCATTTTGGTAGCCGAAACCGCCTCCATTGCTCGTGTAATCTGGCGGGTGTTCGCTACAGAACGAATATGGCGTTTGATAAAACGGGCAGTAGCCATAATGCAAAATTCAAAAATCAAATATCAAAATGAAAGATCAAAGAGATAAAAAGTATCGCTCCTGTGTGCTTCTTTTTGCATTTTTCTTTTTCATTTTGATTTTTGAGATTTGATTTTTGATTTTAAGACAGTGTTTTCAAAAATTCCTCTGTTGCTTCCCGCAGTTCTTTTTCGGTTTCATCGGTAAGTTCGCCTGATGCCGCGATTGTTTTTAGGAGGTCGCGTTTCATATCCTTGAGCCACGCTATAAATGCGCTTTCAAACTCGCGTACCCGCTCGACCGGCAGCGTATCGAGATAGCCGTGGGTTGCCGCGTATACCACTGCAACCTGTTCTTCAAATCGCATGGGAACATACTGCTCCTGTTTCAAGAGTTCAGTAAGACGTTTGCCGCGTTCGATCCTTTGGCGGGTTGCTTCATCAAGATCAGAACCGAACTGTACAAACGCAGCGAGCTCCCGGTACTGCGCGAGATCAAGCCGCAGTTTTTCCGCCACTTTTTTCATGGCCTCTGTCTGCGCCGACGACCCTACCCGCGACACGGAAAGGCCCACATTGAGCGCGGGGCGGATTCCCTGATAGAAAAGATCGGACTCGAGATAGATCTGCCCATCGGTAATCGAAATCACGTTTGTGGGGATATACGCAGTCACATCCCCCGCCTGGGTCTCAATGATGGGAAGCGCGGTGAGTGAGCCGCCACCTCGGGCTTTTGCCATCTTTGCCGCACGCTCAAGAAGCCGCGAATGGAGGTAGAAGACATCCCCCGGATAGGCCTCACGCCCGGGAGGTCTGCGCAACAGCAGCGAGATCTGCCGGTATGCCCATGCATGTTTGGAGAGATCGTCATACACCACAAGCGCATCACCCCCCTGGTCCATTTCATACTCCCCGATAGCACAGCCGGCGTAGGGCGCGAGAAACCACAACGGTGCGGGATCCGCGGCGCTCGCGGCAACTATTACGGTATACTCCATTGCTCCATGCGCTTCGAACGCAGCAACGATACGTGCAATTTTTGATTCACGCTGTCCGATCGCGACATATATACACAGTGGTGTGCGGTGTCGCTCATCGTGCTGCTGATGAATGATCGTATCAAGCGCAATTGCAGTTTTTCCGGTCTGACGATCGCCAATAATAAGCTCTCGCTGTCCCCGGCCAATGGGTATCATTGCATCAATGGCTTTGATACCAGTATGCAAAGGAGTATGTACCGGCTCGCGGCCAATCACGCGCGGGGCAATGCGCTCCACCGGATAAGTTTCTTTCGCGGCAAGCGGCCCCTTGCCATCGAGC
>CAYVXU010000004.1:26983-42846 GCA_964454705.1 uncultured Candidatus Saccharibacteria bacterium | reverse complement strand
CTATTATACCAAAGACACGTCTTTTTGCTTTCAGGGGTATTATTCACCAAACTCATTTTCTTAGAGACCCAAAGCTGAATAGCTAGGTAGCTAAAACCTAAGAAGCTAATTTCAGGTGGCGGGGCTTCTTCTTTTCTTACTCGAATTGATCTTGTGCTGGCGGGTTCGCGACGCCTGAAAAATGATTTGGTAAAGCTTTTTTATAAATGCAGGACCAAGATCCAATGCTTCTGCGCGGGCTTTCCTACGCGCGAGCACCTCTTTTTCGCGGGCGGGCTGGAAAACAGGAAGTCCGGCTTTTTGCTTTATGCGTGCAATTTTTTCCGCAGCGCGGAACCGTCTCGCAAAGAGCTTAAGAAGCTCATGGTCGATCTTATCTATTTCTCTTCTTAGTTTTTTGAGGGTGTCCATAGGGAGTGAGAAGCGTAATCGCGCCGAATTTCTTGAGTTCCCTGAGCACAACGCCAAACGCAGGCGCTCCGGCGGGAAGCGCCGCTTTTAGATAGAAGATGTATTCACCTAACCACTCCTGTGACGGGCGCGATTCAATTTTCATAAGGTTAATGTTGCGCTGACTGAATACTGTAAGGATATCGTGGAGAAGGCCGGGGCGGTCGTGCCGTGGATTTATTACCAGCAAAGAGTAAGGAGGGGAGCCTCCGTCCGCCGAAGCGGGCTCCGGCCGGGGAAGGCGGGTATGGGCAGGACGTTTTGCGACCAGCACAAAAAGCGTTTGATTGGTGGTTTTGTCTTCAATGCGGTCCGCAATAACCTCAAGCCCGTAGAGTTCTACGGCAAAGCGCGAACCAACTGCGAGCGCATTAGTAAGATGTTCGTCTTTTATTTTCTCGAATGCCGCAGAAGTACTTGGGGTTAATATGTGCCTTGCGTGCGGGTAGTGCGTTTCCAAATACGCACGGCACTGGGCGAGCGCTTGCGGATAGGAGTAGATAAGCGTACGCTCGCGCGCTGGTATGGCGCCTCCAATGCCGGCGAGGCAGTGGTGAATATCAAGCACAATATCCTGCACAATGGACAGCTTCATACGGTAGAGGCCATCGAGCGTTTCCATCACCGCGCCGTGGATGGAGTTTTCAAATGGAAGTAGGCTAGCGGGGATTTCATTTCTGCGCACCGCCTCAAGAAGATCTGAGATAGTGTCGTAGAAGATGGGGCTGCGGGAAGGATCGAATATCCGGAGGGCTTCGTGCGAATAGGTGCCTTCCGGCCCGAGCACGCCCACACTGCGGGCGGTGATGTTGCGGCGGGCACGGGAAGCGGCTTTTACAAAATCAACCTCATCGCGCGGTTTCCAGAACTGCTGCAGCTTTTTGTAGGTAGCGGCGAAGCTTCTCTGATCGTTTCGCGTCGCATAGCGGACAAAGGTATTGAAATTCCTTTGAAGATGTCGGGCAAGGGGAAAGAACTGCTTATTTTCCGACTGGATACCAGCCCAGAGTCCGGGAGGTTGTTTCAGCATGCGGCTGATAATCGCCGCATTCATTGCGAACGTGACCGTGCTAAACGCTTCGAGCTGCTTTTTTGCGGCTCCTGATTCCGCGAGCGTTTTTGCAAGCGCAAGCAAGCTTGCCTGCGGGAGTGCTTGTATAAGTGCCATCATTCTGTCATGGATCACGGCGCTTGAGCGAATGATACGAGCTTTTTCTTGTTCAAATGCTCTCAGTATGAGGTGAAAGCGAGGATCGTCTACGTTGTCTGATGCTACGATATGTTCTCCTGAAATAGAAGCGAGGTCAGGGCCGAAGAGCATATGGATAAATCCCGTACGCGGGGATATTTTTTTAAAATCAGCAACATGCGTGCCGATATATGAAGAAAAGTCGAGAAGAAGCGGGGTGTGGGGGAAGGAAACGGCGCTAAGCCGCCTTACCCAGCCTGAAAATCCTTCCGGAGGAACGGAAAATATAATTACATCTGCTGCGGTAATTTTCTCTTTCCAGGCGCCTGTACTGCGGCCTACATATGCAACTTTCATTCCGTGGCGCTCCAAAACGCGGCCTGCGAGAGTTCCCATTTTCCCGGTGCCTCCAAGAATTGTTACATACATGCAATAATCGTAGCAGGAAACCGCCGGGACAGTCTAATGGTGTTTGAGATGCAGATGCTTCACTCCTCTGTGAACTCATCGCACACTGTGCAAGGTGCGGTGTGAGTGTACGTTCGCGCTCACGGCAGATATAGACCGGAATGCACCGGAAGGCGCTTCCTTTTCGGTAACGGTAAAACACAGAAGCAATGTTACTGCGAAATATACGGCTTCCGGAAGACTGCTTCCGGCAGCAGAAATCTCTGTTCAGGATGTGATCCGGCCGATCCCAAAGCTTATCCGGCGCGGCTAAAACTAAGATAGAAGAACTATTCAGGCGTACGCGGAACGTGATACGCTTTTATTATTGCATGCAGAACCAGTTTATTCCCCTCGACAAGTTGTAGATCATTCGCATGGGAGTGCTTGAAAAAGTGGGCAAACGGAATACGATAAAAGCTATGGATAAGAATTCAAACAAAGCGTTAGCGACAGCAACATTTGGAGCAGGCTGCTTTTGGAGCGTTGAAGAAACGTTTCGGCAGGTGAAGGGGGTAGTGGATACGGAAGTAGGGTATATGGGAGGGACGGTTGAAAACCCTACCTACGAGCAGGTGTGCACCAATACAACCGGGCATGCCGAGGTGGTGCAGGTAACGTATGATCCCGCCGTGGTAACGTATGAGGAGCTGCTCAATGTATTCTGGAAGTCACATGATCCGACTACCATGAACCGGCAGGGGCCGGATATCGGAACGCAGTACCGTTCAGTAATATTTTTCTCTATGCGAGAGCAGGAAGCGGCCGCGCGGGCTTCCAAAGAGGCATTAGAAAAATCCGGGAAATACAAAGATCCCATTGTGACGGAAATTGTGCCAGCGCAGCCTTTTTACCGCGCAGAAGAGTACCACCAAAAGTATCTTGCGAAACGAGGGTTGAGCAGCTGCCCCCTCTAGCTAGCTTCGTTAGCTTTTAGCTTCATTAGCTACTTAGCTTAAAAACAAAAACTAACAAAACCCTGCCCATGAGAGGCAGGGTTTTGTTTTTGAATATGAGAGTCAGTGGGGCTTTCCTAAAAGCTAACAGCTGAAAGCTAAAAGCTAACTAGCGGTAGAGTTGTTTGATGCCGACGATATCGCCTGTGTAGAGATCCCGTTTCTTTGTTTCGCCTTCTTCTGCAAAGCGAAACATTGATTCTTCGGTGCAGGAGTCTCCGGGGTGTCCCATGCCTGCTGCGTGGCCCACTTCATGGACGGCAACATTGAGGAGGTCCATGAGTGCGGGATTCGTGGTTGCGTCGCCCCACGCATAGTTCACATCGTTATACACCATGTCCCACTCGCGCAGTTCTCGCCATTTGGGCGAGCCGCCAAATATGCCCCATACCGTGGTAACTGCGATGGTGCGCGGGTCGTCAACTGCACCAAAGTATATCTCATTCACACCATCGGGAGAGGAGGAATCAGCTTCAAGTGTGGCATCGGTCGTCGCGCCGGCTCCGAAAATATCAAATGCGACTTGGGTATCCCACGTCTCTGTTGCGGCGGCAAGCATATCTGCAACAAACCCCGTATCCATGTTGCTCGCATTTGCGGGATTTACAAGATAGGGTTCGGTGACTTTCCAGCGTGCGCCGCTTGAGAGAAAGGCATAGCATGTCGTCCCGCCTTTTGAAGAACCACGGTTCGCCCGGGCCTCCTCATCGCGGTCATGGATAAACGCATATCCCTCGAGCACGTCGCCATTCCTGTCTTTTGCAAGCCCGAGGAAGTATACATGTGGCGCAACCTCTTCCGCTGTGGGAGGAAGCGCGAATTTCTTTGCTTTGCCATTCTCGTTGAGTTCGGGCTGGCGGGCAAAGGCGCTCACCGAAATTATGAGTAAAAGCGCAAATAATGAGCTAATAGAAAGGAGTTTTTTAATCATAAAGTTTGGTTTAGCGGTTTATCTCACTATATATTGTACGTGGCGGAGTGTCAAATGTTGCGCGTCCATAATATGGGTGATACTGTTTGGGCAGCACCTTTGCAGGGAGGAGGCGATGAGTGTAGGAAAAGGAGTAGCGGTAATGAACAAACCCTTGCAGGAAAGCTTAATTGGCCGCCTCTTCGATGCGTTCTTCAGTACACGCCGTGATAAGAAATTCGAAGACGCCTTCGAGAAGGCTGCGGAGGCGCTTACCGACGGCGACTTTACGCGCGCACACGAATTTCTCGAGAAAATCGGTTACTAGACGCGGAATGTGTGAAAGCGGCAGAACAATAGCTGTTCTGCCGCTTTTTCTGATCAATCGGGAATGGCGATTGGGTAGTGCATGGATTGCATCATCGCATGCACCGGTCCCGGCTGCTTGAGCGCCTCCCAGAGACTTGCCTTGATTTCGTCCCTGTGGTCGAAGAGGCGGTATCCTCCCGGTGGTCGGAGGTAGCCGCATGCTTCGGGGTGTCGTTCGAAAAGTTTTTTCTCGCCGATTTTTCCCCGCAGCAGTTCAAAGCGTTCGCGCTTTTCAACGATGGCTCGCGCGATAAAGGGCATGACAGTAGTGTAATCAGTATGGAGACTTTCTGTTCTCGATCCAAGCGCATCTGGCGCTACTTTTCCCCACGTGACTGCTTCATCCGGAGGGCATGAAGTACATGATCCATCTGATTGGGGCGGACTCACGATCTGGAAGTCACAATCGTACCCACGGATTCCTTCCAGGAAGAAGCCTTGGCTCAACATGGGTTCTGGCTGGGTGCCGAAGTTTTTAGGTACACCTCCACCGAGGACGCTAATTGCAAGCCGTCGAGGAGGTGAATGAAATAGTCCCCAATAGTGGTAGGCACAGAACTCGAATACCTCTTCTTCGATATCGAGTTCAAAGCGATGATCGATCTTGCCCAACCGCGAGAGTACCCAGAGGCGTAGGTGGTTGAGGAATACCGATCCATCGCCGGGAGCTCCAACAAAAATCGGAACTCCATATCGCCAGCAGGTTGAGAGAAGTCCTGGCTCTACTCCATGAGCCTCTTCCTGTGCGGCGAGATACTTACCGAGGAGATTTCTGAACTCTGTACCCGGCATTTTCCGCTGGAATTCCGGCTGGCGGAGAACGGTAGAGAAGAACCCGTCTTGCTTGTAGAGGATTTCATCGGGGAATCCGATGTTCGTAATACGTATCACTCCTTCTTTTTTGTACTCAAGATCACGTCCGTACATTTCTACCTCGCGGATTGGACGTTCAGGGAACGTCTCAAGGGAATCATGGCCGTCGTGGTAGCAAGTGGCATCGGTGATCGAGAGACATGAGATAAAGCCGAGCTCTATCCATGGAATGACCCATGAGCGATGCTGATTAGACGCAGTTACCGGGCCAGCGAGTGTCATGACGTTGGGGATATATTGACCCACGGTATAATCGGCAATCCGGTAACAATTTCGTAGCGACGCTCCGCCGGCAAACGAAGGAATAGAATAAAGAAAGAGTTCTTCGAGCGTTTTTACCCTTGTAATCGGTCGTACTTCAACCGGAGGCCCCATGAGTTCGCGAGCATCAACACGCGTTTCCTGGAAGCCATTCGTGGTGACCGGCTTTGGCGTTCCACACGGGTACGTGTGTTCGGCTCTCATTCTCATACCTCCTTCTTTCCCGCTTCAATTGGGAATGTACTGCAAAAACAATATCACATTACTTCACAAAATCAAATATCAAATTTCAAAATCCCCGAAGCAGAAGCTCCGCCTCGCAACGGGGCAGGCAAAATGAAAATGTAAAGAGAGCTAGAAAAGAACAGTGCAGTTTTTCTTTTTCTCTCTTTGATTTTTCATTTTGACTTTTGATTTTTGCATTTTGAATTCGCAAAGCTTTGCGCAATTGACGTGCGCAGAGATTGTTTATAGGCTGAAAGCATGGCCCATTTCTCGCGAGAGGGGAGCATGAGAGAATTCCAGGAGTTTATCCGCGCGGTGTACAGCCTGCCGGATGACCGGCTTTACTCCATATGGGATATCCTCACCCAGCAGCAACGCTTTACCATGCGCGCGCTCAAAGGGATTCGGAAGGGCAACAAGGAGAAACTCAAAACGAATCTCCTCATCGCTTTCTCGTGGCTTATGGCGATCGCGAATCGTTTTCATATCGACGTTGAGGAGGAGATATGGAAACGATTTCCGGGAAAGTGTTCATATTGCGGGGTTCGGCCGTGCGCGTGTAAGAAGATCAAACCCACACGGCGGAAGAGGGTGACGGGGAATATGAGAGAGCGGCCGAACACACTTGCCGAGTCGCAAAAACTCATCGGTATGATCTATCCTCCCGAACGCCGCACGCTTGCTGAGGCAGGCGCGCATCTCGCTGAAGAGATGGGGGAGGCAAGCGAAGCAATTCACAATTTTCTTGGCCAGCACGTGATGCGGCAGTTTGATGAGGTAAAGAGTGAGATTGCCGATTACGTATCATGCGTGTTCGGAGTCGCGAATTCAGCCCGGATTCCTCTCGCGCAGGAGCTTGCGCACATGTACACGAACAACTGCCATATTTTTCACAAATTGCCGTGTGCATGCGGATTTTCTAAGGTGGCGCAACTAAAAACTTAAATGCAAAATCCAAAAATCAAATATCCCCGAAGCAGACAAGTCTGACTTGTCGCAACGGGGCAGGCAAAATGAAAGATCAAAGAGAAAAAAGAATTACCGCATTTCTATTCCTTTTCTCTTTGCATTTTTCTTTTTCATTTTGATTTTTGAGATTTGATTTTTGCATTCGCATCCAAGGAGTTCCTAGTAAAAAGCTGACCAGTCGACGAACGAATAAACAGTAAAGCTGTGTACAAAAGGAGTTTGCGAAATGCACAAAGGACAGCTCTTTGTTATCACCGGTCCTTCGGCAGTGGGCAAAACAACACTTACCAAGCGACTGCTTGCGATGGTGCCCGGCGCAGTCCGGCTTTGCACTGCTACTACCCGCGCACCCCGCCCCGGCGAGGTAGACGGAAAAGACTACTTCTTTCTTCGTGAGGAACAATTCCTTCGGCGATGCGATGCGGGAGACTTTCTGGAGTGGGTGCAGACGTACGATCACTACTACGGTTCTTTGCGTGAGGAACTTGAAGTAGTGAGAGAACGCCATCCAGTGGTCTTTGCGGTAGTTGATCCGCGGGGAGCGCGGTCGATAGTAAAGGAGATACCCGCCGCGCGCGTGATATTCCTCAAACCAGGGAGCGTCGACGATTTGCGCCGAAGACTCAGAGAGCGAGGAGGTGAAGATGCGCAGGAAGAGTTTGACCGGCGCCTTGCCGAAGTTGAGAGAGAACTTGAGGCGGCCGGTGACTTCCATCACGTAGTGATCAATAAAGAAGGAGAGACCGAAGAGACCACGCAGAAGCTTCTCGCGATCATTCACCGGTATGTGTCTTGAGCAAGAACGGGTCCACAGTAACATTCGTGGACCCGTTTCCCTTAGTTCATCAACTTTTTACTTGCCTTTTATTGAAAAGAGTTGTACGCAAATCAATCTTTCTTGCATTTTGTAAATGAAATTGCGAGACAGATAGTATGAGATATGATGTGATAGGCGACTGCGGGATAAAGTGTGGATAAGTGGATTGACGCAACGTCTGTGCTCTGAAAAAATGGTGAGCGAAGGGAGGGTTCCGGAGTGCAATAAAAAAAGAATTGAACTCCCGCACTGACCCAACAATTCGATATACCCGATTAGTATCTCAATTTAATCAAATTGGGGTATTTTTATTTTTAAAGAGTTGCTTGCCACATGAAGAAATTTAATGTTGTACTTATTGTCTGTTCGGTTCTGTTTGTTATTGGGCTTCAGCCCCTCTTTGGGCGTCATACGCTCCGATTCATGCGTACAGGGGCCTCACCGTCACCTGCGCCCAGCGCGTCACTTTCGCTCAAGGCGGGTGAGAGCGAGACCTTTATATATCCCGTGGATTATTCACGGCCATATTTAAAAGCGACCTACATCGGTACACCTGTCTCGGTACCGGGAGAGGGGAATGTGCTTACCGCTATATTTACGAATGTAAGCAGCAACTCAAGCCCGGTACTCGTAGATCTTGAGCTCTATAGCAGCGACAACCGCAAAATCGCGCAAAAGTTCTGGGACAATGTAGTAGTGTGGCCAGAACATACCGCGACCTTCCAGCTTGCGACACCGGAAAATCTCGCCGCAGGTTCGTACTATTATTCAGTGGGTATTTTTAATCCCGGCTGGAACGGAAATCTGAAATGGTACAGCGTGGTACAGCGTTTTTCAGTGACGGGAGACGAAACCGCCGGCGATGTGCAGGGTACTGAAACCGCTTCCTTATCCGCGAGCCAGCAAACTCCCTTGCCTGCGCCTCCCCCCGCGGACAGTTCCCGCTATACCGCGCGGCGGGGGGTGATATACCGCAATGGCAATCCCATCCAGTTGCGCGGAGTGAGCTGGTTTGGGTTTGAAAATCCCAATCATGTGGTACATGGCCTGTGGGCGCGCAACTGGAAAGATATGGTACAGCAGATGAAGGGACTGGGATTTAATGCGGTGCGACTGCCGTTTTGCCCTGCTACCCTGCGCAATACGCAGGTAGGATCGGTGAACTATATACTGAATCCGGATCTGCATTCCCTCAACAGTCTGCAGGTGCTCGATAAAGTGATGGAAGAGTTCAACCGCAGCGGGATGCATATCCTGCTCGATCACCACACGCCCGACTGCCTCACGATTTCAGACCTTTGGTACGAAGGCGGATATAACGAGGATCAATGGGTGAATGATCTGCGTTTTCTTGCCGACCGCTACAAACACCTCGAGTACTTCATGGGCATTGATATAAAAAATGAGCCCAAAGGCTCTGCCACGTGGGGCACCGGCAACCACGGTACGGACTGGAACCTTGCGGCGGAGCGGGCAGGAAAATCGGTACTTTCCGCAAATCCGCAGATTCTTATCTTTGTGCAGGGCATACAGGAGAGCCGAAACTGCTCCGGCACGATCGGACACTGGTGGGGCGGAAACCTCGAACCCCAGGCGTGTAATCCCATTAATCCCGCTATGATTCCGGCAGAAAAACTGGTGCTCTCACCTCATGTCTACGGCCCTGATGTCTACAGCCAGCCATATTTCAACGAGAGTTCGTTCCCCGGCAACATGCCGCACATCTGGGAGACTCACTTCGGCTATCTCACCAAGAAGGGATATACGGTGGTGCCGGGAGAGTGGGGCGGGAAGTACGGCACCAATGGCGGCAACCCCAAAGACGTGACGTGGCAGCAGGCGATTGTGCACTACTTTAAGTCGAACCGTATCTGCAACTCATTCTACTGGAGCTGGAATCCGAATTCAGGAGACACGGGCGGCATTCTTCAGGATGACTGGCGCGCCCCCTGGCACAGCAAGCTCAATCTCCTCAACGACTACTACTACAACTGCAATTACACACAGCAGAACTAGCTGATTAGCTACTTAGCTTTCAGCTTTAAATTCAAAAGTCATAAATCAAAACGCAAAAGTACAAATCAAAATCCCCGCCTGCGCCGAGGCTTCGGCGGGCAGGCAAAAGTATAAGAATCTCCCCTACAGAGAGCTGCTATAATTTTACATTTAAAGGCCGAACCTAACAGCTGAAAGCTAAAAGCTAGCCTTAGCTTTGGGTCCAAAGCCGCAGGCCGAACCAGTACCAGCTGCGGTCGTAGAACGAAAGGGTATCCGCCGGCACGAGATTTCCATTGATTACGAGATACTTTGCCATAAGTTCACGCGCCGCAGATTCGTTCGTTACGGTAAATTGCGCAAGGGGGGCGGAAAGCGCGGCAATGCTTGGAAGGCAGGGCCGCACATTCGCATTGCCGTAGAACGGACAGATAGATTTTTCATTTGCCCATTGGCGGTTAAATTCGCGTACCCGGCTAAGATAATCCCTTGCCTGGCGTGACTGGTGAAGCTCTTCATCCATTGCAACCCGCCAAAGGGTGCGGAATGCATCGTAAGAATAGTCGCCCGAATCTTTTTTCGCGGTGTACGGCGTGAGTGCTCCCTCGCGCGTAATGACGACCCAGTCGGGGGGAAGATAAGGAGCGCCCAGTGGGCGTACCTCGGGGCCTGATGCGCGCGATATAAGCCAGTACCCGTCATCAACGAGTTTATTCCAGTTGTGGAGATTATCGAACGCGGCAAAAGTGCGGTAGGCAACAGGCGAGAAATACGAAGGGTTGAGGACCGTGGCCTGGGAGGAATTCGCCCAGTTGCCGGCGGTGATGAGCCGGCGGTTTCCCACCGCTACCGTTTCAAGGCGCCATATGTCATCACTGATCGCAAGCGCATCTGCAAGGTAGTCCTGCCTGTTCCACGCACTTCCCGCAAGAAACAGGGCGTACGCGATATCTGTATCGGCATCGGTCGCGGAGTTTTGGTCGAGAATGCGTATAGTATTGGAGGCGGGCAGATACTCAAAGCGCCACGCAAAGAGATCGTCACTCGGCCGCTGGAGGTTCTGTGCGGTCCAGCGCCACACCGTTTCGAATGTGGCGGGATCGTTTGCCCAGAATGCCTGCAGGAGCGCATAACTCTGACTCTCCGAATTGCCACGGTTTTCGCGGTCTACATAGAACCCTTTTTTATATTCGGGCTGTAAATACGAGGTATAAAACTCCTGAAGATTCTGTGCAAGCGCTTCCTTTGCCGGGAGTTCAGCGGCCCGGAGCGCGAGGGAGCCGGTCGTTACCTTCATTTCCTTCTCGATCGCGGCGGGATCCCACGATTCGATCGCGGGGTTGAGTGAAGGAATCTTCATAGGGTCATAACCCATCTCTGCGGCGTAGGTGAGCACAGAGTCGCCTTTGAGGCGGTAGAGGCGTTCGGTTTCGTTCTCCATCACGAGGTCGTAGTGCTTAAAAAACTCTTCGGACTTTGTGAGTCGTGTCCAGACAAGCTCGTTTTGGAGCGTCCACTTGCCGTAGCGGTTACCCGCGGCGGTGGGGTTATACATTACTACCCAACGGGCAAAGAGCCACGGACGGTCAAGGGCCTGATCATAGAACCGGAAGTTACTTTCATGGATATAGTGATCAAGCGGGATGCCGGCGTTTACCACCGCAATATCGTGCCGTGCGCGGGTGATGAGGATCTTTCCAAAGTCATAATGCTCCGAGAGGGCATTCGCGAGCGCACGCTGATCCTCCACGGGGTAGCCTTTTCCGGAAGCCTGCACCACGTCGTAGTCACGCACAAAACCAATTTGGTACAAAAATGCTCCGGCAAGCACGGTGCTAGCAAGCATTACTGCCGTGATCACACCCACTGCCATATTTCGTGCCGCGCGCATCTTCGGGAGCTTCACGAAGAGGAAGCCGAAAATAGCCACGGGCGCAAAAAGCGCAAAGCCGATCCAGTTGAGACCGTAGCGTTCGTTGAAAAAGAGCCCGTAGGGGGGATACTCGGGCACATATACCACCGCATCCCCCCGCACGAGTGCAAGGTAATTAAACACAAACGGACTAAAAAGGATAATTGCCGGCGCGAGTACCTCGATACGCCGCTGTGAGAGAAGCAGGATCACGAGGCCGGCAAGGCTTGCGATCACGAGCGGCTTAGAGAGAATGTGAAAGGAAGCCTGCAGGTAATACAAAAACGAAGCAATAAGGTTATGCTGGGTGGGGAGAAAGTACTCCCGCTGCTGGCTAAAGGCAGACCACTGGCTGTTCATAAACGAGAGCGGGTCATCGCCAAACACATACCCATAGGAGAGAATAGTGCCTACTCCTATTACCGTGAGTATGCCGAAAATGATCGCGAGCGCCTCGATCTCCTGGTAGCGTTTGCGCAGCGAGAGGAGCTTTACCACCACGATAGCGGAGGTGAGGGGAATAAGAATCATTCCCTCGAAACGGGAGAGTGTGGCGAGCGATACAAAAAGGCCTGTCCAGAGCAGATCGGGGAGTTTTTGGCCGATAAGCCAGCGGGTAAGGAAGTAGGCGACACCCGTGAGGTTTGCGAGGAAAAGGATTTCCATCATCGGCGTTGCCGCATAGTAGAGCACGTAGGGGTTAAGGAGGAAAAGCACGGCGCCCCAGAAGCTCACCGCGGCATTCTTGGTGACGAGAAAAAAGGTGCGGTACAGGAACACCGATGCGAGTGCAAGAAACGGAAGAAGGGTGAAGAATGCGGCAAGACCCGTACGATAGAGCGGAGTGATTGCGACAAACGGCGCCATAAGGATATGCAGCAGCGGCGGCCAGAACCCGAGCTGGGTGATACCCGGCGTGAGGCTGTCGACAATCTGCCGCGATATATTGAGATGCGCGTTCTGGTCTACGAGTGTCCGGTTGATGTCGAGCGTATACACATGCCACGCGACCGTACTTCCCAGCACGAGCGCGAGCGCAATGAGCGCGAGTTCGAAATACAAACTATGGTGGTTGATTTTTTTAGTCAGCGAGAGCATATTTTTTCATTTCTAACTGGTTTTTCGGCTGCGTGAGGTGCGCGCCATGAGTTGTTTTCTCCCAGTGATGAGGATTCGTTACTATCTGGATCGCGGCCCGGGTGGTTGCGATTGCAAGAAGGATCCAGTACACAAACGAGAGCAGGGAATACTTCACCAATCCATAGCGCCCCCGCTGGTATGATCCAATGAGGTTGAGATAGGTGAAGAGAAAATTTCCTATTACGAACGAAAGAGCCGATACGTAAAGAAGGGGGCCCGGGAAGAGCGCCTGAATGAGAAATGAGTGCGTGGCGAGCCATCCGGCAAGGAGGAGCCAATAAAAGAGGTTGAGGACATTGATGAGTACGGTGCCGGGTACTGTGAGAAGAAATGCAATGAAATTGCGCCAGCCTCCAAGTTCGCGTTTCGTACGCAGGGGATGCCGCAGATGCACAAGGCTTGTCTGAATAAACCCTTTCATCCAGCGGGTACGCTGCATAATCCATGAGCCAAGGGTGCTCGTTGCCTTCTCTTTGCTCACTGAATCGAAGATTTCCGTGCGATACCCTTTCCGTGCAAGGCGAATACCCACGTCACAGTCCTCGGTTACATTGTAAGGGTCCCATGCGCCGATTTCTTCAAGCACCGACCGCCGGAAGTGCGTGCTATGGCCTGAGAGGGGAATGGGGAAGCCAAACCGCTGCAGGCCGGGGAGAAACAGGTCGTAGTAGAACGAAAACTCTGCATTAAAAAGACGGGTAATGATGTTTTGATTCGCATTGTAGTGGTCGAGACGCGGCTGGAGGCACGCGATTTCAGGGTGCTTTCTGAACGCGCAATATGCCTTCTTAAGCTGGTCCGGGTCAGGTACAATCTCTGCGTCATAGATTACGAAAAACTCTCCTTTTGTCTGCGGGAACGCTACGTTGAGCGCTTTCGGCTTTGTTTTAGGCTTCACGTTCGGCAGGATAAGGGTTTTAAAATGCGCGGGAGGCTGCGCCGCCTTAATCGCCTCGATAGTAGGATGGTCATACTCTTCGAGGGTGATAATAATATCGAGCTTGCCTGCTGGGTAATCAATTGCGGTCATCGCCTCGATAATTTGGGGGATTACTTTTTCCTCGCGGTAGAGCGGAATGAGAATGGTGTATGTCGGGAGCTCGGAATTGCTAAGTGAAGCCACTTCCCGTTTGGTGATGCGGATGGGAGGCCGCCGCACCGACCGGCGCACCACGATGATTTTAAAGATAAGAAGGCTCAAATAGAAAAGCGCCACTATCCACGAAAGGATAAGGTATAGCGCAAGCCCGGTGAGCGCCTGTAACGCCCAGACAATCGCCGCACTCCCCGCACACACTACAAGAAAGAGTGAGACGGTTTCAGGAAATACATGCCGCCTGATACTGAAAATGTCCGCAATGAAAAGGAAGTCGCGCGTGTTTGCAAAGTTAATTCCCGCGCGCTCCGAAGGGTGCGGGTGATCGAGAAAAGGAAAAAAACTCTTTGCGGCATACTGTGCCCACAGCACGATCTGTTCGAACACAAATACCGCTTCACGCGCGAAGGCGGCAAGGAAATCAGTATGCGCACTCTCGCGCTCCACCGCGATATCCATACCCTGAATGTTCCAGCCAAGCCGTTTTGTCTGCGGCAGAAAATGACGGTCGAAGAGGCGGTATCCGCCGCCATGCGCCGCAAATTGTTTCAGCACCTCTTTCTTGCATACCTTAATCCCGGAACGGATGTTTACCGGCATCCCCCAGAGAAGCATTCCCAGGCGCTTATATAATACGGATGTTATGCGCGCGAAGAGCCGGTCTTGCACTGGATTTCCCACTACTATATCGGCGTGTTCGAGTTTTTCTACCATTGCGGGAATTACTTCGGGCGGGTACTGGCGGTCTGCGTCGAGCAGTACCACTGCTTCCCCGGTGGTGTGCGCATATACGGTATGCGCGTAGCCGGCAGGGGAGGGCTCGTGCACGCGCACAGGAATTTCGGGGGCAAGGGAGGAGAGATATAATCCTGTTTCGGAGTTTGTATCCCCGGCGTAGACGATTTCATAGTTCCATTTCAGCAGCCCCAATACCCATGCGATGCGATGGGTAAGACCATTCACGTTCTTCTTTTCATTGTGAGGCGGATAAATGATACTGACGGTCTTCATATATTATTTGGCGCAATTCAAATAACCGTGTCATGCGACAGATATCGCACGGTTTAAAACTGCCATTCGTATGTGAGCGCACCGTAAAAGGTGTCGAAAATATGTGCGGACAGTAGAGAGTTCAGCCGTAATACAGAGGTTGCCCGCTGAACTCGCGGTACACCAGTCTACAAAAATAGAGGATGAACCATTCAGGTATTCTGACGCAGGAGGAAAACATTTGTTACCTCTGCCTTCTCTTCTTTTCGGAAACGGTACTTAGTTATTAGCATGAACAGTAGACTGTGTCAAGACTTTTCAAAAGATTGAATATTATGCGTTAGAGGCGGGAACGATTTGTATTTTCCTTAAATTTTGTAACTTTTTATACCGCATACCGTACTACTAAAGATGAGGAGAAAACCGTTTCTTTACGCTTGCGACGGTTTGCCCTCCACCGCACTCGTAATGTAATGGCTGCAATTTGGTCAGGCTCGCTTAGCTTTGGGCTTGTTACCATACCGGTCAAACTTCACTCCATCACCGCGGAGCGGGGCCTTTCCTTTGATTTGCTCCATAAAAAGGATCTTTCACCCATCCGCCATGCGCGCATCTGCCGAAAAGAAGAAAGGGAGGTTCCGTACCATGATCTTGTGAAGGGCTACCAGTATGAAACCGGAGAGTACATTGTGCTTACCGATGAAGATTTTATGGCGGCGAACGCCTCAAAAACAAAGGCGCTTCAGGTTATGCAGTTTGTCCGGGAAGATGAGATAGATCCTATCTACTTTGCAAAATCGTATTACATTGAAGCAGAAGAGGAGGGATTGTGCGCGTATGGGGTGCTCACCGAGGCGCTGAAGAGGAGGGGAATGGTGGGTATTACCTCGATTGTACTCAAGAACCGGGAGCATCTCGTTGCGGTGCGCCCGTATCAGAATGCACTGCTCTTGCAGCAGCTTCGCTTTCACGACGAGATTATCCTTCCGGTCGGCGTGCATATTCCCGCTACTGCTGATATCCGTGAGGAAGAGCTTGCGCTCACAGAAGAGCTCGTGGGGGCATATACAAGACCTTTTGAGCCCGCATCATTCCGGGATACCTACACGAGCGAGCTCAAACAGCTTATCCAGCACAAAGCCCGCGGGAAAACGGTGCGGCCAAGGGCGCGTCCGCCACAACCTACCCATGTGTCAGATCTTATAGGCGTGCTCCGTCAGAGTATTAAGAGACTGCGCCCTGTCCGGCAATAAGATTGCCGAGG
>CAYVXU010000004.1:23537-26883 GCA_964454705.1 uncultured Candidatus Saccharibacteria bacterium | reverse complement strand
ATTGCCGAGGCGCATGAAAAATAATAAGGAGAGAAGCCTCTCATTTGAGGGGCTTTTCTTTTTTGTGGTAGGCTTGAGGATATGAAGTATGTGCACCGGACGCGATTTGGCCGCGATATCATCGCAGAGTTTATTCCTTCTCGGTTAGCGACGGGAAACTCTCAATTCGCTCACCTACGGCAATCGTCACGTCCGGCTAAAATCGCGATAGTGTGCGACGGTATGCCTGTGGTGCCGACAAAGAGAAATCTGCTTGAGTTTCTCTCCCAAAAGGGATACTGGGTATTCCATCCGCGCTACCGCGGCACATGGGAAAGCGGAGGGCAATTTCTTGCCCGTTCACCGCACGAAGATGTGCTTCTGGTACTGCGCGAGATCCGGAAGGGGAGAGTCACGGATCTCCGCACGCGTGGCGTGTATCACTTCACTCCACAAGAAGCGCATCTTTTTGGGACAAGTTTCGGCGGTACGGCGGTAATGCTCGCATCCGGTCATCCGCTTGTCACAAAGGCAATCGCGCTCTCGCCGGTAATAGACTGGCGAGTGAAGAGTCGGGCTGAACCGCTTCCATGGCTCGATGCGTTTATCCGGAGCGCATTCGGAAACGGATACCGTTACCGCAGACGCGACTGGAGGCGGCTCGGTGAGGGGCGCATTTTTAATCCGGCAACCCAACCCGCCTTGATAGCCGCGCAGAAGATTCTTATGTTCCAGGCGAAAGATGATCGCGTGGTACCGTGGCGGCCAGCGTTTCGATTTGCAAAAAGGCACGGTGTGACACTTGTGCTTACAAAAAAAGGGGGGCACGCCACTTCAACACTGTTTATGAAGCCGCGCATCTACAAGAAAGTACGAATATTTCTCAAAAGAACTTTATGAAACTGCTTCTTTTTGCTGTGGTGGTGGTTGCGGCTATCCTCGCGCTCGCTATGGTCATCTATGGGCGCGGGGATCGTATCATGGAGATGAAGTCGGCCCTTATCCCGTCTCTTCATAAGAAGGTAACCATTCACAATGTAGAGTTTAGCGCAGAGATAGCCGACACTGATGCGAAACGGAAAAGGGGATTATCGGGGAGGCAAAGCCTGGGTGAACATCAGGCAATGTTATTTGTATTTGCCGCACCCGGCGTGTATCCATTTTGGATGAAGAATATGCACTTTCCGATTGATATTATATGGATCCGCAGCGGGAAAATCATCGGTATCTCCAAGAATCTCGAACCTGCGGGTAGAATCGTCCCGCCAATTCATTATCCGCCCTCCGCAGTTGACCATGTGCTTGAGGTAAGAGCGGGCATCGCTGACCGATACTTCATGGCTATAGGCGATACTGTCGACCTCAAATAAATTCCAAATCCCAAGCACCACATTCCAAACAAATCCCAATTTCAAATGACCTAATGTCCAAAAACAGTTCGAATTTAGAACATTGAGATATTGGTCATTGTTTGGGATTTGGAATTTGTGGTTTGGAATTTAGGCCGCAGGCTTTTGTGGATAATACAGTTTGGTGGAACCGCCTTGTTACTTTATAATGTATATATGCAGGAGGTTTTGCTTGACGTTCTCTTTTCGCCGGGATGCAAGGTCTGCGCGGCATTTGAAGAGTTTTGGGGTGGTATCGCAAAAGACTGGCCGAATGTGAAGTTCCGAAAGCTTGATGTCACCACACCTGAAGGGCAGGAGATGGCGGGAAAGTATATGATTTTTGCCTCGCCCGGCATCGTATTAAACGGAGAGTTGTGGGCAACCGGAGGATTTGATAAAAACCAATTCCTCGCAAAGCTGAAGGAACTGTCGCAGTAAAACTGTGCAAGCACCAAATTACAAATCCCAAATTCCAAACAAATTCTAATTTCAAATGACCTAATGATCAAAGCGTTTAGCATTTAGGTAATTGAGATTCTGGTCATTGTCTGGAATTTGGTGCTTGGGATTTGGAATTTAATGAGTATGGATGTATTAAAAAAACGCTTTCCGGAAATTGTCTTACGACTGGGGTTGGGGCTTACTTATATATACTCTGGTATCGAACTTGCGTTCCATCCCACCGGATGGGGGAAAGCTACGGTGCTGCGGCTGCCGTACACCATCCAGCAGCTTATTGAAGGAACAATTGGCATTGAACCCTACGTGAAGGTGCAGGGAATGGCGGAGCTTTTGTTTGCGGTAATTCTTCTTGCGTGGTTTTTGCCACGGTGGCTTGTACGCCTCACCGCGATCCTTGTATCAATCCAGCTTGTGCTTATCCTTGTATTCGTGGGGGTTTCGCTGGATACGTTCAGAGATATGGGACTTCTCGGCGCATCGCTCGCGCTCTTTTTTGTGCTCGCTAAACCGCATGCCTTCTCCAAACAGGTTTAAAATTATTCTCGCTGTAGTGGCGGTAGTAATCCTCGCCCTCATCGTGATGGGGCTCGTGGGGTACTACGTATACGGCCCCGAAAAAATTGATTCGAGCGCCGATATCGGATTTGGGTGGTTTGTGTTCAGTTTTGTGATGGGGCTTACGATGATCGTGCTCCCTTGCACGCTGCCGCTTGCATTTGTAATTGTGCCGCTCTCGATGGGAAAGGGTGCGGCGAAAGGCCTCGGCATTGCGCTCGCATTCGGGATAGGGGTGGCGGTGATGTTGAGTATGTACGGCATCGCCGCTGCTGTGCTCGGGAAGGTAGCGGTAGGTACGTTGGACGCGCCGCTTGAGATGGTGAAAAACTGGGTATACTTTATTGCGGGGATCTTTGCATTTCTCTTTGCGCTGGGAGAAATAGGACTTCTGAAGGTGCGCATGCCAAGCTATACCGGCGCAGCGCCCGCGTTTATCCAGCGGCAGCAGGATTATCTCAAGGCCCTTCTCCTTGGGCTTTTTTTGGGAAATATTGGAGTGGGATGTCCGCATCCGGCTACGCCGCTTATTCTTACGCGGATCGCCACCGAGGGAAGCATTGCATACGGGTGGCTGCTCTTTTTTGTGCATGCGCTCGGACGAATCCTTCCGCTTCTCTTGCTTGCCGTGCTTGGTATCTTGGGAGTAAACGCGCTCTCGTGGCTCGTTGCACGCAAAGACAAAATCGAGCGCGCCACCGGCTGGGCAATGGTGTATGTCGCGGGTTTTATCCTTGTGCTTGGTCTCTTTACCCATGACTGGTGGGTGAATTCAGGCCAGCACACCCTGTTTGAAGAGCTTACAAGGGAAGAATTTTTCCTGGGAAAAATTATTCACCGCTTTGGTCTAGGCGGTATACCCCATAGTCACGTTCTTGAAGAAGGCACCGGGCTTTTTGGCCTTCCGCTTACACTCGGAAACTGGACGCTTGCTCTCTTATGGATCCTGCCGCTGTGGT
>CAYVXU010000004.1:21210-23527 GCA_964454705.1 uncultured Candidatus Saccharibacteria bacterium | reverse complement strand
GTGGTGGTATTTCCTCAAGAAGCGAAGGGCGCTTGCGCTGCTTGCAGATGAAGAAAAAAAGACCGAGGCGAAGCTCATGCCGTATCGTTTCTGGCTCTTTTTTGTGCTTTCAATTTTTATTGCACAGAACGTAATCTATGTATTGCCATACCGCTTTCTCACAAAGGCGCATGGGCACGATTCCGGCATGGGTATGGACGCCGGCCATATGGATGAGGGCGGGTACGCGCACGAAGAGGGGCAGTATCATGAAGAAGAGGAGGTGCAGGAAGGGCTGCGCGTATTGCTTGGGCCGCTTGAGCATGAAGTGGCGGGCGAATCTGACCGTCTGGAGTTTCTGGTCCACAACCTTCCGCAGGAAGCGGTCCCGTCAGAGAAGCTTGAGATTGAGCACGAGCGGCTCATGCATGTGATTGGTATACGGGATGATCTGAATGAATTTTTCCATATCCATCCCAAGCCGGTTTCGCGGCGTTCCAATGTATTCGAAACCAACTTCACCTTCCGTGCACCGGGCGTTTATAAACTCTGGTCACAGATAAAAAAAGATGGGGTGATCCATACCTACGGCCACCCTCAGGTAGAAATTCGCGGGGAAGGCGCAACGCGACTTCAAAACATTTCGTTCGGGCGCAGCGTAGCGGTAGGAGGATATCAAGTGAGCTTCGATGCGGATGATCCTTTAGTGAAAGGGCGCGCAAGCCTGCTTTCATTTGATATCCATGACGAAAATGGCAATGAGGTAATAGTTGAGCCCTATCTTGGTGCTGATATGCATCTTGCTGTGGTGAAAGAGGATCTTGGCGCATTTATTCATACTCATCCACAAGGGCATGCGCACAGTGCTATGGAGCGTATCCGGGATGCGTATGCGGATGCTGGTCACGAAGACGAGCGTATGCACAATGAAGAGACGATTGATTTTTCTGTCATGTTCCCGGAAGCGGGCAGGTACAAAGTATTCGGGCAGTTTCGCCCTCGCGGCATCGGACTCCCTGAAGAAGATGCGCTTAATGCCAGCTTCTGGGTAGAAGTACATAAAAAGAATCCCTCATTGATTTCCCCATGGTGGGGGTTGCTCATTATTTCGATCGTAGCGATTCTTGCGCTTAGTTGGATGGTGAAGCGATACATCAGCTTACGCGATAATTCCAAATGACCAAATCCCCACCTTCGCTAAAGCTATGGCGGGCAGGCAAGTGTCAAATAAAATCCCCGCCTGCGCCGAGGCTTCGGTCGCACGCCGCCAAAGCCTCTGGCGACGGAGCGCGGGCAGGCCAATTCCCAAAATCCAAAACCATTTCTTTGTTGGACATTGAGATTTTGACATTGATTTGACATTTGGATTTTGAAATTTGAAATTGCAACTATGAACAAGTACCTCATTATCGGCGGCATGCTAGTGCTCCTCGTAATCGGGGGGGTAGTCTATCGCCTCAAAAATCCGCCGGCGACCTGCCCTCCGACTGGTGTTGCGCGCGAGGTGACCATTATTGCCCGCAAAGACAAATGGCTCTTCGAACCGGAGCTTATTGAGCTTGACTGCGGGGATCTCGTGAAAGCTACCGTCGTAAACGAGGACAGCTACGATCACGGCATTGCGATTAATTTTTACGGCATTGATGTGCGTATGCCGGCGAACAGCACAAAATCGTTTGAATTTATGGCCGACAGGCCGGGCGACTATCAGTATTTCTGTTCCGTACCGTGCGGAGAAGGAGACGTGGAGATAAATGGCAAAAAAGAGCACCGCCGGCACGAGGATATGATAGGAAAATTCCACGTGCAGGGAATGGTGAGCGAAGTAAAATAGTGCACAGTTAAAAGTGAAAAGTTAAAAATTTTCAGAATGACTAAAATTGTTTTGAAGGTAAAAGGAATGCATTGTGCTTCCTGCTCTACGCTGATCGATAAACTTATCGGGAGAGAGGCGGGGGTTGCGGCGATCAACACGAATTATGGAGCGGAGAAAACGGCAATCGAGTTTGACGAAGGTAAAATCTCTCTCCAGAAAATTGACGAGCTCATCAATAAACTTGGCTACGATCTCATCCGGCCCGATGAAGCGGCGAACGTCGAGGAGGAAGAGGCAAAAGAAGAGAAGCAGATTGAAGAGGCCCGCCGGCGCGTGGTGGCGAGCTTCATCCTCTCTGCGCCCATCATCCTCTATTACATGCTCATTCACATGTTTAATGTTACGCATGTGCATGAGTTTTTTGATTTTGTAAATCTTCCCCAGCCGGCACTTACCGGCTCCGGCGTGAGCGGCGTTGGTTCGTATCTTACCAATTATCTTTTCTGGATTATCGCCCAGCCG
>CAYVXU010000004.1:17624-21200 GCA_964454705.1 uncultured Candidatus Saccharibacteria bacterium | reverse complement strand
CCGTTTCGCATTGATCTTAATTACTTCTACTGGATTCTCTCTACCCCCATTCAGTTTGTGATTGCATGGCCATTTTACCGCAACGCATTTACCGCAATCCGTGTAGGATCTTCCAATATGGATGTGCTTGTGGCGCTGGGGACTTCAGCCGCATATTTCTACAGCGCGCTTGGGTTTCTCTTTTTCGATATCTCACACCCCTTCTGGGAGAGTTCCGCTGCGCTCCTCTCATTTATCTTGCTTGGCCGGTATTTTGAAGCGAGGGCAAAGGGCCGGGCTTCGGCCGCGATAAAAGAGCTTCTCAAACTCGAAGCAAAGGAAGCGCACGTGCTCCGCGATGGCGCCGAAGCGACCGTACCCATCAATGAAATTCGCTTGAAAGACATTGTGGTGGTGCGGCCGGGAGAGAAGGTGCCGGTAGACGGGAAGATTATCGAGGGGAAAACCCATATTGATGAGAAGGTGGTAACGGGTGAATCCATGCCGGTAGGGAAGGGAGCAGGAGACGAAGTCATAGGCGCAACTATTAACCTTGAAGGCCTCATTAAATTCGAAGCTACCAAGGTAGGAAAAGACACGCTCCTCAACCAGATTATCCGCATGGTGGAGGAGGCGCAGGCAACGCGCGCACCCATCCAGAATCTCGTGGATAAAATCAGTGAGTATTTTGTACCGGCCGTCGTGGTACTTGCGGTGCTCGTGTTTGTAGGCTGGCTTGCGCTTGCGGGAGCGCCGTTCGATGCTTCGCTCAAATTCATGATTGCGGTGCTTGTAATTTCGTGCCCATGCGCGATGGGGCTTGCAACTCCCACCGCACTCATTGTGGGTATCGGGCGCGCCGCAAAGTTCGGCATTATCCTCAAAGGAGGTGAGGCGCTTGAGAAGGCATATAGGGTAGAGACAATCATCTTTGATAAAACCGGCACACTTACAGTGGGGAAACCGGTGGTCACTGATTTTGTGATGCTCTCAAATGAGATCGGCGAGAAAAAGGCGCTCTATTTCGCGGGGTCAGTAGAGGCAGGGTCGGAGCATCCGCTCGCACATGCCGTGGTGGAAAAGGCGAAAAACGCGGGCGGCATTGGAGAACCAAAGGATTTTGAGGCGGTGTCGGGTTACGGAGTACATGCACTGGTAGACGGAGCTGATGTGGTGATCGGGAACCCGCAATATATGGAGAAACTCGGGCTCGATGTAAAAGCGCATCAAAAAACGCTTGAGAAGCTCCAAAATGAGGCAAAGACAGTGGTGTATCTCGCCGTAAATAAAAAACCAACCGCGCTTATTGCGATGGCAGATACCCTTAAGCCTTATGCAAAAGAAGCAATTGCGGAGCTCAAAAAGATGGGGAAGGAGATTATTATGATTACCGGCGACAACCCCAAAACCGCAAATGCCATCGCACGGGAGGTAGGGCCCGACCGCGTGCTCGCGCAGGTACTGCCGCAGGATAAAGCAGAGAAGGTAAAGGAACTCCAGAAGGAAGGAAAAAGTGTCGCTATGGTGGGGGATGGTATCAACGATTCGCCGGCGCTTGCGCAGGCAGATATTGGCATTGCAATCGGCTCCGGTACCGATGTCGCTATTGAAACCGGAGAGGTGATTCTCGTAAAAGATGATCTCCGGGATGTAGTAACCGCAATCCAGCTTTCAGGCAAGACCATCAAAAAGGTGTGGCAGAACCTCTTCTGGGCGTTTATCTACAACGTGCTTGCGATTCCCGTAGCCGGCGGTACACATCTGGTGTTTACGCAGGTAGCGGGAAACCCCGCGCCGTGGGTGCTTTCGGTAACATCCGCGCTTGGCGGTACGCTCGGCACGATCTTTAAGGCATTTTCACAAAAGCCACTTACCCCGGAAATAGCCGGCTTTGCGATGGCATTTAGCTCGGTGTCAGTGGTATTAAATTCGCTCCTCCTGCGGCGCTATACCCCGCAGATTGAGCGTGCTGCTTCGGAAAAATAACATTCTATGGAGCTACTTCTTTTTATTTTTGGATTCATTGCGTTCGCGTATTTGCAATCACGGCTTAACCGTATTGAAAGTATGCTCCGCACTATTCATACCCCCGTTACCGAAGAGGAACGAGTTATTGCAGGCGAAGGCAAAAAAGAGAAAGTGGTGCAAGCCGTACCTACACCCCGCGAGGAAATTCCTGTACCTGAACCTCCAAAAGAATACGTGCCTCCCACCCCCGATATTCCCGAGCTGCCACCTTCAGTACCGCTCTTGCGTAAACCAATCTCGGAGCTCACTGCTGACCGAGAGTTTGAATTTAAATTCGGAAGTCGTATTCTCACTGCGGTCGGAATCATCGCAGTTGCAATCGGCATCGCATTTTTCCTGCGCTACGCCTTCTAAAACAACTGGATTACCGAGGGAATGCGGGTATTTCTTGGAATTCTAGGCGGGCTTATTCTTGTTGGCATCGGAGAGGCAACCATCCGTAAATACTCGGCCTACGGTAAGGTGGTAATCGGCGGGGGACTGGGCGTTCTCTACCTCTCTCTGTACACAGGATTCAATTACTACCATAACATTCCGCATGCAGTCGCATTTGCCGGAATGGTGCTCGTGACCGTAGTAGGGGTGACGCTTGCGATACGAAGCAACTCTCTTCCACTTGCGGTGTTTACCCAGCTGGGAGGGCTTCTCACCCCGTATCTTATCTCTACGGGGGAGAATAACCCTCACGGTCTTTTTCTCTATCTTCTTTTGCTCGATATAGGTATGTTTGCGATTGCGTGGTGGAAACTCTGGCGGCCGCTTGTATTTATTAGCCTTGGCGGAACTGTTTTCTTCTATGTTGCCTGGACAAACCAGTTTTACAATGAAACGCAGTTTGCCGTTGCCTTTTCCTACGCGACACTTTTCTTTGCAGTATTTCTTGCGGTTACCTTCCTACATTTCATTACCCATCGCGCGCCGCAGGATGAGTATGATCTTATGCTTGCGAGCGTACCCCCGACGCTCTACTTCCTTGCTGGATATCTACTATTCAAAGATGTATACCCTGATCTTGCCGGCCTCTTTACCGTTGCGCTTTCGCTTCTCTACTTAGTATGCGCGCTTGCGGTGCACGGCGCTGACGAGGCCGCGAAACGGCTGCAGGCAATCTTTGGCGGAATCGCTGCGGTACTTGCAGTGCTCTTCGTGCCAATTCAGTTTGAACAGCACTGGATTACGATCGGGTGGGCCGCAGAGGCTGCGGTACTTACCTTTCTTGGATTCGCACTCCGCTCACCCGCGGTCCGGCTTTTTGCACAGGCTGTCTTCGTCTTTGTATTGCTGCGTTTGCTGTTACTCGATAGTTTTATCGAAGTAGAAAATGTGGCGCCATGGGTGAATACGAGAGTACTTGCTTTTGTGCTCGCACTTATCGCGTATAGCGTGGCGGGCGCGCTCTACTATTGGCACGAGAATGATATTGACCATCAAGAACGCAACGCGCTGTCATTTCTGTTCGCCCAAAGCGCAATAGTGCTCGCGTGGTTGGGAACGCGGGAGATTTCAGACTTCTATTCCGAGAAGATGTGGCTGCTTTCATTCTTCTGGTCGCTTGCAGCAATTCTTACC
>CAYVXU010000004.1:7482-17614 GCA_964454705.1 uncultured Candidatus Saccharibacteria bacterium | reverse complement strand
ATTCTTACCGGTGCAATTGCATTTGGCATTCGGAATGTTGTAGGGCGAATTTGTGCGCTCACACTTCTTGCGGTCGTCTTTGCACGGCTTGTGCTCGTTGATTCAGAACTACCCTTCGGCGCAACGGAATTTTTCAATAGCCGTATGCTGGTGTTTATAACCGCGCTCTGCGCCAGCATATTCACATTTCTTTTCTATCGTATGGCGAGAGCAGTAACATCGGTAAGCGAATACTCCGTTGCTATATCACTGCTTCTTCTGGATATTTACCTTCTTGCCGAATTGATTATTTCGCTTGAAATTTCCGACTTTTATCCCAACGCAGAATACTTCCTGCCGGTAGTATGGGCGGTAGGAGGTCTCCTTGCGGGGTGGGGAAGCTTTGCCCTCAACAACACATCGCTTCGGTTTGCGGTATACATTACCTTCCTCATTACCGGTATGCGGCTGCTTTCAGAAGAGGCGTCTGCGAATCTTACTACCTACATCCCAGTCTCTAACTCACGGGTCTTTGCGTATTGTATGGTTGTTCTTTGTGCGGGGGCGTTACTCTATCTTCTCTACGCGAAGAGGGAACGCATCTCCGCGTTTGAATTTCGCTTTGCAAGCACGTTTTTCTTTTTTGGCATGCATGCCCTCCTCTTCTCGCTCCTTACCCTTGAGGTTTCCGACTTCTTTGAACGCAGAAGAGTGATTGAGTCGGGTGTATGGAATAATCCCAAGGCGCTTAAATCGCTCCACAACCGTCAGAACGCTGCACTTTCTGTAGCATGCTTTATGCGATTATAGTGATGATCGTTGGCATCGTGCGTCGGTCTGCGTCATCGCGGCGTTTCGCGCTCGCGCTCTTCGGTGTGGTGGTCGCAAAGGTGTTTCTCTATGACACTGCCAATCTCGACAATGATTTCTATCGTTTTATCTCGTACATTAGCCTCGGTATCATTCTTGTGCTCGCCGGCTATCTTTATTACCGCTTCCGCGACCGCATTCTTCAGTTTATTGAAGTGGGGAAACCCTCACCACCTAGTAGGTTCACCTCTCCTGTGAACTGACTTCGTGTAATATAAATATTGATGCGAAAATCCGCCGATTGAAAGGGTGGAAAACAATAACGAATAACTAATAACAAAGGCGTGACAGATATCAATTCATATAAAATTGTAAAGCGTCTTCTTATCGCGGCTATTTCATTATTTTTTATCTACCTTGTAATCGGATTTCTCTATGTACAATCCACAAACAACACCTTTTCGTCACCTTTTGAGTTCAGGCTTCCTCCTTTACTTCTTGTTGAGAATTTTTTTCTTTCTCTTATTTTGTTGGGAATGTATATTCTTATCCCGCTTTGGTTACTTGCTACCTCAGTGGAATTATACACAAACAATACTAGATTGATTCCCTCTAAACCCGATGTGTTCTTGTCTGGATTGATGCCAAATATTTTAAGTGCGATCAGTGTTACGTTTTTGCTTTACCTTTTCTATTACCCAGATATTACACTACAAGATACTCTGATTGCTATCATTGAAGTTTTCATCGGTTACGAGGTGCTTTTACTGGTAGAGACATTTATTTTAAGTAAATATGTATCTCGGCCTGTTGTGCTGCTTGGATTATTTATTGTTGCTGATCTTTTCGTTGTCTCCCTTACGATATTCAGTGTATATTTATACGTGACAGGATATTTCATTACCTAAATAAAGCAAACTTACATGGAGAAAATTGAATTACACATTGAGGGAATGCATTGCGGAGCTTGCGCTACCGGCATCCAAATGCTCACTTCGCAGATGGACGGGGTTACCTCGGCGTTTGTAGATTACGAGGGCAAGAAGGGTACGTTTGAGTACGACCCTTCAAAGATTACGGTGGAACAGATCATAAAAGGCGTCGCTGATCTCGGTTACACAGCAAGTAAGTAGCTAAAAGAATTTTCCATAGTAATCAATGTCGCAAAAATCTGCGATAGCAGTTTTTTGCGACAGAAAAAATTTTTAAAGAGAAAAACCGCTTCCGCAGACGACTGCCGCCGACCACCCACTTGGAGGTCGGTTCTTTAACGATTTGACATTCCGTTGCGCAGGTACTACAAAGGAGGGATACGTGGGAAGGGAGGCACTTTTACAACTATCACGAAAGGAGAGCACAATGGTCCCATTTTCACTCATCGAGAAACTCTATCTCTCGGGAGCAATCGTCGTCGGGAAGAAGATTCTCCGGCACGACGGGAAGGAAACGTTCTTCGATATGCGCCTGCGCAATCCCATCTACGACGAACCGGAGATTCGCAGTGAGATCGTTGAGCTTTTCCATACCGCACTTGAGAAGCGGTATGCGCCGCTCCGGTCAGAAGAGGGAGTGCATCGCTGCGGCATCATCTGCGTATCATGGACGCTTGCCCCAGTAATCGCAGGGATCAAGTGCCCGATGGTCACCCTTGCGCCATTCACCACCCCTGAAGGAACCATCATGCAGATGTTCGGGCATCCTCGGGTAGGCTGTCGGTACTTCGTTGCCGATGATACCATCATGACGGGCCGCACCATTTCAAACGTACTCCAGGAGTCAGCGTACCAGGGCTATAAACCGGACGGCATCATTGTATTCTGTGACCGACAGGAAGGCGGGCGAGAGTACATTAAAGAGCGGATGCGCGTGATTTCGAAAGAGACAGGGGTGCCGCTTAAGTTCGATATCACCTGCCTTACCACACGGCAGAAGATACTTGAGAGCCTCAAGCGTGGAGGTCATCTCTCGCTCTCCGACTACCGTCGCGGCACGATGGGCTCCACCGTCGCCGACGCGGCGTAGCAAAGACGACCCACCTCGTTAAACAGAAAGGAGGAAACATGGGCGAGCATGCTCACGAAGCGTAGCGCCTAGAAGAAGAGGAGCATTTCTGGAGACGAAGAGGGAGAGAACTCGAACACGTTGCCCAGAAGAAGGGATGGGACGTCACGAACTTTCATTCCTACGATAAGAAATACGGTCTCTTTCTCGAAAAACTCCTCACGCTCCCCGAGGTCGTGGACGTAGGGAATGTAAAGATATACCCCAGTAGCACGTTCCAAGTAGAGAGTGGAATTCTCTACGTAAAGCGTGACGCTCCGATCGAGGAGATCATTAGGTTCCTCAAAGAGTAGCACCAGCTCCTTTCATCCCAAACCGGCTTAGATTCGTTCTAGGCCGGTTTTCCTTAATTTTGACTTTTGCATTTTGAATTTTGACTTTATCGTACTGTACACCCCGCTGATTTTGCTCTATAATTGCCGTTTATGGCTGATACAATCAGGGTGCGCGGGGTGCGCGTGCACAATCTCAAGAATATTAATATCGACATCCCGCGCGACAAACTCGTGGTGATCACCGGTATCTCCGGCTCGGGCAAATCTTCGCTTGCGTTTGATACCCTCTATGCCGAAGGGGAACGCAGGTATGTGGAAAGCCTCTCGAGTTACGCGCGGCAGTTTTTGGGCGTGCTGGATAAACCCGACGTAGAGCACATTGACGGGCTTTCTCCTGCGATTGCCATTGACCAGAAGAGCGTTTCCCGCAACCCACGCTCTACAGTGGGCACTATCACCGAAATTTATGATTATCTGCGGCTTCTTTTTGCGCGCATCGGTAAGCCCTACTGCCCGAAGTGCGGCGTCCCCATTGCCCGGCAGAGCCCCACGCAAATTACCGATCACGTGCTCGCGTTTCCTGCGAACCGCGAGATCCTTATTCTTGCCCCGATGATTCGCGATAAAAAAGGCGAGCACCAGATGGTCATTGATGATATTGGCAGGAAAGGATATCTGCGGGTGCGTGTGGATGGCACCGTGTATCCGGTTGAGGAGGCAAAACAACTCTCCCTTGCCCGCTACAAGCGCCACTCAGTGGATGCGGTGGTGGATCGCCTTGTGATTGACCCCGGGGAGCCGGATCGCGCGCGCATTGCCGACTCTGTGGAAACCGCGCTTAAGCTGGGGAATGGCATTGTGACCATCTCGCTTCCCGCTGAAGCAGGGAAGAAAAACGGGAGAGAAACACAATTCTCCGAAAAATTTTCATGCCCAAACTGCGGGTTCAGCGTGCCGGAAATCGAGCCTCGCACTTTCTCATTTAACAGCCCTCACGGGGCGTGCTCCGTTTGTACCGGTCTTGGGACAAGGCTTGAAGTTGATCCGGAATTGGTGATACCCAATAAAAAGCTCTCGATCGGAGAGGGAGCCGTACGGCCGTGGGCGAGCGCATCACATCGCGTGGGCAGGCAGGGCTGGTACTGGTGGATGTTCGAGCGCCTTGCGCGCCGGCATCACTTTTCACTTGATGTTCCGGTGGCAAAGCTCCCGCGGCCTATCGTAGATATCATCCTCTATGGCGACAAAGCTGGCGGATTTGAAGGAGTGATACCCAATCTTGAGCGGCGGTGGAAAGAGACAGAATCAGAGTGGACGCGTGAGGAGATTGAGCGGTATATGACGGAGCACAACTGCCCGGCGTGCAATGGAAAACGCCTGCGGCCGGAGGCTCTGTCGGTGTTTCTTGGTGCTTCTCCCAATGGACATGGCTTATCCATAGCCGACATCACCGAACTTGCCATACAAGACGCCGCAGCATTTTTTAAATCATTCCACAACGGCGCGACAGCATCCGATGAGAAACCATCGCTTACTCATTTAAGCCGTGCGGAGCGCACGATCGCCGAGCCAATCGTGCGGGAGGTGGTGAAGCGTTTGCAGTTTTTGCTTGATGTGGGGCTCGAGTATCTTACTCTCGCGCGCGTTTCTACTACCCTCTCAGGCGGTGAATCGCAGCGTATTCGGCTCGCCACGCAAATCGGCTCCCAGCTTGTGGGAGTACTCTATATTCTTGATGAACCTTCGATTGGTCTGCACCAGCGTGATCAAAACCGGCTGCTTGCTACGCTCTGCGCGCTGCGTGACCTGGGGAATACCGTAATTGTGGTGGAGCATGATGAGCAAACAATACGCACCGCAAATTGGATTGTAGATATCGGGCCGGGAGCGGGGGAGCATGGAGGAGAGGTGATCTTTACAGGACCGCCACGCAAACTTGAAAAAACCCACACGCTTACCGGGATGTATCTCTCCGGGAAAAAATCAATCGAAGCGCCGAAGGAGTACCGAAGCGGCGGCAGAGAGGCACTTATTATTAAAGGCGCTGCGGAACATAACCTCAAGCACGTGACCGTTCGCATTCCGCTTAAAAAATTTGTCGCGGTGACGGGCGTATCCGGCTCCGGCAAGAGTACGCTCGTAAACGATATCCTTGCCCACGCGCTCCTGCAGAAGTTTTATCATGCAAAAGACATCCCCGGCGCGCACGAAGCAATCCTCGGCACCGAACACCTTGATAAAGTGGTGATTGTAGATCAGTCGCCCATTGGCCGCACGCCGCGTTCAAACTCCGCCACCTATGTGGGATTTTTTGCGCCCATCCGTGAACTCTTCGCCCGCACCCCCGAAGCCCGCGCCCGCGGCTACAAGGCGGGGAGATTCAGTTTCAATGTAAAAGGAGGACGATGCGAAGTATGTGAAGGGCAGGGGCTCAAAAAAATAGAGATGCATTTCCTGCCCGACGTCTATATCGAGTGCGAGGAGTGCCACGGCAAGCGGTATAATAAAGAGGCGCTTGAGGTGCTCTACAAAGGGGTAACGATTGCCGACGTGCTCGATATGAGTGTCGAACGGGCACGTGGACTCTTCAAAAATATTCCGCAGGTGCACCAGAGGCTGGAAACGCTTGAAGCAGTAGGCCTTGGATACATGAAAATCGGTCAGCCCGCCACTACCCTCTCGGGAGGAGAGGCACAGCGCATTAAACTTGCAACGGAGCTTTCACGGCGTGCCACCGGCCAGACTTTATATATTCTCGATGAGCCGACCACCGGCCTGCACTTTGAGGATATCCGCAAATTGTTAGGGGTGCTTCAGCGGCTTGTGGATAAAGGCAATACCGTGCTCGTCATCGAGCACAATCTTGATGTAATAAAATGCGCGGACTGGGTGATTGATCTTGGGCCGGAAGGAGGGGCAAAAGGGGGAGCGATTGTGGCGGAAGGAACGCCCCGCGATATCGCCAAAGAAAAAAAGAGCTATACGGGGCAGTTTCTGAAGAAGATGTTGAAAGTGCAGGTTATCTAAACTTACCGAAATCACCGTCTGCCAAAGACGAATCGGTGTGGAGCCTCACTTTGATATTTGCCGTTCCGGCAGTGAGTGACTTCTCCACAATGATTCGCTATTGGCAGTCGGCTGATTTCGATCTGCGATGTTCTTAGAAAAAGTGATTTCGACAAGTTCAGATAACCTTGGTAGAAGAATAAGACAAGAGAGTGGAAGCTTTTCTTACGGGGGCTTGACACAAATTGAAGGGGATATATAATAGCACTGTCAGGTCGTCCATGGGGTTCGACCTTCCGTGGGTGCCCTCCTGCGGCAGGAAAGGAGGAGGCTGTCGGCTTCTGAATAACGAATGGTCAGCACCGCAATGTTTGCCTCCGTAGGAAGACGGCAGACCTCCTCCCGACCTGTAGATCTTTTAAGATGTCACTCCGTACAGCATGTAAAAGCTGGGCAGACCCGCGTTTGCTGCTGTGCGGTTATCGGAGGAGAGAACCCGTTCCCGTTGGGGAAATCCGTTCGGAAGTGAGCATGTGGTCGTTGGGGAACGGATGGAACTACCGAAAAGACAGAGAACGGGTTCCTCTCCTGCCGGTAAAAGCACTTTAAATCTCCGTCCTCGGCCCCCCGGGAATGGAGTAGGGGAGATCTGGAAAGTTTCGTGTCAGCGCGTCCCATCAAGACCCGCCCGAACGGACAGGCCTGTACCGCCTGTAAACACTCTCCAGATTCTCCCCGAACCTTCGAGACCCACACATCTGTTGTGGGTCTTTCCTTTTATTTACTATGATCCATGCATTTCATAAATTAAACATTAAAACGCGATCGCGTTTTAATGTTTAAAGCTGGGGTGTGGACAAAAAAACATGAGGAATATACAAGACCTGCTATAATAAAGGCAGATTTACTTTGTATGATGGATACTCCTGAAACAAAAGGATGACAAGCGAAGAACCGACTTGGTGCATGGTCACTTTTTCTTGCACTCGCGGGGTGGTTTCTTATTGGCATCACGTTTAGTGACAGAGAGGGAATTGCTCGATTTCCATACTCTCTTGGGCTCATTGGTATTTTACTTGGCATTTCTTTACTTTTACTAGCCTGCGGGCTGGGATTGTATTCTGTATATCGCTTGAGATCTTTTCGCGAGAAGGGGATGATATTCGCACTATGCGGACTTCTTCTAAGTTTGCCTGTTTTGGCCTACATTTTCTTGCTGTTAGGCGCAGCATTCACAGAAAGGCTTTGACTATTCAATCTGATCGATAATAGCCGGTAAACTTATAAACAGAGAACGTTAATGTTTGAAAATACCGATCAAAATACTTCATCTGATAGAAAGTGGGAACGTCTTGGTTTTACCTCACTAATTCTCTTAATAATAGGATTGCTTGCTATTATTCTTTCTGTTGCAACTATTGATTTAAGAAATGCGAGTTCCTTGCAGATAAAGTTTTTCAATCTTCTTGGATATATTGGGTTTGGAATGGCTGTTATATCTTTTCTTGTCGGCGCCTCTGTACTCTATCGTCTAAGGTCTTTCCAGAAGGCAGGTATGCTTCCTGCCCTCATCAGCACCATTATTGGCGGATCGCTAATAATGCTCATTATCTTTTCAATTTTATCTGATTTGTTCAATACAGTTGAATAATTATTTACTGTGAATCCTTTCAAACAAGCGATTCTTGCGACCATTGCTTATTACGATGCGCTGCAAATGCCGCTTACCGCATTTGAAACGTGGAAGTATCTTTTGCGCAGGCCGGCAGAGGTAGGGGAGCGCATTGCACTCACCGAAGTACTGCATGCGCTTCAGGAACTCAACGGGACCCACCTTGAATCAAAAAACGGCATGTACATGCTTGCGGGCAGAACTCATCTCTATGAGATGCGTATTGAACGGCAGAAGATCGCCGATCGCAAATGGAAGCGGGTGCGCAGGGTTGCGTGGTGGCTGCAGATGGTGCCGTTTGTGCGGCTTGTGTTTGCAAGCGGATCGCTTGTCTACAACAATACTCGCGACTCAAGCGACCTTGATCTTCTCATCGTAGCAGCACACGGGCGCATCTGGACGGGGCGGGCGCTCGTGACTGCGGTAACTGAGCTTTTTGGCGTGCGCCGCCGGAGATTCGGCGTCATCGCGAAAGACAAAATCTGCCTCAATCACTATCTCTCCACCCAGGGGCTTTGCGTACCGTACCCGAGCATCTACAACGCGCAGACCTATGCACGGCTTATCCCTTTGGTGAGCGCGGGTATTACTCCAGAGGACTTTTGGAGCGCAAATAAAACGTGGATAGATGGATATCTTGCGCAACTACCCGCCGAAGATACGAATATGCACATTAAAGCAGTACGGCGAAGCAAAGGTCTCGCGGCGATCCGAACAATAGGGGAGTGGCTGCTTGCGGGAAGAATGGGGGGGCGCATCGAACGGTTATTTGCCCGTATACAAAGTAATCGCATCAGGCGGGACCCGTGGACATACCGCACGGGCGGTCGCGTGGTCTACAGCGATGTACAGCTGGAATTTCACCCAGATTCTCCCGAACGCGCCATTGTGCAAGCCTACAACACTTCGCTCGTGCACCTTGGCCTTGCGCATCTCGCGCATGAGCAGGATTCGGGACTACTCTAGATAAATTCCAAATTACAAATTCCAAAATCCAAACAAATTCTAAATTCGAATGACCCAATGATCAAAACGTATCGAATGTAGGACATTAGGATTTCGGTCATTGTTTGCCTCCGGCCGGCCGTAGCCTTGCTCGCCAGGCGAAGCGGGGGCGGAGGCTGAGAATGTGGTGCTTGGGATTTGGAATTTCATAATTTTATATTGACCGCAGTGAAAAAGTTGTGTATTCTTGATGGAGTCGTGCGAGACACGACACACATTCAATGAAGGGAGGTGAATACAATGACATTCGAAGACATCCGGTCGCAGATGCCAGACGCGGCGCCTGCAGAACCGAACGAGGAGGAAACTCCCGCAACCCCTGAAGAGGGAGGAAACGAAGGAACGGGCGAAGAAGAAAAAGAAAAGGAAGGCGGAATGGAAGAGGGCGGGGGCGAAGGTAATGCCTAATACATTCAACTTGACGAAAGCATAAGCGGTTCATCACAGTGAGCTGATTTTTGTTTACCCGCCGAAGCTTTAGCGAAGGCGGGTTTACCTCCGCCATAGCTCGCCTTGCGAGCGACGGCGGGCGACGCAGCAAGATGAGCCGCTTTTGCATTTCGGAAATAGAAGGCGTATGCTAGAAGAAGTAAATTTCAATTTGCAATTTACAATTTTCAATAAACTTCGAATGGAAACCCCCGAACAATTTACCCCTGAATACGATCTCTCGCAGAAGAAAAAAATCCCCGGCGTCACACTTGAGGGAGTATATGCACTGCCCCATAATTGGGAGCATGACCGTGAGGAACTTTTACTTGAAGAGTCTCACGATATTACCACAGGGCCGTCTGATTTTCTTGTAGCCGAAGTAGGGTTAAACGTCACACCTGCAGCCTCTGCCAATCCCTTTCTCCACGGGTATGGCCACGAGCGCTATTTCGATAATTTCCATCATCCTGTAGATTTTGATCCGCGCCCCGGCCACGAGGGTCACGCGTTGGTGATTATGCGGCGCGGGAGAGAAGAAGGGGTTGCGTTTTTGGGGAATGACCAATTTGGGCTTCCGCAGTCAGATATAAAAAAGATTGTCCGCGATATGCAAAAAACACATATGCATATGAAGCCGGACGAACTGGAGCAAAAGATAATTGTACGCCGTGTACGCGCACGGGCGAGATTGAACGGGGCCGCTCTCACGCCGCGTAAATTGCCTGCTACCTTTTTCTCGCAACACACCAATTGATATCCGCCGACCTGCCGAAGACGAATCGGTGTGTGGAGCCTCACTTTTATATCTGCCGTTCCGGCAAGTGAAAGACTTCTCCACAATGATTCGCTATCGGCAGTCGGCCGGATATCAGGATTCTGATTCGGGAATTTC
>CAYVXU010000004.1:6829-7472 GCA_964454705.1 uncultured Candidatus Saccharibacteria bacterium | reverse complement strand
ATTTCTGACTCCTCTTCTTCGAGGACGGCTTTAAACTTCGTTTTTATTTCTTTTACCTTGTTTTCAACTTCCTTGAGCTTTGCTTTGAGCTCGCCGGCAAGTACAAGGCCCTTTTCAAATTTTTCAATCCCGTCCTCAAGGCGGATCTCACCACGTTCAAGTTCCTCGGTAATCTTACGGAGCGCATCAAACGCTTTTTCAAAATCGAACGATTTATCTTCTTTTGGCATACGTCTACACAATTTTTAATTTACAATTTTCAATTTTCAAATAATTTTCAATTACCCAATTTTTCTTTAGAAGCCATTGAGGTGATAATTTTTTGAAAGATCAACGTAAGTTCCTGACATTCTTGGAAAAGTTTTTTTAACTCATCTGTGAATTGTGGTACAGAGGTCTGCATCATTCGCAACCAATGCTTTGTTTCCTGCGCCTCTTTTTTGCAAATATGTATCTTGTGTTTGAAGTCTTTGCGTGAACTTGCACCATTTGCCTCCATATAATTTGCACCTACACTCGTCGCAGATCGGACCAGTTGCAGAATTAAGAGGTCTTGTAATAGTTGTTTCTGGAATACTTCTACAAAGACGTATAATGTTTTCACCAAAAACTGCTGCACGTTATTCGAGATCATACTTATTTG
>CAYVXU010000004.1:0-6819 GCA_964454705.1 uncultured Candidatus Saccharibacteria bacterium | reverse complement strand
AAAATTGAGTGAAAATTGTAAATTGAGAATTGAAAATTTTATTTTAACTTTTCTTTCACTTCTGACCGAAGCTGTCCGCGGGAAAGCCGCACTGTGATATCTTCTCCAACTGCAACATCGTTTGCGTCACGAATAATCCTCTTAGTGCCGTTTACAAATACAATGCTATAGCCACGTGCGAGGGTATGCAACGGGCTTAGTGTAGAAAGCATTTTTGAGCGCAGATCGAGAAGCGACTGTGATTTCTGCAGATGTAACTGCAAGGCAAGCAATATCCTCTGCGCATAGTGTGCGGATTTGTGCGCAAAGAGTGAAGTGGAACTCGCAAATATTTCAAATTGGTGAAATGCGCTTGCAATAAGCCGGTGAATATAGCCTGCCTGGATTGTTATTGCATGCGCCATTGCCCGCACTGAATGATGAAGTTCTTCCTCATATCCGCGCGCGCGCGCGCCTCTACCGTACGCTCCATGGATTGTAAGGAATGTATTACTTCAGAACGTACTTCCCGGCGGTGCGGTACAATGAGTTCGGCCGCATTCGAAGGGGTAGAGGCACGCACGTCGGCTACAAAATCGGCAAGGCTTTCATCACGCTCGTGCCCCACACCCACCACCACCGGAATGCGGGAAGAAAATACCGCCCGTGCTACCTTTTCTGAATTAAATGCCGCAAGGTCTTCGAGGCTTCCTCCGCCGCGCGTAATCACCATTACATCAATATTCTCACGTTGCATCGCCTCGATTGCACGTACGATCTGCGGCACCGCGCCGACTCCCTGCACGGCAACATTAATGAATAGAATCTCAAGCCCGCCCCAACGCTCACGAAGTATTTTGAGAAAATCGGAGTACGCGGCGGCATCGCGTGAGGTAATAAGCCCGATTCGGCGCGGATAGCGCGGCAATATACGTTTACGCGCTATATCAAATAGTCCTTCCTTCGCAAGCCGCGCCTTTAAAAGTTCATAGGCGCGCCGCAGCGCTCCCTCACCGGCAAGTTCAAGCCGCTTCACGTTGATTCGAAAGCGCCCGGATTTTACGTAGAGTCCCGGTACACCATACACGCGTACCATTGCGCCTTCTGTACACAGCTCAAGCGGCGCGTCAATGTCCCAGATCATTGCAAAGCAATCCACAGTACTCTTTTTGTCTACAAGTGTGAAAAAGATAAGGCGCTGCTGGCGTATTTCAAACCTGCTGATCTCTCCCTCCACTACCACAGGATGCACCGCAAGCACACCATTTATGAATTCATTAAACTCGGAGACGCTGTAGACACGTCCTTCAGGTGGTTGCGTGAGAGGGGCAAATAAATCGCGTGGAGGCATAGCTAAAATAATTTCCAATTTCTAATTTTCAATTCTTGTCCTCACTTAAAAATATCTGTTCTCATTCGAAAATGCAAACATATTATTGGTGGCTCTGCTAAGCCATTTTTCTCGTGTCAGAAAACATTGACAAGTTAGAATTAGAGGTGTATAATATATGTAACTGAAATTGCCAGTTCTTTCCTAGAAAGAAGAGGATTTAGAAAGCCTAAAGCTTCAGCGAGACAAAGCCCGCTTTCGTCTGCCGGTTGGCGGACTTCAGCGAGGCAAAGGAGGAGAAGATGGACTTTATTGGTTCCTTACTGGCAGTATTGTGTTTTGCCGGAGCGGCTGGCATCGCATCAGAAAGTATGCACGTCGGTCTTCTGGTGGGGGTAGGTAGTTTGGTTACCTTAGTATTGCTGTACACAATGATAAAGGAGTAGGAAAGGAGAAGACAATGAAGCGAAACAGTGTTGCGCTTGCGGTAGTGTTTGTCGTGGTTTTTTCGATCCTTTTCATCGAATTGTGGAGATTGGATCGCGAAGAGAGGAGATTCGAGGCGATGGCTCGTGAAGATCCTTCGATTCTCGTCATACAGGATGATGCTGCGCACTCGAGAAATCGGTGCGAGGTCGGAAAAGTCAGAGCGGTAACTCCCATTCCATTTGACCACCATCTGGTGTGGGTAGACGTAGGGCAGGAGAACCGAGGCACAACACTCCTCTGGGGGATCGTGGCCGGAGCAAAACCGGAGCGTGGCGACAGGGTCGCGTTGCGCGATGTAGAATGGAACCGGCATCCCGATAGCCATCTTCCGGGTCCAGGACATGTCCGTATCGCAAGCAAGTTCCATACGTGTGTGGAGTAAGGACAAAGTTCTGACGAAAAGCCACGGCGAGGTAAAGCCCACCTTCGCTAAAGCTATGGCGGGTGAAAAAGGAGAAGCAATGGAACGAAATATGGCGGACGGAACATCAGTGATCGGCAGGAAGATTGTGCTCTGGAAGCTGGATCATCGTATCGATGCCTACACCGACCAGATGGGGATTTCCCATCCGGGCGCTGTTGTTCTCGAGGAAATTCCAGTCACGATTATCCAGACAAAAAACGTGCCCGGGAACTATTCGAAAAAAGATCATACAATGGCCGGGTGGAAAGCCGTTTCAGAAAGGGGCGAGGAGTTCGTCTGCAACTGGGACCACTATCCCGAAGACTCCTACAACCCAACTTATTCGTGGACCGGAAGGGGGAACCGGAGGCTGGAACTGTTCGTTGATGCTTGCCAAGCGTATAATATGAAAGTCGTGCCGGTCGCCACAAGGGGCGGAATCAAGGCAGTCCCTACTGGTGCTCACATCTGTGAAAAGCATGACAAGGTCTACGTCGACGAATCGATAGGTTGCTTTCTCTGCTGGACAGAGAACCTTCCTCCAATGGAGGCACAGAAAAGCCCCGCATAACTTCTTGTTCTTTTTCTTAGCCCCGAACTACGTGAAGTTCGGGGTTCCACCAAAGTCTTATATTCTTTAATTCGCGCGAACCTACCTTTGCGCTTCGAGCTACGGTGGGTAATGCCCGCCTATGTCAGGACTATAAGAATAAAGATTTTGGTGGGGAACGCTGAACGTTCTTTAACTCATAAAAGGAAAGAAACGACAGACGTTTCTGTACCTTCATACAATTGTAGCCCTAGAGGTGAATAGAAGCTGTGAGGAAAAAAATGTGCTGCAAGGTTTCTTTGTTCCAGTGGGTCCCTTTCTTCTGCTGGATTGTTGGAGTAACTACTATATGCCGCTGGTTTGATTACCGTGCGGTTCGCCGGGGCAAACGAAGAAGATGGGATGTAGATTCTAACTTTAATCTCGCGCTCTACTTTGGGTATGTACCAGCAGTGTGGGTGGTCATTGGCCCTTGGGAAGGAGATGTTGCTGAAATGTTTTTTCCGGTGGCTGCGATATGCATGATCGGTGCGATGTTCAGGTAATGATCTACACACTGTTCTGGCCGAAGTAATAGAATCTAGGCCAGGCTCCCTTAGGAGTGAATAAACGAAACCGCCTGCCCTAGTGACGAGACAAGATCTGTTGTCATCAAGACTATGGCGGGCAAGGAAGGAAGTGTAATGATACGAGCAAGCAGGATGGGCTTTTGTGAAAACTGTCGAACCGACACGCTCCACCATGTTCACATCCACTACAACTTTGACGATGACGATCCAACTCTTGGTGTTCGGTCCGAGTACTGGGAGTGTACTGTTTGCGATGAGAGGAAAGACGAACTCGCACCGTGCAAGCAGCAAGCGCAGGAGCAGCGCTAAGTGGAAACACTTCTCGAGATGATGCGTATCCAGTGCTTCTGTGCACCGGGGTGTCCAGTGGAATTCATGAGCATGTTCGTTGCTGTCTCGCTCATTCCCACGTTAGTACTCGTACTCATGTGGAACAGCTTGCGGCGACCTCCGTCATATAAGGAAGGAGAGTACGGTGACTTACCAGGATAGGGCATTCATGCAGAGCGTGCAGTGGGTGCTGGGAGCGGCGCTCCTGCTTACTGTGGTGATTGGATAGCAGCACCTGCTTTCAACAGACGGAGCTTTGCTCGTCCAGTGTAGTCTTGGCGAAGCTGCAACGGCCCGCCTCCGTTCTTCGAGCTACGGCGGGGCTCGCCCGCCGTCGCTACCCCCTTGCGCCACCGCTACCTACTTCGCTAAAGCTACGAAGGTCAAGGAAAGCTATGGCGGCACGCGGTCGTTAAAACTACGGGGGTCAAAGAAAGCTATGGCGGGCGAAGAAGGAGAAGATAATGAAAGCGAGGTTGCTCGTGCACTGGTATGCGCTTCACAGCGAAACGGGCGCATCGGGTGTTTTGAGGGAGTACGTAGGAGCGATAATACCAGAGGCGACTGTAGAAGATTACTTCGTGCTTGCGAGATGCATCGCAAGCTTGGGTCGCGTATATGATCTAGAAGGGAATCCGTTTGTGTCTGCATTCGGGCCAGACGGGGTGAAGAGCTATGGTATGCTGCCACGAGCTTTCTCCACCCTCACCCTCCTGATCGAACCTGTCGTGATGCAGATCATTCCGGTGGAGTAGGGCGTGTCGCGTTGTTCTTTCTGAAGCCGGTTTTTCGCAAGAAAAGCCGGCTTTTCCTGTTAGAAGTCATCAGCACCCAGCTTCAATTTTCGCAGACTGGTTGCATACAATATTCAGATATGTTATAATATTCTAATGGTAAGTACGTTGACATGATGGAAGAGTGTAGACAATCCACCTACGCCAACCTGCGCTTCGCGCGCCGTCCGCCAGAGCCGTTTCGGCGACGTGCGACCGATGGCTTCGGCAAGGCGAGGGCTTCGGTGGACAAAGGAGGAAGGAACGTCAAACGTTCTTTCCCATAACGAAAGAGACGTCTCACGTCTCCCGACACTTTAAGGGGTGGAAGAATGGATAGAGGTGGGTTGGAACGCATCAAGGGATTGTGGTCTTCGAGTAAGCTCACGACACTGCGCAACTGTCCCAAGCGGTTCTTCTTTACGTATGTGCTCGATACTTCCGAACGAAGGAAGCTGCAGGAAGAGTATGGCTACTTTCCTATGCCGGCTGAGCTCGAATTCGGGAAAGCGGTCCACTACATGCTCAAGCACTTCTTCAACGTGAAATTCCGATCGGCGGATAGCTTTGCAAAGCAGCTCTTTATGCTCTGGGAAGGAGTGCGGAAGCGCGAGCACGGCTCCGACAGCTTCCGGAGGCCGCGCGATCCGTGGGAGCTGCGACGACCGCTGCACTACCGTAGACCCGAAGAAGAAGACCTCTACAAGGGACTTACGTTTACGATCGCGCGCGAGTTTTTTGCGCAGAACCTTATGTTTCGTGATGGCACCGCGCCGCGGCCGACGGTGGAGAAGCTTTTCCGCCACACACTAATGATCCCGCTCTCTACAGGCGCACTCCAGGGCGAAGAAAGTGGAGTATCAATCAGTCTTACCGTACGGGGAATTGTAGACAGGCTCCAGCCGCTTGCGGTGGACGACCCCCATGCGCCATACCGGATTCAGGATTATAAGACCGGCTTCATACCCGGCCCTGAAGAGGCGCGACGCAAAGAGCAGCAACTTTTCTACCGCTTGCTCACCTCTCTGCATGCAGAGCGCGAGGCGGAGGGATTCGATTTCATCCGTCTTCCGGGTTACAAACTTGAATCTGTGCATTTTGATCACGCTCCTGAAGAGCGCCTGAAGGTGCTTCTGCAAACCGAGATGTGGCTGCGCGAGGCGTGGGCGTATGTATCCGCGGTGCTCGATCGTAGAATTCGGTATTTCGATGTGATGAAGTGGAAGGTGTTTGACCCTGCCACCATCACTCCCGGCGAATTCCGTATTCACCCGGGTACGCACTGCGAGCGGTGTGAATTCCGGTCGGTATGCGTGGTGGGACTCCCGGCTTCAAAGAAGCATATCGCGCGAGAAATCGAACGATTCGAGCGCATGCACCTTGAGCGTATAAGCGAGACACAGGGCGGTCTCTTTGAAGAAAAGGTGATACTGTCGCAGCGCGGATGGAGCCGGAAACGCAAACTTACAGAGGCATATAAGAGAAGTCTTCGGTTGCAGGGAGGAATGAGGCATGCAGAGGAAAAAGAAAAGACCGAGAGATAAGAAGATGCCGCCGGAGAAGCTCCTGATGCTCGCCAAAAAGGCGAGGCAAGGGCCTGCCTTCGTCCATAAACTGACGGACTACAGCAAGGCGAGGCCCGCCTCCGCTCTTCGAGCTACGGCGGGCGAGGGAGAAACACGATGATGCAGAGGAAGATAGCCAATGCAGGCTAAGGCGAAGAAAACGCCGGAGGGGAGATCACGGCGCGGGCCATTCGAGCTCTCACCCATCGGCATACTTGGCCCGGTGTGTATGAATCATCCTGAAGAGCCCGCTCCGCACGGGGATTGCCCGCAGGTGATCCCACATGAGCAGGTGATGCGGGGACTTGGGTACAAGCCTCAACGCGAGCATAGGGAGACACGTCGGAACCAGTTGAAGCGCCGTAAGTCTCTCATCTACTTCAAGCGATGGCCATGAACGTCAAACATTTCACCACGCTAAGCGTGGCGGGTAAGAAAGGAGTTAGAGTGGTGCAAAAGAAATCGGGAAAGAAAAGGCTTCTTGCGGTAGGAGAGGTAAAGACGAATCCTGACGAGCCTACCCAACGACTGCGAAAGATCATCTGCGAGGAGGTGCCGGGGAGGGTGATCACCGTTAAGGAGGAGATCATCCCCAAGCATAAATCGCGCTCGTAGCGAGATCAGTTCTTTGTTCAAGAGCCATGCGGCATACACCGTGTGGCTCTTTTCCTTAGAAATTTTCAATTTACAATTTTTAATTTTCATTGGTTCGACTTCACTCATTATAAATCAATGCTCAATGCAGCAATTTTCAATTGAGAAATTGAAGCATTGAACATTTACTGTAAATTGAGAATTGAAAATTGGAAATTATAATCACTTCTCTAAGCT
>CAYVXU010000003.1:16179-51413 GCA_964454705.1 uncultured Candidatus Saccharibacteria bacterium | reverse complement strand
TTCCCACCTTACCCGACAAGTGGTAAAGTGTGAACAACGCGGTTAAATCTTACAACTATATACATGGACGAACGGCGCAGATCACGGCTCCCGATAGTTATATTTGCCTGCCTCGCGCTCGTCGCGGCGTATTTTCTCTTTGATTCCACGCGTCAGCAGCTTACCGGTGCGATTATTAACCCTGTGAAGCGGATTGGCGAAGAAGCGGTATTCTGGAAGCAGTTTGGGCAGGAGACGAAGACGAAAATTACGCTCCACGAGCAGGGCAAGGACACTACCGAGGTGGAAAAGCTCGCCCGCACAAATGACTTTGATGGGGTACTCGAGCGGGCAAAGGATTTCAGAGAAAAGATAGAAGAGAATCGCAGAGACATCGAAAAGCTTGAAAAGACAGGTGCAGAAGTAGCCGAAAAGCACATCGAGGTATTTAAAGAGGCGGCCCAGCGTGCGCCAGAAGATATACGAGCACCTCTTAGTGAGGAGATCAAACGAATTGAGGAGCAGTCGCAGTATTTCAAACGGCCTCCGGTCTGCGAGTGATGTGACCAGGTTTACCCACGGGACATTTCGTAGTTAAATAGAGGGAGAGGGGAAAGGTCGGGTTCACATAACGTTTACATATATGCCTGAAGTTCCTATTGATTATGTCGCGGTACTCGCGGCGGCGGTTGCGAGCATGGTGATCGGTTTTCTGTGGTATGGGCCATTGTTTGGCAAGCAGTGGATGGCGCTTTCCGGAATAAGCCGGGAAAAAATAGATGCCGGACAAGCGCAGGGCATGGGTAAGACGTATGTCACTGCCTTTATCGGATCGCTCGTGATGGCCTATGTGCTTGCTCATTCACTCTTCTTTGCAAGTGAATTCCTGAAAGTGAGTGGGGCAAATGCGGGTGTGCAGGCCGGTATCTGGAATTGGCTTGGCTTCGTTGCCCCGGTTACACTCAGAAGTGTTCTGTGGGAGGGCAAAAGCTGGAAGCTGTGGTTTGTGAATAACGGCTACTATCTTGTGACGCTGATAGTCATGGGTGTGATCCTCGCGCTGTGGGGGTGGAAATAGAAGGGAGATGAGAAAAATACCTACGCCTAAAGGCTGGGTATTTTTCTTTTCCTGCCTTGCGAGAGCGCCGTAGGTATGGTATTCTCTGTTTTACTTGTTCCTTCATATACAAGCGGAAAAATGAAAAAGGAGGGTAGCCTGTGCCAGTTTCTGGTCGGGAAAAGTCCCATGTGCACGCTGGAATTCTTGCGCTTTCGTTCGGAAGATCAGACAGCTCGAAGGATGTAGGACCAAGCAATATAGCGCTTGCGGAGGTGGTGAAGAGAGTGTACCAGGAAACGCGTGCGCATATGGCATTGCAGTGGGAGATCGCATCACATCTTCAGGAGACGGGCTGGAGAGGGTGTGACTCTATCGGACTTTCAATCGGGATACCCGGAATCTACATTGATTCCGACGAGGTCATCCGTCAGGCACATACCTACTTTTGCGAGCATGGGGTATGCGTGGTACATCTTATCGCGCATCCTTTCCTGCACCGTTATTTTTGCGCAAAGATGCTGGAACGATATGGCTATACCGTATGTATTCCCAAGACCGGGTGGATACCATTTGATAAAGAGGGTGATCCGCCACTGCCGCGGGCCACTGCACCTCATTGCGTATGCGGTTCTGCGGACGATTACCGGCCGCAGAGGACCCGATGTGATGCATAGACCATTCGGAGCACAGTCTTCCTAGCCGTCTTCTCTTTGTGAAGTGGCGGAAAGGAGGAAGAAAGGAGTGTATGGAACGAAACATTCTGTTTGAAGGGGAGCCGTTGCCGCAGGGTGGACTTTCCAATGCTCGTGTACTTGCTGAGCTGTGCTCGCAATCGTTCAGGAGCAACTGCGAATGGACGCTTTACGCGCGTGAGGTCATCAGGCGAGGCGGCGATTTGCGGAACTGGCGCTATCTCGCAGAGGATCCCGCAGTCCGCGAGCGACAGTTCCGTCTCTTCTGCGCGCTTCTCGGGAGTCACAATATTCCGCCCGAACGCCGTGCAACAGTCGCAGGATGGATGCTCTCTCACATGCTCACAGAAATCCCGGAGTACCTATCGATCGAGGCGGCAGAGCGTCATACGCGGCAAAGATCTTCGTCTTGGGGCATGGCATGATGACTACTTTTCAAGGCGGTGCCGGATTATTGTTATCCAGCACCGCCTTTCTGTTTGAGGAGACAAACATTGTTGCCAATTGCTCCTCTTTCTATAGACATGCTACACTGCATCTATGAAAACAAAACTTTTAATAGTCCTGTTCGTGCTCGCGCTTGTGGGAGGAGGTGGCTATGTAGTATGGGTGCTTCAGAACAGTATGGAACTTGATGAGGCGTCTCCGCTCGCTGTCACGCCTGATACAGGAGTCAAAGATGCGCTGGACTCAATGAGCGCCGACGAAAGGGCCCGATTTGACCGTGAGGTAGATGCAATGCGCGGCGAGGCGATGGAGAAGACTGATGCAATGCCCCCGGAGCCCCGGGTAGCGGCAAGAGGTACATTTAAGCCCCGTGCCCATGAGGTGGCGGGAGAGGCGCTTTTAATCGAAGGCGGTGATCAAAAAATCCTGCGCTTCGAAAACTTCGAGACTATTAATGGGCCGAATCTTCACGTATATCTCGCCTCTGATTTAAGTGCCGATGATTTTGTTGACCTCGGAAAGATTCGCGCGACCAAAGGCAATGTAAACTATGAAATTCCGGCCTCGGTTGATACACAAAGATATAATAAAGTCCTCGTATGGTGCGTGCCGTTCTCGATAGTGTTTAGTTATGCAGAACTTCGATAAGCTATGGCTAAAATTTCTTTTTCATTCAATTTTCTGAAAGAATCAATATGGGTGCTTTGGGAGCGCGGCTTGAAGGAGACGCTCTTTGGTAAATACGTTGGCCTTGGGGAACAAGAGCGAAAGCTCCTTCTCTGGATCAAAGCCAATCCCGAGGCATTCCACGCACAAGGAGGTCGCTCCGGGGTATTCGTTAAGCGGGATCTTGTGCACAAGGGCAAGGGGAGAGTATACCTCTTTCCCAATACGTTGGGTGATGCGGCACATGAGAGTATCGTACTCTTTGACGAGGATGTGGTAATTACGCCCGGACCTGATCTCTATCTCTACCTCTCCACAGAACCGACAATTGACCATGAACTTGGTGAATATAAGGATCTGGGTCTCCTTCAAGGCACAAAAGGAGGTCAGGCGTATCTCGTGAAGTCATCAATTGCAGAATTGAAGAAATTTAAGTCTGCCGTCATCTGGTGCAAACAGTTTTCCGTGCTGTTTACCTACGCTACACTTTCGTGACAGGTAGTGCTATTCTTTTTTGGCTTCATATCGGAATTATTGTTGCCGCCATTTTTTCCGGCCTCTTGCTTCCGTTTCCGATTGTGGTAGCGCTGGTGGTACTGCATCGCTTCCATCTCTTTGTATTCGATGGATGTATATTTACCCATGTCAAAAAATATGTCGGAGCCATGCCCTGGGATCTGGATTTTCTCGAATATGCAGTGCTGCGGCTTACCGGGTGTAGCATAACCACCTCGCAACAAAAAGCACTTGATTACGGGATACAGGCGGCAGCTGTTGGGTTCGCGATGGTTGGATCACTCGGAAGCAACTGGCGTATCTCCTTCGCGCTCGATTGGACGTATCTTGCGCTTATTGCGAGTGCCGTAGCTGGCTTCTGTTTTGCCACCTATTTGCGCGCGAAAAAAAGAAACGCCACTCTTACATGCACTATTGGTTCGGCGTGTACCGATGTAACGAACAGTACCTACTCACACTTGTGGGGTGTGCCGCTCGAAAACTACGGCATTTTCTACTATGCAAGCATAGCAACACTCTATGGCTTGTTACTCGTTTACTCTCAATACGCTACTCCATTCATGCTTTCACTTCTTTTCATTCTCACGTTTGCCGCATTCGCGTTTTCATTGTATCTCACCCTCATACAATTTTTGGTACTGAAACACTGGTGCAGCTGGTGTCTCACCTCCGCAGGAATCTCTACAGGAATTGTTGCAATGGCGCAGATAACCCCCGCGCTTGCGATGTAAATCGAGGAGGGAAATATATGTATGCAGGGTAGAATTCGATCTCTGTACGCATGTGCATCTTCTACGGGGCGGTTGTATAACACAGTCACCTCGTTTTTTACTTTGAGGGCAGGAACAAATTTGATATGATACATACATGCTACCAGGGTTTACGGGCGTGTGGGTTTTTATTGCAATCTCGCTCGTGGTGCTTGCGGCGCGGTGGTGGTATGGCCGCCGGATATTTGCCGCATCCGGTGGCAAAGTGCCGCTGTGGGTAGATTCTGCTATCGCTGCTGGTCTTCTCGGGGTGTTTGCACTCGTACTCTACGGGATGGGGCGGATTCCTATCTGCAAATGCGGCTATGTAAAGCTCTGGCACGGGATTACCTTTAGCTCGGAAAACTCACAGCATATCACTGATTGGTACGCCTTCTCGCACGTGATTCACGGATTTGGATTCTATCTCCTTTTCTGGCTGCTTGGGAGGCGATGGAACTGGTCTGTGGGGTTACGGCTCCTGCTTGCTATTATGCTCGAGGCGACATGGGAGGTGTTTGAGAATACTGATTTTGTAATCAACCGCTACCGGGCGGTGACGATCTCACTTGATTACTACGGTGATAGTGTACTCAACTCCACCTTTGACGTCATCGCTTCAATTGTTGGCTTTGTGCTTGCATACCGATTGCCCGTGTGGGTGATTATTGCGCTCACGCTCGCAATGGAGATTTTTGTAGGGTATTACATACGGGATAATCTTCTTCTCAATATTATTATGCTGCTCTATCCCTCGGAAGCGATTTTGCGGTGGCAGCAAGGCGGTCCCTGAATAAATGAACTTTTAACTTTTCACTTTAAATTTTTAACTGTCAATTGTGCGACAGCGCGTAGGAGTATTTATACTCAACAATGGAGATATTCTCCTGATTCATCGGGTGCGTGAGGGAAAAGAGTACTACGCAGTTCCGGGAGGAGGTGTGGAGGAAAGGGAGACGGTTGAGGAGGCGGCAATCCGCGAAATAAAGGAAGAAACCGGGCTTGATATTATACTCGGAGATAACGTTGGAGCGCTTGAAGCAGACGGCGAGAAAGAGATATTTTTTGTTGCCAAAAGCTTCACAGGTGAAGTAAGTCTTGGTGGACCGGAACGGGAAAGGAATTCGCCTGCGAATTCTTACCAGCTCGAATGGATCGCGCGCGAGAATCTCCGTTCGCTGAATTTCCGCCCGGAGATCAGGGAGATACTAGAAAAAGTGAGGGCAATGTAAAAGTCGCCTGTGAGTGGAATAATTATCACGTGATGGGTATTTTGAAACATATTGGTACAGTGCTGCTCATCGGGATGGTAGCACTAAGCATGGTACCGGCAGTTGTACTCGCGCATGGGGGCGTAGATGACGGGGATGAAGAGCCTGTGGCTGCGGAAGAGAGCGCTCCCGCCAATCTTGCGGTTGCGGGAGGTGTGCTTGCAGTACTTGCCATTGGAATAGGGGGGTATATCTATCTGCGAAAGCGATAGCATACCGTTTGATTTTTAGGGGTTTGAAGGTACAATAGAGGGATGCAGCAACGAATTCTTCATTACCTGTCCGGAGGCCTCTTTGTAGCAGTGGTGATTGGATGGAGCTTCTTTCTCTACCGCATACCTCCCCAGGAGCTTGTTGCGCTTCTGGGGCTTGAAAACGGCTACATCACCTCATTCGTCGTTTCTTTTTTAGGCGGGATCTCTACCTTCATTACCATTCCCTATCAGCTTGTGAATTTTGCGCTCGGTGCAGGAGGGCTTAACCCCTATGTCATCGGGCTTGTGGGGGCGCTCGGCGTCTCGCTCGGCGACTCCACCTCCTACTTAATTGGATATCACGGGCGGCATATCGCTCCGGGGCGGATGGAGAAAATACTGCACAAATTCTCCGACTGGCTCCTTGCTCATCCATCCTGGCTTACCTCAATGACGCTTTTTCTCTACGGCGCATTTGTCCCTTTCTCCAACGACTTTATCGTCATCTCGCTCGGGCTTGCGCATTTTCCGTACCAGCGGATGATTATTCCTCTCGGTTTAGGAAACATTGCATTCAACACCGGTCTTGCCCTCGCCGGTGCGTACGGCTGGGATTTTTTATTTGCAACATAGTCCTGTGGGCGGTTCCATAATCGACCTCTCCAACGGCCGGTATAACTCTCCGGCTGTTTTTATTTTATTTTCCCACACCCATAACATTGAAACGTGGTATACTATAAGTGTGAGCACAAGCCAGGCACTGATAGTGAGTAATATCATCGCCGGGATTCATTCGGTGCTTATTTTCTTTTTTCTTGTTGGTTGGCTTATCCCTTTTGCGTCTCTTCGCGTGCGATGTGTGCTCAATGCATTCGTAGGAGGCGCCTTTTTATTTTTTCGTTGGGTAGGAGAGTGCCCCCTTACCACCTGGGAATGGCAATTTCGAGGTATGAGCGAATCAACAGTATCACAGAGTTCCTTTCTTTCGCGACAAATATCTTTCTTCGGAATCACAGTAGGTGATGCTACCCTTTCTCTCTATTCGCTTCCACTCACGCTAGGTATTGTCTCACTCGTTCTTACCTCATTGTATATTGCGTTTCTTTTCAAACGTTGCTCATCGTTATCTCTCTAATCTTTTTCATATGCAACTTCCCCGCACTACATTCATTTTCGCCGCAGTTGCTGCAGCAATTTTTGCAGCTGGATATGGAAGCCGCACCTTCTCCTCGTTTTTCATTGCGGCCGCAAAGTCCGCAAATCGAGCAGAATTTGTGTCGCAATCCGTTCCCACACAGGTGCGCGCCGGAGAAGTGTTTACTGTTACGATTAATGTAAAAAATATCGGGACCACCAGCTGGACGCGGGCGGGGGCATATCGTCTCGGAAGCATAATGGGGGACCAGCCGGGTGGATCTCGCTGACGGAGAGCAAATCAATCCGGGGCAAATCAAAGTATTTTCGTTCAATGTACGTGCACCGGGGATTCAGGGTACCTACAACTTCCAATGGCAAATGATACAGGAGGGCAAAGGATATTTCGACTACCCCACCCAAAATGCGAGTATCGAAGTCTCCGGAATAGTACAGCCCGTTCTTAGTGTTGCTACCAGTGGATTACAACCCATAAGCCGTCTTGTCTTCGGAGCACAAACGGGCGTAACAGTGGGAGAAATACTCTTTACGGCTAGCGGAGAAGATATTGATCTCACTGCGCTCTCGGTAACGACCACGGTAATTAACCCCGGTGCACGCGGTAACTTCAGGAAGCAGGTATCAAAGCTCTACCTCTATGACGGAACAACCCTTGTTGACTCAAGGACCCCAACCTCTTCGCAGCTGACGTTCACCATGACGGGAGTGAGAATTCCTGTAGGCGTAACTGGCAAGCGGCTTACGATAAAGGCTGATTTTAATGATATTGGCATCGGTGAAGCAGGGAAATCCGGAACAGGTCTTGACTTCCGTGTAGCTCAAGACAGTTACTCGGCAAGAGGTGTAAGCTTCGGTAACCTCGCTGCAGGCAGTGTCTCCGGAACCGCGGGTGATAACCCGGTAGCGGAATTTACACTTTATAAATCGTTCCCGACAATTTCGTACCCAAATCCGGTAAGCAGTAGTGTGCCGGCGAGCGGCACAAAGGCATTGTTCCGCTTTTCGGTTGCGGCATCACCACGCGGAGACATAGGAATTTATCGGTTTAACTTTGGAATCAGCACTACCTCCGCAACCATTACCGATTTTACCTTATTTGAAAATCCTGGAGGTTCGGAAACCGCTCTCTGGAACGATCGAGTCCGGGCCAGACTTATACTCGTGCAAACATCCTATAGGGGATATGGAGAAGTATATAAATTGGCGCACACAGAGACACTTTTCGACACAGGTCTGGATGGAACAAAAAATGGGGGAGAGTACAGGATCATCCCTGCAGGCTCAATCAAGGTATTCGAATTACGCGGCGTGTTTAAAAATGGGCACGAACTCGATCCTGCCGATCGCCCCGCATCGAGCGTGCAGGTCGAGCTTTTGGGAGATAACGCATTCCCTTCAAGCAGATATCCACTTACGGCTGATCGTGTTCCGGGCGGATCAACGGCGGGCATTGCATCTCCTTTGGATAACCGCGATGGTGATTTTGTGTGGTCTGATCTCTTCTACGGTAATAACTCCTCGAGTGCTATCCAAACCGCAGAGTGGACAAATGGATACAGAGTACCGGGGCTCAGCCAGAATTCTTCGACACCGCAGAACTTAAATTAAATACTGCTTGAGTTCAGAGCTTTTCAGTTCGCCATGCCTATGCTATAAGTATCACATTCTGTTCCTTGAAAACGAGAAGGAGAATACAATGCGAGTACAAGAGATTCCTGGGATCCTTTACAACAAGTGTTCCGAGCATTACGGACGAGGAAGAGAATCTACGTATTTTTGGCCTATTCCATACCGAGTTCGAGCTCTCAACATTCAAGACGCAGGAGAGAGGTACATCGGAGCGATAGGATACTCGGAGGAGGGAGAGTGGTTTGTAGTGTGGCAGCGCGAGCCTGAAAAAGGCAACTCACTTAAACTTCGTCCGCTCGTTGAGATCTCAACAAAAGTAACTCTTCAAGATGTGTGGGATATTTGCCATGAAAGGAAGGCGCCCCAACGGGTGACCATCTCTTTTCTTGCACAACCCCTGCCATATCCTTTGGCCAAAGGACGTCTTATCCCAGAAGTACTCACGCGGGCCTACGAATTGCTCACCCAGTGCGAAGTGGGAGACAGCCGGACATAACGATACCTTACGGAAGAAACACATGCACGCAGCCGGAGTGGATACCACACTCCGGCTGCTTTCTTTTGGGGCTTTTCAGGACACTAAAACCGTGCTACAAAAAGTACGTTCTGTTCTCTGACAATTCACCAAGGAGGAAAGCCGTATGGAAGTGCAAAAGAATCTTACGTTACCAGGGAATCCACGCTACCAACCCGCTTCGCTCAAGTCCATTTTCGGGTATGACAACCTCATGATCCCGGTTGGCATGGTAGAGCTTGCGGTGCTCGATACCCTTGCCGATATTGGGATCATCCCCGAGAGCGAAATGAGACTGCTTACCTATCGCGAGCGGAGGGAGATCATCGGCATCCGTACTTCAGCAGTCGATCGAATCGAACGAGAGGTGACAAAGCATGATATCCGGGCATGGGTGTTCAAAGCAAAGGGAATTCTTCCCCCTCCGCTTAGGCGGTATCTGCACGTACCGCTCACGAGCTACGATGCAATTGATACCGCCCGTGCAATGCTCTTTACACAGGCGTATACCGAGGTAGTGCGAGGGAAGATCACTCATCTTGTCTGTATTCTTGTCGAGCGCGTGCGGGAATTTGCCGATACACTTCAGATTAGGCGTACCCATGGTCAGCACGCCATCGCCATCACCGTCGGGTTTTGGCTTGCGACGATTCTCTCCCGCGTGTGGTATAACGCAGAGAAACTCAATACCGCTGCACACGAACTCGTAGGGAAGATTTCAGGCGCGGTGGGCGCCTACAACGCACAGGTGGGGCTTGGCATCAGCGCGCGCTGCGGCGATACCACCTTCGAAGAGCGGGTGCTCAAAAGGCTTGGGCTTAAGCCCGCTCCCATCAGCACCCAGATTGCGCCTCCCGAGCCCCTGGCCTACTACCTCTTTGCCTGCACCATGCTGCGGCGCTTGCGCAGTTGGCGCGCGACTGCCGCCATCTTATGCGCAGCGAGATCGGAGAGATTGCCGAGCCGTTTTCTGCCGGGCAGGCGGGATCTTCCACAATGGCGCATAAGCGCAACCCAAAGACGTTTGAAAATCTCGATGGCCAGTATATCCGCACCAAGAACGAATTTGGAAAGGTGCTCGACACGCTGATAAGCGAGCACCAGCGGGATCTCGTGGGGAGCTCTGTAGCACGTGATTTCCCGATTATCGTGGTGAATCTCACCTATCAGCTCGAGACGCTTCTGCGGCGGGATACGGAAGGAAAACCATTCCTTTCGCGTATCACCATCGACAAGGAGGCGTGCGAAAGAAATTTTTCCCAAAACGCACACCTTACCCTTGCGGAACCATTTTACGCGGCGTTGCAACTGGCAGGGTATGAAGGAGATGCACACGAGGTGCTGAATCGTCACGCAGTACCCATCTCCGCGCGAGAAAAGGTGCCCTTACTTGCCGCAGTAGAGCAGCTTGCGCAGCATGACCGGGCGCTGGAGGAAGCGCTGCAGAATATTCCGGATGATATGACACGCCTTTTCTTTCATCCGAGCACATACACCGGAATGGCACGAGAAAAGGCGCTCGAAATTGCCGACATGGCAGAGCGGGAACTGAAGAAATGGTAAGGAGGAAAAATGGATCGGGAACTCGAGAAGCTTTTAGAAAAGGCAAAGTATCATATAGTTACGCCAGAAGAACGGGAGGCGTAACGACACAGCTTTGCCTATGGGAACACAGCGCTGCACAATCCGCGTATTACGCGCATGCTGATCCGCGAGGCCGCTCGCACGCTGCCAAGAGAAGGAGGAGATTGATGCTCTGGGGTGAGTAGAGGATGATGCCTATTTACGCGGCTGGAACATGATATATGTTCCAGCCGCTTTCCTTTAGAATGTTTTTGAACTCTTTTTAGGAGAGTATTATGGAAAAAGATACCGGATCGCGTAGATGGTTGCGGCGATAACAATAAGGGCAATTACCACAAAAATTGCGAGTTGAAACGGTTGGTTGCGCAGAGCGGGTGAGTCGGGAGAATCCGTAGGTGCAGGCACGACAAGGCTGGTGGTGGGGAGAGGACTATCAGTGGGAGGAGCGGTGTGAAGGGGCGGTAAGGAAGAACGCACCGGGGAAGAAGATAAAGCTGGAGAGCGGTAGCGAATGGTGACGGTATCTACGCCGGTGTTTCCGGCGCGATCGTGTGCACTATAGATAATTTCGTTATCGCCCGCGGCGAGCGGCACATTGAGCGCTACCCAACCGTAACTCAATTGCGCGGGACCCTCCTTGTTGTTTGCCTTGTTCTTCCATGTTACGGCGGTGATGTCGGAGGTGTCAGTTACAAGCGCGGAAAGGGTAATGGAAGATTTATCGGTTTCGTAGGCACGTTCTTTCGTGGGCACCACTATTTCTACGGTTGGCGGGGTAGCATCGGCAGTTTGAGTAAAGCGGATCTTCTGGCGCATAAGGTCGCGGTCAGAGTAATTGGGAGCGCCATGGTGAAAGGTAAAGTAGAGGTACGCCTCGCGGTCCGTAGTTTCGAAGTTTCTGCTTGGGCTTGTATGGTCAATGAGCGAGGGGTACTGATAGGGTCTATGCAGTTCGGGAAGCCGTAAAATGCGTATTGGCTTTGACCAATGGATAAGATCATCGGAAAGCGCAATTGCAAAATCAGGCGTGGGGTGGAAGAGGGTTCCCAGGAGCACATACTTTCCCAGATACGTGTTGTACGTGAGTGATTCATGCATCACATTTACATTTTGGAGGAAGGCACACTCGGTTTTTGTATTGGCTTTTTGCCAGTCGTTTGCAGTGAATATCTCCCATGCGCTTCCACGCGAGAGATCGGCCGTGCGCATAAGGCACGTTCCTGAATTCCACGGGCCTTTTATTTCGTGTACAACTGAGTAGTAGTACTCTCCCTTTTTTATGATATTAGAAGGCGAAAACGACCCGTATACGGTGTTGGTAGTGGGCCCCGGGGCAGAGCAGGGAAACGAAGTGCTCCATTCCTTTGCCGGCCTGCGCACTATATAATCCGCAGGGCGTGAAAATGTTTTTCCACCATTTTGAGAGGCAACGAGCGTAACCGAATTGATCCATCCGATCACGGAAGATTTTACGCAGCGCGGATCCACAAGATTGGCATACCATTCGTTGTGGACGAGGGAATACACATTCTTTCCATCGGGGGTATACGGCGCAGAAAGCCACTCGTGGTAGGTGAGGGCATTAAAGTCTTTTTTGTTTTTTGAGGAATAGATCGAAGTGCAGCTGCGCCGGAGCGAATCAAATGACTTGCCTACACTGCGATAATTTAGCGTATGGGCGGCGTGGAGGTTAATGGCGCCGTCGGCGTCCCGGAATGCGCGTGCCGGCAGGTCGGGCACATCAGTTTCATTGCACCGTTGCGCTGAATAGTCGTACACCGTTTCCAATGGCCCCACTCCCTCTATGGTAATGCCGCCGTCTGTTGCATTGATGGAGAGCGATGCGGCGTAGAGAGGAGAGGAGAAGAAGCGGGGATGGAGAGTTGCAGCAACAAGCAAGAATGTGAGGAACGCAAGCAAAAAGTATCGCATAAGCTTAGTGTACCCGATTTCCTATCTGCCCGCCATGAGCACTAAAAATTTTAGGAGCGATATCTCTTTGCGCGAAACCAATTCGGAAGAGAGGATTGAGGGAGGAAATGGTACATTCCGTAGGTACTTGCGCCTATTGTGAGGAGAGCAGTCATTACAAAGAAAGCTGGATGAAATGGGTAATTTGTGGGTTGCATGGACTCGCGGGATGTGGTCGCGGTGGAAGAGGCGCTTAACCCCGCGAGACCCCGGGTAGTAGGGAGCGGTGCAGATGCCGGGGGAGACGGCGGGAGGAGGGATACATTATACCTTACCGGTATACGAGGTAGAGGGATCGGTGAAGGTGATGCAGGAAAAGACTTTGGGGACGGAGACGGTTTTACTGCGGAAGAGGGGAGTGGGGAGGGAGAGGGATCGGGAGGTTTGGGTAACGGGCTACGGATGGGCGTGGGTGGCGGGAGAGGAGAGGGCGGATTCTTTCGGTACACAGTAAGATAATCGCGGTCTCTCTTCCCTCTGTGGTTGATCGCAGTGGAGGTGATAACGTTTTTCCCGGGTTCGAGCGGTACGCTGAATGTCGCACTCTCCTGGTGTTCCTGTGCTTCACCATTTTTTCCGTTTCTGTTGTTTTTCCACAGTACCCCAGTAATTTCTGATGCGGTGTTTACATGCGCGGAAATGGTAACTTCAGGTTGACTTGTGGTGTATGTGTTCTCCCGGGTAGGTTCGACAATTTCTATAAGCGACTGCGCGGGCGATATACCACTTGCTTGCATGCTGTGGACGGGGTATGCAAAGCGCGCGCCGAATCCGGCGGCGAAGAGAAGCGAGAAAAGCGTAATACGAAAAACGAGGCGGATCATATATTTCAATACCCCTCATATCTCCGAAAAAAGACGGAATATCCACACTCTTTATTTGTTTATGGCAGTAAATCCACTATAATGAGTACAACAGTCTAAAACCCCATATATGGAGAAGAATGAAAAGGTATTGGTTACGGATATTATGACGAAAGGAGGCATCACAGTCTTACCGGAAACGTCGCTTCTCGATGTGTCACGGATTCTCGCTGAACACAACTTTGACGGGGTGCCTGTCGTGGATGGCGCGAATAAACTTGTAGGAATTATTACTGAATATGATCTTATCAGCAAAAGTTCTTCCCTCCACCTCCCCACTCTCCAGAAGGTGCTCCAGAATCTTCTTATTTTTGAAAAAGATAGGCCGCATCTCAAAGAGGAGATAGGGATACTTTCTTCTCTGAAAGCGGCCGACGTTATGAATAACGATCCCCTTTATTTTAGGGAAGATACCACCTACGAAGAGGCGGTGATGATATTTCGTGAGCACCACCGCGTGAATCCCGTGCCGGTGGTTGATTCGCAAGAGAGAGTGGTGGGAGTGGTGAGTAGATTTGATGTGCTCAAGCCCTTTTATCTTCTTATGGGGAGACCGCAGGGGAAGAGAGACAGCGAATAGACATGGAAACAGGTTTTCGGGAAAAGTCTTCGACTCATACCACACACGCCCAAAGCGCGGGCGGGGATATAGGGAGCGAGATCCTTACGCGCCTGCAAAGGGAATATGTCATAATTGGGAAGCGGCGCGTACAAAGCAGACTGGCATGGCTCCTCATCGGCATTGCGGCGGGCATGGTGCTCACGCTCATTATTTTTCTCACGAAAAACAGCGCATTTTAGAGGTGGTGAGGCCTTTTGGCTGTAACAGTCCTGCTCGCCGTCCGTTTAGGATAGCAAAGAAAGCCCTGCTTGCTATTGCAAACTACCTTGCAGAAAGCGCAAGGGCTCCGCACTCTCTCCCTCGGTGCGTACGTATTTAGCAACTCTTCTTTCCCTTCTCACTCTTCTCTCGATGCTTCCTCATGACGCGTGGGGGGCTGTTTCTCAATGGGAAAAGGGGGTGAGCATCGTGCCGCGGCATCCTACTGATTTAGCGAGCGATGGGTTTGCGCAGTCACTACGTAATGCCGCCCGTGTGGGCGTGAATTACGCAACGTTCATTATTCCGCTCTACCAGTCGAATATCTATTCTTCAGATATCGGGAGAGGTCCCAACACCCCGAGTGATGACGCATTGATAACCGCTACCAACCTCGCTCGTTCCTTGGGAATGAGAGTGATGTATAAGATCCATCACGAAGAGTACGGCGGGCAATGGCGGGCGTACATTAACCCCAGTGATCGGGCAGGCTGGTTTCGTAACTATGAGAGCATTCTTTCTTCCTATGCGCGCATCGCCCAGCAATATGGTGTTGCGCAGATTACAATCGGCACTGAACTTGTCTCACTCACCGATCCTTCGGTGCACGCGGAAAATACGCGGTACTGGACTGCGCTCATTGGCCGTATCCGCGGCCTGTACTCCGGGAAGCTTACCTATAGCGCGAACTGGGGTACGCCCTCCTATGACGAAGGAATGCGGGTAGGATTTTGGCCTTCCCTCGATAGTATCGGGATTTCCGCCTATTACAATTTGCATACGGGAGGAGATAACTCTGTAAGTGCGCTTCGTTCTGCCTGGCACAACATTAACCAGCGTCAGGTTACCCCTCTTTATCAGCGCTTTCACAAACCGGTGGTATTCACGGAGGTAGGATACCGGAGCGTACAAGGCGCGCATGAGCAGCCGTGGAACTATCTTATGGGCGGAAGCCCGGATGAACGGGAGCAGGCAAACTCCTATGAAGCGCTATTTTCTTACTGGAATGCCTATTCATTTATGCAGGGGGTTCATCTCTGGGATTGGGAGACAGACCCAAATGCCGGAGGACCGGGCACTACCAGCTTCACTCCCCAGCGCAAGCAGGCCGAGACCATTATGGCAAACTGGTTTAGCGGAGGTACTCCTTCTCCTGCGCCTCCGCCTTCCGGCCCCGTCTCGGTGAGCGCAACTGCCCGTGCGAATGGAACAATCACCGTAAACGAATCTTCGCCTGTCACCGTCTCAATAAAAAATACTGGTTCTTCCTCGATACAGGTTCTCGCGGATCTTGAGGTCTATAATGGAGCGAATCAGAAAGTTCACCAGCGCTTCTTTGAGAGCCAGGCGTTGGGTGTGGGCGAGACAAAAAACTATTCCCTCGGGTGGACACCCAAAGAGCCCGGTACGTATCGTCTGAAAATAGGAGTATTCGGAAATGGTTGGACACCCCTTTATAGGTGGGAAGATAATGCGCTTGTGATGAACGTGGGCAGTGCCTCCTCTCCTTCGCCACCCCCGGATACTCCAACCGCGAGGAGGATAGAGATATGGTGGCCGGTGAACGGCGGATCGGTTTCAGGCACCCAGCCGTTTAAAGCTATTGTCCCGGGGCTTTCACTCTCCTCGTATCAAATGTACTGGCAGGTAGACGGGGACCAGCTCAATAGTATGGCTGACAGTGCGCAGGAATACCCGCATAAGGAAGCATGGGTTGACCTCTCAAATTGGCAGTGGAGAGGAAGCGGGCCCTATATGCTCGCATTCGTAGCGCGCGATCCGACAGGAGTGATAATTGCCCGGAAGGATATCCAGATATACGTGCGCTGATTACTCATGAGTACAATATCAATCACAAAAAACTGCTATCGCATACTCTTGTGATTTTGAGTATTTCTATTTCAAATCAACCGATCTGAATAGTGTTTTCTAGTCAAAAGCTTGACTAAAGGAAAAAATATGCTAATATTGTGTCATACATGCCCGCTTTATGCGGGATTTAATAATGCGTATGACACAACCTACCTCTGACTGGAATTACCGGCTGGTCCGGTATTTTCTTGAGAATACCCAGCTTACCGCGCTTCTTCTTGCGGTGATTATTCTTGCAGGTGGCTTTAGTTTAACCCGTTTGCGCACGGAGGGATTTCCGGAGGTGCCGGTTCCTGTCGCAATTATCAATACCGTCGCGCCGGGGGCGGGCCCCGAAACCGTTGCGGCATCTGTTACTACGCCGATTGAGGATGCCTTGCGGGATGTGCCGGATTTAAAGGAGATTCGTTCGGTATCACAGAGCAATGTCTCGCTTGTGGTGCTTTCGTTTGAGGAGGGCTCTCGTGCAGACCGCTCGATACAGGAAGCGCGTACCAAGCTTGCTTCGGTAGCGCTGCCCGAGGGCGTGCGGGAGCCGGAGATAGTGGTGCCGGAGATTGGCGGCGCACCCTACATTATCGCGGTTACGGGGAATCGCTCGATCAGGGAACTCTTGCCGTTCGGGAAACCTCTTGAAGACGAGTTAAAACGGGTAAAAGGAATAAAGAGTGTAACCCGTTTAAGCAACATACAAGAGCAAATTTATATTGAACCAAAGCGGGAGTTCCAGTCACCGGATCTGGCAAGAGAAATCCGGGCAGCGAATACAGGCTTTCCTCTTGGTGAGATACTCGTGAACAGCACACGCATGCCTGTAGCGGGCAAACTCTCACTTGCTTCAGAAGAAGATGTTAAAAATATTCGTATTACCGTTCCGGGCCGCGGTACCGTGCCCTCCCGCACGCTCCGGCTTGCAGAGGCGGCACGCGTCTATACCGCGCTCGACTACGGCGGTCAGGTTCATCGGGTAGGTTTTGAGAGCGGCAGTAAGCTGCGTATGCGCGGAGCCGTGCTCTATACCGCACGGCTCACCCGCAGTGCGAGTCTCCTTGCGACTGATACCGAGGTGAAAAAAGCGCTTGAAAACCTCAATGGCCGGGAAGAGGGCGTGCGATACGAAGTGGTATTTAACCAGGCAGAGCAGTCACGGCGCCAGATCGACGAGCTTGTTGAAGCGGCGATTGGCGGTCAATGGAACATCGAGGGGCCGCTCTCACGGTTGGGGTATCTCTTTGGCGGCATCTGGCTTCTTATGATCGGGATCCTCTTGTTTCTTGATTGGCGGAGCGCGCTTATTTCAGTGGTCACGGTGCCTCTTTCATTCCTTTTTACCTTTATCTATCTCGATCTTGCCGGGATCGAACTCAACGTGATCGTGCTTTTTTCACTCGTACTGGTGCTTGGGTTGATTGTCGACCCTGCCATTGTGGTCCTTGAGTCAATCCGCCGGTATCTTGAACTGGGGTATCGTGGCAATGAGGCAGTACTGCGATCCGTGCAGATGATCGGCAGAGGGGTGTTTATTGCAGTACTCACCTCACTTATTGTATTTTTACCCTTCGGGATTGTTTCGGGGATATTCGGTGAGATTATTCAGTATATTCCCTTTACCGTGATCCCAGCCCTCCTTGCTTCCTACTTTGTGCCGATGTTCTTCCTTACATGGTTTGCAGGAAGGTTTTTGAGGGCCGGCACTGCCGAAGTGCATCATGAATATGAGACAAAAAATCTCTGGCGTCTTGGACGGCGGTTTATCCGGGCCAACCGCTTTATTCTTGCGCGCCGCTGGCTTCAAATCGCAGTCGTTCTCCTTGGAGTGGTGATCCCGATCGGAATAAGTCTTGCGCTATTCCAGGCCGGCGCGATTCATCAGGTGCAGTTTTCCCAGCCGGAAGACATCGAATTTCTTGAAATGAGCATTCCCACGGGCCCGAACCCCACAAACGCGCATCTCCTTGCAACGAGCCGGGAGGTTGAGGCAATTCTCGCCTCTCACAAAGGAGAGATAAAACATTTTTTCTACCGTTCGCTCGATGAAGGAGCAGGCGCATCCAGCGCGATGCCTCTTTTTGTGGCGCTCAAAGATAAAGCCGACCGCGACCGCACAAGCGGCGAAATTGCCGAATCGCTCGATCGTGCGGTAAAGGAAAAGTTCGGAGAGCGGGCACGCGCTTCCGAGCTTACCAATGGTCCTCCTCAAGCGAGTTTTCCCGTAAGCGTGCCAGTCTTTCGCAGTGACCCAGACAGGCTTCTCGAGGCAGCCAAACGAATCGCTGAAGAACTTCGGGGATATCCCGAGGTTGCTGAAGTGCGGTACGATGGGGAAGATAAAACCAATGAATTGGTGGTAGTGCCCAAGGAGAGCGCCCTTGCGAATGCGGGTATCCAACCCGCAGCAATACTTGGGCAAGTTGGCTCCGCGCTCGGCGAATCCACATTATTGAGAGTAAACGGACACGAGGTGATTCTCCGAAGCGAACCAGGCGGAAAACCCCAATCGGCACGCGCATTGAAGGAGCTCACGGTAGTTACACCGCGGGGAAATCGCCTGCTCCATGAGCTTGCCGCGGTGCGGGAGGAACAGGTTCCTGAAGCCATACGGCATCTCAACGGAGAACGGTTTGCAGAGGTTCGGGCACGCGTGCACGATGAGCGGGATGCAATTGAGGTACAGCGCAGAATCGATGAGTGGGTGAAAGATAACGTGGGAATACTGGGCCTTTCCGAGCGGGACGTAGAAAAGCGGGGCGCGGGAAATGAATTCGAACAGTCATTTCAGGAACTCTTTGCCGCAATCTGGTTTTCTCTCGTGATTACCTACGTTGCTTTTGTGGTATTCTTCCGGTCGCTCCTTCAGCCCTTTATCATTCTTTTCGCGGTGCCCCTGATGTTTATCGGTGTATTTCCGGCGCTCGCTCTTTTCACGAATGGGCAATTAGGATTTCTCGAGGTGCTGGGGATTATTATGGTAATTGGCATTGTAGAGAACGTGGGGATCTTTCTTATTGATCTTGCAAACCGCATGGTCGCAGAGGGAGTAGATAAAAAAGAGGCGATTGCGCTTGCAAGCGGCATTCGCCTGCGCCCCATTATTCTTACCAAGATTACCGCACTCGCCGGACTTTTGCCGCTTGCGGTGTTCTCGTCTTTCTGGAGGGGGCTTGCGGTAGTGATTATTGCCGGCATTCTTGCATCGGGCATCCTCTCGCTCTTCACCACACCCGTGCTCTATTCGTGGCTTACCCGTACTCGTCCCCGGGAAGCAGTGTCCGCCGCAGGAGGAGGCGATAGCGCAAAAAACTGAAACCTAAGTCGCGAATTATTGTCCTTGGAAGAAGAGGCGAAATCGCCTCGTTAAAGAGGTTTGCAAAATTGCTTTGCGCGCGTGCAAGAGAGCAGTATACATAAAAGAAAAACCCTCTTGGTGGGAGGGTTTTTCTTTTTACTGTTTTTATCTGCTCTTCCTTCTTGAGGAAACACGTTTTTTCGATGCGAGCTCGCGCGAAATAGTCTTCCAGTGACGCTTAAGATCCTGTACCATGTGCGCGAGTTCTGTTTTATCTACGTTCTGAAATCCGCGGTAACTCTTCGCCACCTTATCGATCACTTCGTTATACGCCTTCTCGCTTATCTCGTTGAGATTTTCTAACTGCTCAAGCACCTCTCCCTTTGCCTGCAGCATCCATCCTTTAATTTTCTTTCGGTGCTGTGCCCCGTGCTTGCCGTACAAGAAATATGCACCTGCAGCAGCCGCTACCGCAGCGGCAGCAATTCCTGCACCAATGCCAGCGATTTTACGGGCAGGCGAACCTGATTTTGCCATAACGATAGTTGTAATCCCTCCACACTATTTCGACCTTTTTCTTCCCTTTCTAAAGATACCGGTGAGAAAACGGCTTACCGTTTGCCACACAATTCCTTCTTTTCGTAGCTCGCTTCTTAAGTCATCTACATCGTTCTTGATAAGGCGGGTCTCAGATTTAATAATTCGAAATATTTCCCGTATTTCCCGCGCAATGAAAAAGAGGTATGTCAAAATACCGGTGAGAAGAACGGCAACAAGAATGACTGCAATGGTGGTGACAAAGAAAAAAATATCAGCGTGAATCAGGGTGTCCATGGATGAGCGGATTTCTTCTATGGTACCATATTTTTGTTTTCGTGCATATGCAGTGTTAGCTTTCAGGGAGGCTTCATTAGCTTCTCCCCGCCCGCCCCAAGCCCGACAGAGTCCTTCTGGCGGGGAACAACTTCAGTCAGGCAGGTCCACCTGAATGACGCGAGTCGGGCAGGCAAGAGAGAGGATTTGTGCAGGATTGTACACAGAAGAGCGCAGCGTTACTATTCCGTCACATGCCAAATAAGTTTACTCTCAATAAAAAAGGCTATGTGGAGGTGAACTACAACGGCCCGCAGACGTTCGACTCCATCGAAGAAGCTGGCAAAACCATTCAGCGCTTGCTTCACATCCTTCATAAAGAGGGAAAACCCCGCTTGGTACTTTTCGATGCGACACATGTCACTACCACAACTTCTGACGTCCGAAAATCAGTCGTAGAAAAACTTCACCATCTTCCATATGAAAAGGTCGCGATCACCGGCGGCGGCCTTTTTCTGCGCCATCTCATCCATCTCATTATCATCGCCTCTGGTGTAGGGCAGAAAGTGCGCTATTTTCCATCACGGCGGGATGCAGAGGCCTGGCTTCTTGAATAATTATCGATGATCTTCTATATATAAAATATGAAAAAGGAGGCCGCGGTAAAAACATTGTCCCCGTCCGTAGCGAGCGTCCAGGACTACCGAACGTATGTAAGGAAGAGAGTAAGTGAAATTGTCAATTATCTCGCATGGATCTCAATCGGGGACTTTACCCATGATGTAAAAGTCCCCCCGCTTGAGGATGAATTTACTGACGTTTATGTAGGGGTGCAGACTACGCTTGAGGTTATCCGCGAAAAGTTGAGAGAGCTTGAACGGCTCAACAGCGTTCTTGAGAAAAAAGTAAAATACCGTACCAGCGCGCTTCGTCTCCAGCGTGACCTCTATGACAATCTGCTGCGGGCGCAAAGCGATCTGGGAGAGGGAGTAGCGATGCTTAACTTCAAGGGTGGAAAGCTGTTCCATGTCAACGACGCGTTTTGCATGCTCCATGGTATTACCCGGGAGGCGCTTCTTTCAATGCCGGACTATCTTAAACGCACGCTTCCTCGTGAGGAGCAAAAGAACTTTGAGCGACACCGGAGGCTTTTGCGGGCCGGCGTGGAGAGTGCGGTGGTGTTTGAGTCAGTCATTCGCCGCAAGGACGGGAAGCGGATTACCGTTGAAATATCGATGAAAGCAGTGAGGGGAAATGAAGGGGGAAATTGTATTATGGTCATCCGGGATATTACCGAACGCAAAAAAGCGCAACACGCTCTCCAACAGGCCGAAGAAGAGTGGCGTTCACTTGTTATGAACGCGCCCGAGATTATTTCCGTACTCAATCGGGAGGGAGTGATACTTTTCATTAACCGTACCTTTCCTCCTCTTACCGTGGGGCAGGTACTGGGGACCTATATTTACCATTGGGCGCTTCCGGAAGAACGACGCAAACTCAAACGAATGATCGAGCAGGTCTTTCGCAGCGGTGAAGGTATGACGGCAGAGATGAAAGGAATCGCTGCGCACGGACGCACCGGCTGGTTTCTTACGCGGATCGGCCCTATCAAACGCACCGGCAGAGTGATAAACGTAGTTATGTTTTCAGTGGATATTACCGACCGCAAAGAGACGGAGGAACAGCTCACGAGCGAAATGGATCTCCAGAAATCGCTCATTCAGGCGCAGAGCGACCTCGGAAGCGGGGTGTGCGTTTTCGACATTCGCACAAGGCGTTTTACCTTTGTGAACGATGCCTTTTGCCGGATCGTGAAGTATGCACGTGAAGAACTTTTTTCGCTTCCTAACTTCGAACCGCTCCTTGCGCCGGCTGAACGCGCCACTTCATCCGTCCGACTTATCCGCCTGATCAAAAGCGAGGGAACAACCAGGACGGAGCGGGTATTGCAGCGCAAAGACGGATCGCTTGTGGAAGTAGAGATAGCTCTTCAGCGGCTCACCGGGCCGCGTCAGTCTCAGTTTATCGCCATCGTGCACGATGTGACTGATAAGCGCGCTGCCGAGCGGAAACTCTACGAAAATATGGAGGAGATCAGCGATCTCTACAATAATGCGCCGTGCGGATATCACTCAATCTCACGGGATCATACCATTGTGCAAATCAATGATACAGAGCTTGCGTGGCTCGGATATACCCGCGAAGAGCTGGTAGGGAAGAAAAAAATTACCGACCTTATGACGCCCCAGAGCGTGAAAAAGTTCCACATATGCTTTCCTCGGTTTATGAAACAAGGATGGATTCGTGACCTTGAAATGGAATATGTGCGTAAGGATGGCACGGTAATGCCGGTATCGGTAAACGCTACCTCAATCCGGGATAAAGACGGGAGGTTTATCATGACGCGCACCACACTCTTTGACATCACCGAGCGCAAGCGCCTTGAAAAAAAGCTTCGCGAGTACAATAAAACGCTGCAAAAAAAAGTGATCGAGCGTACCCGTGAGCTCAATGAACGCCTGAAAGCCGAAGAGCATGCGAAGGTAAAAGATGAGGCGCTGCTCGGGAGTATTGGGGAAGGAGTGGTGGCGGTAGACGCGCGGGGGAAAATTATCTTCCTCAATGAGCAGGCCCAGAAATTACTCCGGGTAAAAGGAGACGCACTCAAGGGAAAACTTTACGCGCACAGCATTTTGCTCTTGGACGATGCGGGCAACCGGATTGCGCTGGAAAAACGTCCTTTGATGATTGCCTTAAAAACCGGCAAAAAAGTGGTTACCGACGAGTATGTCTGTGTGCGGCGCGACAACAGAAAGTTTCCTGTTGCTATTACCGCATCTCCGATCATTCTTCGCGACAAAGTAATTGGAGCAATTTCTATCTTTCGCGATGTGACACAGGAAAAAGCAGTTGATACGGCAAAAGAAGAGTTTGTCTCCCTTGCTTCCCACCAGCTCCGCACCCCCATTTCGACTATTAACTGGTATGCAGAAACCCTGCTCAAAGGGAGGGTAGTGAGCGTCGACAGGAGGCAGCGTGAATATCTTGAGCAGATTTACGGAGCGAGCCAGCGGATGGCGCGAATGGTAAATGCGCTTCTCAATGTATCACGTCTTGAACTCGGCACGTTCAGCGTTGAACCGGAGGATATGAGCATGGTGGAAACCGCCCGCGCGATTGCAAGCGAAATAAGGCCCTTCGTGGTGAAAAAGAAAATCCACTTCAACCAGAAATACGACAAAGGAATTCCTTCTCTGCATCTTGATCCGAATCTCGTGCGGATAATTATTGAGAATCTTCTTTCCAACGCAATCAAATACACCCCTGCGCACGGGAAGGTAGACCTTGATATGTACCTTGCCGAAGAAGGAGACAGTTTTGGAGGGGAGAAAATAGATGAAAAATGTGCGGTGCTCACGGTGACCGATACCGGCCACGGAATACCCAAAGCCACGCAGGGGAGAATATTTACAAAATTTTTCCGTGCTGATAACGTAAAGAAAAAAGGGCACGACGGCACAGGGCTTGGCCTCTATATCGTAAAACTGGTAGTTGAGCTCATGAAAGGAAAGATATGGTTTGAGTCGGAAAAAAACAGAGGCACCACCTTTTATGTTGCCTTTCCTCTCGGTAATAATCAACGCCCCCACACGTTATAGGAAAGTAAGCTATTATTCAGTCGCATGCCGAAAGTGAAAAAAATCCTCATCGTTGAAGATGAAGCGCCCCTTCGCGCCATCCTCAAAGACAACCTACTATATGAGGGCTTTGCGGTAATTGAAGCGCGAGACGGCAAGGAGGGTCTTTCTCTTGCAAAGAAGGAGAAGCCCGACCTCATTCTCCTTGATATTCTTATGCCGAAGATGGACGGTATCACCATGATGGAGAAACTGCGCAAAGAGCGATGGGGGAGGAATATTCCGATCATTCTCCTCACGAATCTTGGGGTGAACAAAAAAATCGTAAAAGGCATCATTGAGCATGCGCCGGTGTATTACTTCGAGAAAACCGGCCGCACCATCGGGGAGATAGTCACCAAAATAAAGGCACGCCTTTAGTACAGGAATACTAAAATCACCGCCTGCCAATAGCGAATCATTGTGGAGAAGTCCGCTACCTTGCCGGAACGGCAAATATAAAAGTGAGGCTCCACACACCGATTCGTCTTTGGTAGGCGGTGATTTATACTTGCTGGACTACCTAGGAAATGGTAGAGTACTCGACCTGCGGAGAAGTAATTTTATTAGGGTATTTACGTCTCATTACTATGCAGCAAGAGGAGGAATTTCTGCGCGCATACGAAGAGCTCGCCGATCCTCTTTTCCGACACTGCTACTTCCGCGTGTACGACCGCGAGCGGGCAAAAGAGCTTTTACAGGAGACGTTTATTAAGGCGTGGAAGAGCATGTGCGAGGGTGCGCAAGTGAATAACATGCGGGCGTATCTTTACCGGATTGCGAACAACCTCATTATCGATCACGCGCGCAAGAAGAAGGAGTACTCACTCGAGGCACTCGCGGAACAGGGTTTTGATCCGCCTACGCATCATCGGGGCGATCACTCTTACGCATTCGCAGAGGAGCGGGAGGTGCTTGATCACGTGCAGAAATTGCCGGCGGCGTACCGCGAGGTAATGCTCATGCGGTATATTGAAGGTTACTCCGTGAGTGAAATCGCCGGTATTCTTGGAGTAAGTCCGAATGTAATCTCGGTAAGGATCCATCGGGGCGTGCATGCCCTTCGCACACAGATAACGTATGGAAAAAGAATTAAATGATCTCGCCAAAAAGGCGCGTACTATAAGACTCTCGTTTCACGAACGCACCACAGTGAGGGATGCGATTATTTCGTATATGCAGACCCATCCGGTAAGGAGTGAAATGGCTGCACGTCACAGGGAGGGAGAAAACTTGGTTGCGCAACGGATATTCTCGTTGATCCACCAATTCATTCTACGACCTATGCCATTAGCACTTATTGTACTCCTTATTACCGGCGCGAGCATATCGTATGCCGCAGAGGGATCGCTGCCGGGTGACATGCTCTACCCGATAAAGGTACGGGTAAACGAAGAGGTGCAGGGAGTCGCAAAAATTTCTTCGAAAAGCAAAGCTTCGTGGGAGACGCAACGAGCACAGCGGCGGTTGGAAGAAGCAGAGACGCTTGCGAGCGAAGGGAAACTGAACCACGATGCCCGTGTGATTATCGAATTCCACCTTGTCTCGCATCTTGCCGCCGCGAATGAGGCAATTGAAGCACTCGAAGATGAGAGTACCGAGGGCGCCGCCGAGGAGAATGCCGAAGTAGAGTCGTCGCTGCGTGCGCATGCGCGGGTGCTTGCCCAGCTTAAAGAGAAGGAACAAGAAAGGGATACACCGGTAACGGCGCTCCTTGAGAAGGTGCATACCCAGCTCAAAACAACGCAGAAAACGAATGCGAACATCACACTCAAGGTTGCCAGGCGCGAGAAGTCGCAAGGGAAACACATTGCCGAAGCAAAACTTCGGGCCGCGGAACGTACCGCACGCGAAGTGGGCAATTTCTTTGAGGCAAAGCGAGGCACGTTGACTGCAGAGGCGCTTCTATATGCGCAAGCCGAACTTTCCGGTGTGACGGACGTACTTGCAGAGGGGAAAAAGAATCTCGCACAGGAAGCATACGGAGAGGCGTTTGCCCGCTTCCAGGAGGCTCACGCCCGTGCTGGAGAAATTAGGATTTTCATTCGTACCCAGTCTAAACTCCGCTTGAGTAGGCCATCGGCGGCTTCCGACAGGGGATCAGCTCCTTCGGTGTCACCTCTTATCACCGTCTCTCCCTCACCCACTCCCCCTCAAAGCCGGCTTTCCCCGTCTCCTGCCTTCACATCCACTCCCACCGGAGGGATAAAGGGAGACTTGCGCGGAAAAATTGATATCAAGCTCAAACTCTACCAACAACGCTTCCCTCACCGGGAAGCGTTGTTGGTATTTCACCACTGCGATCAAAACATAATCGAATATTTGAATATTGCGTATCGAACGCAGTTTTTCTATACTATAGTTGCGCACAATGGTGCGTTTTCATTATTTTCTGTTACGTCCATGCTTACCATTAACGATTTACGGCCCGGAACATTTTTTGTGTACGAGAGCGAACCCTATGAGGCGCTTGAGATATCGCACTCCAAAGTAGCCCAGCGCCGGGCGGTATTGCAGACAAAAATCCGCAATCTGCGCACCGGAAATGTTTTCCAGAAAAATTTTCTTCAGTCGGAAAAGTTTGAAGAGGCGGACATTGTCCGTTCACCCATTACCTTTATCTACCATCATCGTGGGACGTATGTGTTTTCACCACAGGGAAGCAAGGAGCGCTTCGAACTCGATGAAAAAAAGCTCGGTGATGCGGTACGGTTCCTCAAGCCGGGCCTTGCGCTGGAGGCAGTCACTTACGAGGGATCGATTCTTACCGTGGCGCTTCCCATCAAACTTGATCTTAAGGTGGTGGAGGCGCCACCCGGCGTGAAAGGGGATACCGCACAGGGGGGCACGAAGGCAGTGGCACTAGAATCGGGAGCTACGATACAGGTACCTCTCTTTATTGATACGGGAGATATCGTACGAGTAAATACCCGCACCGGCGAATATGTGGAGCGGGTGGAGAAAGCCACGTAAGATAGCTTTTAGCTTCGTTAGTCCCGATGCTTCAACTGAGTTGAAGATCGGGACCCCGACCGTAAGATGCGTCGGGGCTACCTAGCTACTTAGCTTGGGTCTGTAGAAAAATTTTCAATTTACAATTTTCATCCAATTTTCACTGCATTAATTTTCAATTGGGTCATTGAAGCATTAAAAATTTATTGAAAATTGAGAATTGAAAATTGGAAATGAGCGTTGGAATAGCTGCTGTAACTTTACACTTTTAACTTTGAACTGGCAGCGCCACTAACTCCTCTGCTCTTCACCACCTTTAGTGACATCGGTGAGCAGCTGCCGGAGCTCTTCGAGGTTTACCTCTTTGCGTTTTTTTTCACCGCCGGAGTCATGCGCAGGTTGCAGAGGAGCCGGTGTCTGTTTCAGGGCTTGAGCCAGCGAAACCTTCTTTGAGCCGTCGTCAAGAATCTTTGGCTCAGAGTGAATTTGAGGAGCTTTGTCACGCAGTTCACGCCGGCCGCCTCGGGGCTCCCTGCGTCCGCTTCGCCGCTCATCTTCTCCCCCCCTTCTCGGGGGCGCAGAGGGTGCGGTATCGCGGGGTTCGTGCGCTGCAGAGGTATCACTGCGTCGCGGGAGGGAAGCGCCTCCCCGCATATCTGCCCTCTCGGCGGACTCCTCCACCATGCCGCTCCAGCGCGCGATTTTATCTTCTACCTCCTCACGGTCGCTCGCGTACCGCTCGCGGGATACCCGTATAATCACCTCTTTGTTACTCACCTCGCTTTTTGCGATGGGCGGGAGGGTAGTCGCGCTAAACGGGCGTGAAGCCACACCGTCGATGAGCAGCTTGAGGTAGACGTTTGGAAATCCAAGATTCACCAGATCATCGGCGGTAAGCTCCGGCTGAAATTCTTTTTCAAGGAATTCAGCGTCAGCGGCACCGATCCGGAAGCATATCATCGTGCCGACGTTTCCAAACACCGCATCACGGACTGTCTCGCTCATCTGCGTAATATACTGATGGGCGAGCACGAGGTTGAGGCGGTATTTTCTCGCCTCCGAGAGAATAGTTGCAAACGACTCTGTTGCGAAATTTTGAAACTCGTCTACGTAAAGGTAAAAGTCTCTCCGTTCTGATTCAGGGACATCCACACGGCTCATGGCGGCAAGCTGTATTTTGGTGATGAGCATGGCCCCGAGGAGCGCAGAGTTATCTTCTCCAATCCTGCCTTTGGAGAGGTTCATGATAAGAATCTTGCCCTGATCCATCACCTCCCGCATATCCACGGCTGACTTGGTCTGGCCGATGATGTTGCGGATAAGGGGGCTTGTGATAAATTGTCCCACCTTATTCTGAATCGGAGCGACTGCTTCGGCCATGAACCGGTCAGGATACTTCTGAAATTCATCGGTCCAAAATGCCTTTACGACCGGGTCTTTAATATAGGCAATTACTTTCTTCCTGAAATCCTTATCGGTAAGCATCCGCATAATGGATAGGAGCGTGGAGCCGGGGTATTCGAGAAGCGCGAGAATTGCGTTGCGGAGCACGTATTCAAGGCGCGGGCCCCATGTTTCTGCCCAGAGCTTTTTAAAAACGCCCACCAGACCCGACGCTACGAGATGCCGATACTCCGGATCAACCTTTTCCATCACATTAAAGGCAATAGGGTAATTGAGGTCCGCCGGGTTGAAATAAATCACGTCATTCGTACGCGACATTGGTATGACATCGAGCATTTTTTCAGCAAATTCGCCGTGCGGGTCCACAATGCCCACTCCGTTGCCGCGCTGCAGATCCTGTGCTGCCAGGTTTTCAAGAAAGGTGGTCTTCCCCATGCCGGTTTTGCCGATCACATACATGTGTTGGCGCCGGTCCCGCCGTTTGATGCCGAAGGGAATCCGGCGGTTGCGAAAATTGGTCTCTGCAAAGACCGTGATTTCTTCCTGCTGGGGTACTAATGGAGCTTGCACGGTAGGTTCTGGATTCATATCAAAAATATTCTAACGCATTGCGAGAGAGAAAGCGAGTACGCGTATCAATAGATAAGACATCTTACTCCACCCGCGGGAGTCGTGAGGGGGGCTCGGCTTTCTTGGCTTCAATGCGGGGTATGAGGGGGGCGCGCGCAACAAGCCCCGGGAAGTGATAGACCGTAGCGAGTTCCTCGGTATTGAGCACAAAGAGTTTATCGGGGCGGAATATGCCGGGATTTGCGGTCACAAAGCTTCTTCCGCGATAGGCTTTGTAGATTTTTTGCTTTCGATAGAGTTCCCGGGTCTTTACAAAAAAGTAGTCAATCTTCGTACTCACTTTCTTATTGGGTTTAAATCCATTTAAGTTGGTGGAACCGAATTGCTTGAATGCCCCAAAGATGCCCGAGATGGTGGCGCGGGCGATGATACTCCGGGGCGCGATATAGAGAATCCGGATTCGTGTTTCAAAACCGAGCTTTGCAATATTGAATTCAATCGCCTCCACGATCTTCTGCTGTCCTACGGTAAGATCGCTGAAGATAGTCTCCTTTCCGGGAGCTCTTTCTTCGGCTTCGCCTCCGCCGAGTCCCGTAAGAATTGACCCGACATCGCGGATAAGGTCGGTAACCGGTGCAAAAAAGCTCCTCGGGGAGGGCCGCTGCTGTTTGACCATCTTGGCGATAATCTCTTCCCCTTCTTTTTTCCACTCGTCCGTAACAGGCTTAAGCAGAAACTGGATCCATATATGTTCCCGGCTCCGGAGGCTACTGAAGAGTTCGAGTAAAGAAGCAATAGGATCAATACGTCGCTCCAACAAGGTTTCTTCAAAGGCCATGTAGGTCCGGATAGGATAGGCATCAGGTTTGGTAAGTTCAAGTTCAGTGCCCCACATATCATATTCCTCATCGGGAAGTTCAGAAGGAAGGCGCTTCGTGTAGTCTTCCGTATCAGAAATCTCTGCATCCGGATACTGGGCATAGATTTGTGCCTCGATGATGCGACGGTATTTGCGGGGGGCATGGACGGCAAAATGAGTTTCCCCCTCGGTGCCTACAATTTCAAAACTTACGTGATCCTGAAACTCTCCTTTCCAGTACTGCTCAATAAGATTTTTCCCGCTGTGAATACCGTGGAGCGCGGCAAATACCTGCTCCATGGCTTTGGGGCTCTTTTCTACCTCCTTAGGAATGCGGATCTCAAAGGTATCCCATACCCGGGAGACGGCATAGATACTTTGTACGTATAAAACCCATAAATACCACGCCAGCGGAAAAAGGAGCACCGGCGCAAGAAGCCACCAGTACTTCAAAATCAGCCCTCCAATAACAACGAATGGTTCAAATAACATTCCGGTAGTCGGGATCCGACTTAGATTGGTACTGATCTTGGCAGAAGCTTCAGGAGCGAAAGACGAATCTCAATGAAGCGGCTATGTGGATTAGACGCGCACGGTGTACCTACCCCCCTCATCTCTCCTAAAGTAGTTCTTATTCTGCAAATTGAGCACTACGGTGTTAGGCTTCACGAACCGCTGCTCAAGCACTTTCGCGATAACCTCGTCACGGGTAAGAGGACGGGGAGCATCCTTTAAAATCCGGATGAGTACGTCGCGTACCGTACCCGGTTCATATCCCCAGTCGCGCAATGCGTATTTCCCGCGGCCTACCAAAATAAAACGCGGATCTTTAATGAGTTCATTATGCACCGTTTGCGGATGCGCCGTTCTCTTTGCAAACCCTGTTTTATTGATCTCCTCCGTCACCTCCCGGAAGTGAAGGGGTTTCGCTGCGCGCTGCAGCACAAGATAGGCCTTATCGCGCACTCCGCGCGGGTTGATTTCCGCCCACTGCCGAAGTCCATAATGGCCAAAGGGACTTTTAAGGATATCGCGGGAGATGCCGATGTAGGCGCGGCATGCTTCGGTAGGCACCGACTCGCCAAACACCTCCGTGCATACGGTACGAAGCGAGGCGGTAAGTTCTTCTTCCGTGTGCGGGTATTTCTTTGCTTCAAGATCTTTTACTAACTTTTCAAGCGCAAGCTGGGCCTTCTCGTGCCGCCCGCGGTCAATTGCCCATGCCGCATGGAACTTAGGGGATTCACTGACACGGGTAAACGGCTCGCCGTATGAAAGCAAAAAATAAATAGTCGGATGGTACTCTTCGTTGCCTGTAAAACGGGGTTCGAACTCATGCCCGAGATCACGGAATATCTGTGATTCTCGCACGACATGGCCCCGTTCGGCGATATATTTGTGGAGCCGGTCAAGATAAGGGCGCAGCCGGTCCTCAACCTTCTTGGCGCGCAGATGCCGGAAGCCATCCGCCTCGATTTGCCGTACCCGTTCGCGGGTGATGCCCTCTTCGCGGCCGATGGATTCAAGCGTCCTGCGGACACCATCAACAAGCCCAAAGCGTTTTATGATAACGTCCTGGGGTCTTTGGGGAAGTCGTCTTACGACGTCCTCGACTACTTTGTGGGGGTGGTTGTTTGCCACGTTGGTAGTTTGTTAGATGGATAAATATAGCTAAATAAATAGGGGAGAAATACCTTATATTCCACCTATATAAACTTATATCATATAAGATTTAGCATGTCAACAAATTTTACCTCAAATGCTACCTTCTTAAATAGCCAAGCCCCCTCTTAGACCTGCCTGCTTTTCAGACGAATCGGCCATGGAGCCTCACTTCTTTATTTGCCGTTCCGGCACGAAAAGGACTTCTCCATGATGATTCGCTAGAAAAGCAGGCAGGCCCCCACTCAACTTATCCACAGTTTGTGCAAAATCATCACTAAACAAGGTAGATTTCATGTATTTTTCATTGCTTGACAGAACACCCTGCACGGATACAATGGAGAAGGATTGTAGGAAGAAATTATTTATCATACTATATATAGTACTATTTTTTGAAAGTAAGGGCCAGAAGAGCAGAATAGCGGCTTTTAAAAGCCATAATATCACTAGTAAGTTTATTAGATAAGCGTTTACTGCACGAATGAAATGTCCTTACTGTGGCCATGCAGAGACGAGAGTAACCGATTCGCGCATCATCTCCGGAGGCTCGCAGGTGCGACGGCGGCGGGAGTGTGAAAAATGCCATGCGCGGTTCAGTACCTACGAACAGCGCGAACTCACCCATTTTTTTGTAAAAAAGAAAAAAGGAGCACGCGAGCCGTACCGCCGCGAGAAACTAGAGGCGGGGATTCGCAAGGCGCACGAGAAGCGGCCTTTCTCCGAGGCGGCCATCCAGCGCCTCATTACCTCAATTGAGCAGGAGATTACCAAAGAGGGGAAACGGGTTATACCCTCGTCACTCATCGGCAAAGCAGTGCTAAGGCACCTTCGGGAGCTTGATGACGTTGCGTATATCCGTTTTGCCTCCGTGTACCTCGATTTTAAAAGCATTAAAGGTTTCGACCGTGAGATTAAAAAACTCACCAAACGCTGAGCGTGCGGCGAGCATATATGTATGCGGACTATTATTTCAAAAATCAGGAAGCGAAACGGTGTAGTGGTCGATTTTGAACCTGAAAAGATTACGCTTGCCATGCAGAAGGCGTTTCTCGCCGTGCGGGGAAGCGCCGAAGACAAGCGGATCACCGAACTTACCGAGAAAGTGGTTCGTGACCTCGAACAGCTGTTCCCGGAGACCACACCGGGAGTAGAAGATGCGCAGGACCTCGTAGAGACCGCAATCATGCAGGACGGATTTTTCGATGTGGCGAAGGCGTATATTCTTTACCGTTATGAGCATGCCAAGCGCCGGGAAAAAGAGAAGGAGGCCGTACAGCGCAAAATCGAGACCGATGATCTTTTTGTTACCAAGCGTTCCGGTGAGCGCGAGAAGTTTTCAATGGAAAAACTTGCGCAGTCGCTTTCATGGGCGATACGGGGCTTCGAGCATATTGTGGATGTGCAGGCAGTTACTGAACAGTGCCGTGCCGAACTCTACGACAATATTTCCACCAAAGACATCGCGCGTGCCCTCATGATGACGGTGCGTTCGTTTATTGAGCAGGATCCTGCGTACTCGCGTGTTGCCTCACGCCTCCTGCTTACCCAGATCTACAAAGAGGTGGTGGGGCCGGAGGTGGATGTGCATGCGCTTCACGCCGCATACCGGGAGGCATTCGTGCGCAATATCAAAAAGGGCGTGGAAGCAGGACGGTTTGATTCGCGGCTTCTCGATATGGATCTCCATGGCTTAAGCCTCAAGCTCAATCCGGACCGGGATGATCTCTTTTACTACCTCGGGCTGCAGACGCTCCATGACCGCTATCTCACCCGCGATCCGCAGACAAAAGAACTCTTTGAAACTCCGCAAGCGATGTGGATGCGCGTCGCGATGGGGCTTGCTCTCCTTGAGAAGAACAAAACCGAGGCTGCCGCGCGTTTTTATGAGATGATTTCGACCTTCCGTTTTGTTCCTTCCACTCCCACGCTCTTCCATTCCGGTACCCATCATCCACAGTTGAGCTCCTGCTACATTACTACAGTGCTTGATTCGCTTGATAATATTTTCAAATCGATTGCCGATAACGCCCAGCTTTCAAAATGGTCCGGGGGGCTGGGGAATGACTGGACGAATATCCGTGCAACCGGCTCCCTTATCCGTACGACCGGTGTGGAGAGCCAAGGCGTGATTCCGTTTCTGAAGATCGCGAACGACACTACGGTGTCCATTAACCGCAGCGGCCGCCGCCGGGGTGCGACATGCGCGTATCTCGAGACGTGGCACTACGATATTGAGGATTTTATTGAGTTGCGCAAGAACACCGGCGATGAGCGCCGCCGCACGCATGATATGGATACGGCAAACTGGATTCCCGATCTCTTTATGAAGCGGGTGCGTGAAGACGGCGATTGGACGCTCTTTTCGCCCGACGAGGTGCCGGACCTGCATCATCTCTACGGCAAGCGGTTTGAAGCGCGGTATCAAGAATATGAGCGCGAAGCCGATGCGGGGGCAATTTACCTATGGAAACGTGTGAGCGCGCGGGACCTGTGGCGAAAGATGCTTACCATGCTCTTTGAAACCGGCCACCCATGGATCACCTTTAAAGATCCGTGCAATATTCGCTCTCCGCAGGATCACGTGGGAGTGGTGCATAGCTCGAATCTCTGTACCGAGATAACGCTCAATACCACCGCAGAAGAGACCGCGGTGTGCAATCTTGGCTCGGTAAATCTTGGTCGTCATATTCGCGGGAAGTCGCTCGATCTCGACCTTGTGAAAGACACCGTCACCACGGCGATGCGGATGCTCGACAATGTTATTGATATTAATTACTACCCTACCGCCGAAGCGAGAAACTCAAATCTCCGGCACCGTCCTGTGGGGCTTGGCATCATGGGATTTCAGGATGCGCTGTATCTACTGGATATTCAGTTTGATTCGGAGGAGTGTATCGTGTTTGCTGATACCAGCATGGAGGCGATCTCGTACTATGCAATTCTCGCTTCCTCACAGCTTGCAAAAGAGCGCGGTACGTATGAGACCTACCGCGGTTCAAAGTGGGATCGGGGAATTTTGCCCCTCGATACCCTTGGGCTGCTTGAAGAGGAACGCGGCATGAAAATTGACGTACCACGCACGAGCCGCATGGACTGGAACATAGTACGCGAATCCATCCGCCAGTACGGGATGCGCAACTCCAACTGCATGGCGATTGCTCCTACCGCGACCATCTCGAACATCGCTGGGTGCCTTCCCACTATCGAACCGGTCTATAAAAATATCTACGTGAAGGCAAACGTGAGCGGGGATTTTACGGTGGTGAATCCGTACCTTGTGGAAGATCTGCGAACGCTCAACCTATGGGATTTTGAGATGCTCGGAAAGCTGAAATACCACGACGGAAGCGTGCACGCGATATCCGAAATTCCCGCCCATCTGCGCGAGAAATACAAAGAAGTCTTTGAGATTAATCCAAAGTGGCTCATTAAAGCCGCAGCATATCGGGGGAAATGGATTGATCAGAGCCAATCGCTTAATATTTTCTTTATTGGTTCATCGGGAAAACAGCTTGATGAAATTTACCAGTACGCATGGGAAATGGGGCTTAAAACCACCTATTACCTCCGTACCCTCGCCGCTTCACAGGTTGAAAAGGCGACGGTGAGTACCGCGGTGTATGGGGTTACCCATATCCGCCAGGCAAGCGCAGCGCAGGTGACTCCCCAAGCTGCACCTCACGAGCTTCCTGAAGCGGTGGTACTTGAAGGTATGGCTCCACAGCCGGCAGGGATGCAGCCGCTGCAGGATATAAGCGCTTCGGCGCCGTCTTCGCAGATGTACATACCTCCTGCAGCCGCCGCGCTTCAACACGAGCAACCCATCCCGGGGTTTGCCCATATCGGGAATGTGCTCACCAATGCCAATGAGACGCCGCTATCGCATCCTTCCTCTGCCGCAACACCAAAAAAAGAACTGAAACTCTGCCGGATTGATGATCCAAACTGCGAGGCATGCCAATAGCCCGCATTTGTAAAACAAATGCGGGAAATCCAAATGTCAAATCAATGTCAAATGACGAAATGAGC
>CAYVXU010000003.1:11697-16169 GCA_964454705.1 uncultured Candidatus Saccharibacteria bacterium | reverse complement strand
TTGCAGATTTTATTTGAAATTTGGATTTAAAATTGGACATTCTTTCTAAAAGCTAACAGCTATAAGCTAAAAGCTAGTGCGGTATGCCAATTACTAAAACCTCAGACCGGGTTGATATCAACAAACGCCGTATCATTAACGGCGAAGATGCCGATGTGGTACAGCTCTATCCCATGAAGCACAAGTTTGCATGGGAAGCATACAATGTAGGCAATGCAAACCACTGGCTGCCCACGGAGATCGGCATGCAAAAAGACATCGAGCAGTGGAAAGCGGCCGATGTGCTCTCTTTTGATGAACGTACGGCATTAAAGACGGTGCTTGGGTTTTTTACTACGGGCGACTCTATTGCGGCAAACAACATCGTGCTTGCCACCTATCGGCATGTTACCTCGCCAGAATGCCGTCTGTATCTTTTGCGACAGGGCTACGAAGAGGCGATTCATACCCATGCGTATCAGTACATTGTGGAGAGCCTCGGACTCGATGAGGGAGAAATTTTCAACATGTACCGGGAGGTGGAGGCGATTTATAAAAAAGACAATTTTGTGCTCTCCTTCAACGAGGGCATTATGAATCCGGAGTTTCGCACCGGTACCGTTGAGGCGGATCAGAAATTTTTGGAGAACATGGTGATTTTCTCCATTATTATGGAGGGAATTTTCTTCTATAGCTCCTTTGCCGTGATGTTCGGCTTCCAGCGACAGAATAAGATGGTGGGTTCAGCGGAGCAGATTCAGTACATTATGCGCGACGAGTCACAGCATCTTAACTTTGGTATCGAGCTTATTAACGCGGTAAAAGAAGAGGAGCCGAAACTTTGGACGAAGGATTTCCAGGCGCACATCATTGATCTTGTGCGGCAGGCGGTGGTGCTCGAATACACCTTTGCGCAAACCGTATTCCCCAAGGGCATTTTTGGCATGAACGCGGATGGCTTTAAGAAATATATTGAGCATATTGCAGACCGGCGTCTTAACCGCATTGGTCTTGCGAGCCAGTATGAGAGCCCCAACCCCTTCCCGTGGATGTCGGAAGCAATTGATTTAAGCAAGGAGAAAAACTTTTTTGAAACCCGTGTTACCGAATATAAAACGGGCGGCACGCTTGAATGGTAATACAACCAGCTTTTAGCTTATAGCTGTTAGCTTTTAGTAAGAAGCTTCACTTTCAAAAAACCAAAATGGGAAGCCCGTTTTGTAAAATACAAAACGGGCTTTTGGCTAGTTGTCGACGTGCCTTGTCGCAAGCATGAAACTCTTGCATCCCCCTCGTACCGCTTTTATACCCTCGTCAATGAAGAGAAGGCTAAGGGCGCGCGCTTGTGTTTCGTCAAGTAGCTCATAGGTGGTGAAGTTCTCGCCATACCGTTTGCCGTAGTTAAGATCATCGAGTACTGCTTCGAGGCTCGGCCCTACGAAGTAAGCAGGATTTCTCGCAGGGTCCGAAGAGATAAATTTTACAAAGACCATTACCGCCTCCTTTGTGCTTATCTGCGGGTGAAAGATTCCGTGAGTTCGCTCCAGTAAAGACGGTTTTATATTGTATCGCGTTTTACTTTCTGTAAAGAGGAGCGCAGAAAACAACCGAGTTGCAATGTGAGAACGCTTTGTGTATATTGCGTGTATTCATTACATGCCTTTATACGCTTTGCGGTATGTCAAATCTTAACTGGAACCAGATTCTTATCTCACTTACCGTACTCTCGCTTCTTCTTGCGGGGTACTTATTTATTCAAAACCGGCGCTACATTGCCGCGGCCCAGCGCGCGGGAAGAATGGAGCGCCAAATTGAGGCGGCGCAGGAATACATCGAAGTTGCGCAAGAGTTTGCCCCTCTTTTCCGCTTCTCGCAAGATACGAATATAAAAGAAGACGCCTTGAAAGTTGCGCACGGAAGACTTGTGGAGTTGGGTGATGAGGGAGCGGCAAAGGAATGGGAAAGCCTCCAGCAGCCGGATGCGGCAGAGGAAGAGGTTTACCACCTTCGGGTGCGCAATATATTTCTCAATCTCCTTCGCGGCGCCGCAAATGCATTACAATAAGCTTCGTTAGCTTTTCACCTTCGGCAATGTCAAATTCCAAAATCTAAATATCAAATGGTTCGACATGCTCACCACAAGTAAATGTCAAAATCTTAATGCTCAATGACAAGTAAAAACGTCATTTTGGATTTTGGACATTTTGATTTTATTTAAATTTGCCTGCCCGCCGAAGCCTCTGCCTGTGCGTTGCACGCAGACAGGTCGGCGCAGGCGGGGATTTGGTTATTGGGAATTATAGCGAAGGCACTAAGCCTTCGCTATTGTTATTCCTCTGGCTTTTCAATTGAGAGGAGTTCAACTTCAAAAATAAGGGTGGCATTGGGCGGAATTGGCCCTCCGCCCTCCTCTCCATACGCTAAATGCGGGGGAATGGTAATTGTGCGTCTTTCCCCGACCTTCATTCCTTTGAGACCCTCTTCCCAGCCCGGGATTACCTGCCCGGTGCCGAGAATGAAGATGAAGGGAGTATTGCGGTCGAGGCTTGAATCAAATTTAGTGCCGTCTTCGAGTGTGCCGGTGTAGTGCACACTTACCACATCACCGTCTTTTACCGCTTCTCCTGATCCAGGTTTAACTGTTTCAACTTTTAACGCTCCTTGTGGAGATGCGGATGGTTGCGGGCTCGTGTTGCTCGCCGACGCGGACGGGGATGCGAATGTACGCTGATCGGAATCGCTCACCGAGGCGGATTGCGGAGGGCTGTACCGGAAGAGCGCGAATGCAGCGAGCGCTGCTACTGCGATCACCACAAGAGAAGGGAGCAGAGAGGAGAAGTGTGGATTGTAAGGTCCGTTTTCCATATACACTATTTACCAATAAAAGATTAAAAGTGATAGAACCGTTTTCCCACCGCAAAGAGTGTCACTGCGATCGCAGCACCCGCGATCGCATAGACGCTTCCACGCACCTCTTCGGGGCTTACCCAAAAAAAGAGTGAGGAGGAAGAGGGAGAGGCAACAGAGGGAGGCGGGCTTGGCGCAAATCCTGCTCCGAGTACCGCGAGATCTTCCGCGGCTTGAGTACGCAGCGCAGTACGGCTGCAGAGCGATACCGAAAGCGCATCCGGATCACCTGACGCGTATACAAGATACTCTTTCCCCACCTGAAATCCGAATCCGCACGAAGGCTCTTCACGTGCGGTGGAGACGGTAATAAGGCGTGACGGGGGACCCTTCCATATTTCGGAAGAGGCAATGGTCACCGTGACCGGATCGAGCGTTGAGTCGAAGGCGCTTGGGCGATTAATATGCGTTACAATTCCAGAAAATACCGCGGTAGCCTCTTGGAGCGCATCGGCAGGAGGAGCAGGGGGGATGCATGAACAACCATGCACCGACGAGAGAGGAATGAGCACCGAGAGAGAGGTCGCAATGAAAGCAGAAAGAAAAAAAGGACGTACTATATGTCGCATACGCCCCCAGCTTACGCGCCCCTCTCAAAAAAGTCAAAATGTTTGTGTCCGCTGAAGCGGAGATTCTATACTTTTAAATTTTGACTTGTACTTTTGCGTTTTGATTTTTGACTTTTGAATTTACGCCAAAAGCTAACAGCTAAAACCTAAAAGCTAATGGCTACAACCTATCACCTATAAGCTATAACCTAGTCTTGATTGCTTCTGCTACCGCCGGTACCACGCGTTTGTCAAAGACGGATGGCAGAAGCGTCTCCGGCGCCGGATGTTCCACAAGAGCGGCAAGCGCCTCTGCGGCACGGATAAACATAGCCTCCTCAAACTGCGCGATCCGGTGGTCAAGCGCCCCGCGAAAGATGCCGGGGAATGCAAGCACATTGTTAATCTGGTTCGGAAAATCGGAGCGTCCTGTGGCGACTACAAATGCTCCGGCCCGCAGCGCGTCTTGAGGCATAATCTCGGGTACGGGATTTGCAAGGGCAAAGATTACTGGGCGTGGCCGCATACTTCCTATCATTTCCGGAGTGAGCACATTGCCTTTGCTTACTCCGATAAAGATATCAGCTTTTTTGAGACTCGAGGCGAGATTGCCCGGTGTGCCAAGGGGATTTGTGAGGTGTGCGAGAGAGGCTTTCTCCTCATCGAGATGCTCCCGGCCCGGGTAGAGCGTTCCGCGTGAGTCGCAGATCACCATATGTGCAAAGCCGTATGCAATGAGTATGCGGGCAATCGCATTTCCGGCTGCCCCCGCGCCGTTTATCACGATACGCGCCTCTTCCTTCGAGAGGTTTTTTACCTTGAGGGCATTCAAGAGCCCCGCAAGCACCACCGTTGCAGTGCCGTGCTGGTCATCGTGCATCACGGGAACAAAAAGCGCTTTGCGCAGGGCTTGCTCAATCGCAAAGCAGCGGGGTGCGGCAATATCCTCGAGATTGACTCCTCCGAATATGGGGCTTACGCGCACAATTGTCTGCACAATTTCATCAGGATCCTGTGTTGCAAGGCAAAGGGGGAAGG
>CAYVXU010000003.1:0-11687 GCA_964454705.1 uncultured Candidatus Saccharibacteria bacterium | reverse complement strand
GGGGGAAGGCATTAATGCCGGCGAATTTTTTAAAGAGTGCCGCCTTTCCCTCCATTACGGGGATTGCCGCCTCCGGTCCAAGGTTGCCAAGGCCGAGTATGGCAGAGCCGTCGGTGATAATCGCCACTGAATTTTGCTTCATCGTGTAGTCGTATACTGTATCCGGACTCGCGGCAATCGCCTCACTCACCGCTCCTACCCCGGGAGTATAGATTAAAGAGAGCTCTTCTTTATCCGCGAGCTCTGATTTTGACCGTATTTCTATTTTCCCTCCGAGTTTCCGGTGATACTGAAGAGATTTGCGGTTAATTGCATCAGTCATACAGTGCGGGTTTTCGGGCAATAGTTTGCTCAACAATCTGGCTTATTCCTATTGCACATAGGAGCATGCCGGTGTACCCGATAAAGAGCGGCAGAAAAAATAAAGGCGCCTCGCGCGGGAGGAGACCCAGAAAGAATGCGAGATACCACGAGGTGATAGAGACGGCGCCAAGGGCGTAGGCAAGCCGGCGCGTACCATGAAGATTGTTCGCGGGGCGCGGCAGTTTAGGGGCCATTCCCGGGGAAGATGCAGTGCGGGGCGCGGCATCTCCAAATGAGATTTGCAGCAGGTACGGTGTTACAAAGAAGTGCAGGAGCGCGCCATTTACCGTAAGCACCGCGGTCACCACCATTTTCATGAGGAATTTGGGCGAGTGATTAAGCGCATCCATATCAGGGAGATACAGGAAGAGCCCGGTAAGGAAGAGAATGCCGATCGCAAGCCAGACAACCTGTGAGATAGTGCCGAGCACCTCTGCCTCTCTTGCAGATATGCGCAGGTCCCGCAGAAATCTAAAAAAGAAAATATCCGTGTAGGTGGCGCCGCCAAGGCCGAGGACTACGCCGAGAAGGTGTGTGCCAAGAAGGAGAGAACGATGGGAAGTAAGAAGGGTGAGGAAAGAGAACTCGGAGGTCATCACCGTTTCAAGGAAGATCACTACGCACAAAGCAGCGGAGGTAAGACACCACGTGCACCACTGCTTGAGGGACACCGCTTGAATAAAGGTAAGGTATCCCGAGAAAAGGAATGCTGCGGCGCTTGCAAGGATTGAAAAGAATACAAGTGTTTCGGGTCGGCCGCCTCCAGACGCAAGCAGCGCGAGGTGCATAATCACAACCAGAGCGTAATAGACGATTCCGAGCATTTCCACCGGTATCCCAAGAAACGTTGAGTAGGGGCTGTGGATCACCGCCGCGCAGTCCGAGCCGAGCGGACACACGAAGGGTTTGGTATCAGCCTTTTTGCTTCTGATATAGCTCGCGACGAAAAGCCCGGCGAGCGCTGCCGCAAGCACGATATAGTGAGGAACATTTGCAGAGAGCACATTTGTCATATTGCTTTAGGCATTGTACCACAAATACTGCGTACGCCGAAATATGCGATTTGACGAATACGACATATCTAGGTAAAATTTTGTGAGGTAAGTAACGTTCAATGAAAAATGTAAGAAAAAGAACTTACGTCGCTATGAGCGGTGGGGTAGATAGCTCTGTTGCGGCTGCGCTTCTTAAGCAGGAAGGGTATGAGGTATTTGGCGTCTTTATGCAGGGTTGGTCTAACCCCCAGCTCGACTGCCAGTGGCGTGAAGACAGAAGGGATGCAGCGCGGGTGGCCGCGTATCTTGATATTCCCTTCCATACCCTCGACTTTTCAAAAGAGTACTACGAGAAGGTAGTGTCTTACTTGCTCGCAGAGTATCAGGAGGGGAGAACGCCCAATCCGGATGTCATGTGCAACAAAGAGATTAAGTTTGGTTTGTTTTTTGACTGGGCCATGGCGCAGGGCGCTGATTATGTGGCGACAGGACACTACATACAAATTCAAAAATCAAAAATCAAAAATCAAAATGAAAATGTAAAATTCAAAATACTCGCTGCGCGAGATACCAACAAAGACCAGAGTTATTTTCTCTGGACGCTTACTCAGCGGGAGCTTGCCCGTACGTTGTTTCCCATTGGGGAATACACCAAGCCCGAGGTGCGGGAGCTTGCCCGGAGCTTAGGTCTTGCGACTGCCGAAAAGAAAGATTCACAGGGCATTTGCTTTGTGGGGGAACTTCCTATGCGCGAGTTTCTGAAGGATCACATTCCTGTAGCCACAGGGCCGGTGCTTACCACAGTAGGGGAGCGTGTGGGTACCCACGAGGGCGCGGCGTTTTACACCATTGGCCAGCGCCACGGCGTGGGTGCCATAGGCGGGGGAGTGCCCTACTATGTGGTAGCAAAGGATATGGAGAGGAATGAAGTGCGGGTAGCGGTGGGGCCGCACGATGAGGCGCTCTATCGAGGTGAACTCGTAGCGAGCAACATAAATTGGATTTCCGGCACTGCGCCAAGGCTTCCGCTGAAGGCGCTTGTGCGTATCCGCTACCGCCAACCCCTGCAGGCTGCAACGCTGATGCGCGCCGATAACAACACGCGGATTAACGCTGATCATAATCCGTGTCTATCTGCGTCCTCGTCAGCGTCTATCCGCAATCATAGTCTGCGAAAATCCGCGTTTAAGTCGGCGAGTATCCGCGTTATTTTCGGGGAGGGACAGCGTGCTATTACCCCCGGCCAGTCAGTGGTGTTCTATTCAGAAAAGAAAACGAACGGTAGTCATGAACTCTTGGGCGGCGGCGTGATCTCTTAACAGAGTTTTAACGATATGCTAGTTTGGTCTTTGACTAAAGAGTGGGGCTCGCTCGGTGTTGGAAGGGTCGCTGCTCGTGTAGCCGCTTTCTCTTCCCCATTTTCAACGGTACCCCACTTTTCAGTTCTCTCTCGCTCTTTTCGAAAGGATTGGCGGCACAGCGCGTGATCTTGTGCGCGGGAAGTCGTAGTTAGTCGCCCGACTACCTTCTTCCCACACCTCTATCACGGCCCGAACTGTGCCCCCAATCCTCTTTTGCGGAGAGTGGCCGTGCATCGTCGTGAAAGTGTCGTAGTCCTCGTGACTGCTCTCACTTTCTCGTACATCGACACCCCACTCTCCCAGGACCGGACCATCATCGGCGTCATCCTCTCCGCTGTAGTCGTTGCCTTCGAGCAGCCATCTGCGGCAAACGATTGGATTTCCCCGATGGTGTCCGGTCCTTTTTTCATTTATCCTCTTTCTCATGAAGAACCCCCACATAGCTTTTCTATGTGGGGGTTTACTTCACTCTACGCAGTCTCCTTTCCGCAGTAACAGAAGGGGGACGTAGAAGAGAGTGTTTTGTGCGGGAGGGGCGGCGATAAAACCGGATGGCTGTGGAGCGATCTGGTTCTCCGGATTCTGCCGAAATTTCGGAAATTTCGATCAGACGTTTTTGCTCTACAACCGCGTAAGGAGTTCGACCGCCCGATCAAACGTGAGCCTCCGCCCTCGTATAAATGCCTCTGCAAGCCGCACCGCCCCGTCGGGCCTTTGCAGAAGATGAGCGCAAAGATCGCATTGAATGATATGGCCTATCACGAGCTGGCTGCAGATTTGCAGTTCCGCATCATCATCCGGCTCAATAGTGAGCAGTTCCCAAAACTGTTCGCATCGCATGATCTTTCCTCCTATGCGATGAGTGTTGTTAAAAAACGTGCGTAGAGCTCGGTACGATTCTAATTATCTCTCTCCTGTTCTCTCCCTGTCAAATACGTCAGCATACCATGAAAACTGCTGACATGAGTGTAAAGTTATGCTATATGCTTTGTATCGCTGGATTTCGAACTATGTTGTTTTAACAGTCAATGTGTCGCGCTATAGTCCAGCGGGCGCGATCAACTTGCCCAGAAGGAGGGCTTATGGGAAGAGTATAGGGAGTGGGGTATGCCACGAAGGGCGGCATTACCGCCCACGCCGATGACGGTGAGAGCATCACCGTTAAGGCAACACGGGTCGGGAACATGTATGCTCCCGATCCGCAGCGCTTTAGCGAGGAGTTCCTCGCAAAGCTCGACTCCGATGACACGGTCGTCATTCCGACCGGTCCGAACGACACCTTCATCGCGGCCACCGCAACGAAGGCAAAGACGTTCTGGGTGAATCCCGGGACGCTCGCTCGCGAGCTCGGTAAGAAGCTCAAGGCGGTGAGCGGAAAGGTTCTCAACCTTTTCCGTGAGAAGCCGGAGATGTTCTACCGTTTCCAGCCCACGGATGGCGGTATCACCTATCTGCGTCTGCGTACCCTCTGTGGTTTCAGTTGTGCCGCATGCGTTGAAGATAAAGAGAACAATTAACTGCCTGTTCTTTTCTTGTACAGTGTATGGCATAGTAACCAAGGTATTACTTTACCATCATGATCGTGCCATGCACGGGGTGCGGCTGCTAAGCAGTTGCTGACAATACACGCTCACTCATGAGCCGCGCCCGCATCTTTACCAAAGAGGCACACTGAAACGTTCAACCTGAAGGATGAAATACGAGAAAGATCACTTTACCGTCTATTTCCATCCCTTCTCTCACCGGACAGCGGTCCAGAAAGAAAGATGGCAGAGAGTAAAAGGCAGCTTTGCTATAATGACATGATTTCTGCCATTGAGCCATGGTATGGGCCGTTTATTGGGATTATTACCATAGATCAGAATTAACGGTCCAGAATGAAGAGAGAAGAGCTTATGCAGCCGTGCATCGTGTATGTACGGCTGCTTTTTTGCGCACAGTTTGAAAATATCTTGCAGATTCCCTATAGTAAGAGCATGATTGCGGGTACGATAGAGCTGATTGCAGAGGTTAAAACACACTCGCCATTCGGGTGGAAATCGGATAAAAGCTGGGATGAGCTCTTTGCGCTTGCACATAAAGTGGGAGATATGATTTCGGTGCATACCGATGCGCGGTGGGGCGGTTTGCTTACGCTTTTGCGCAGAGCGCGGATGCGCGCCGAAAAACCTATTCTTGCAAAAGGAATTCATGCAACTGATAAAGATATTGCCGATGCGCTTGCCTGCGGAGCCAACTGGGTACTTATGGTGGGGAGGATTCCGGAGGCCGGACGCGAGCGGTGCATGATTGAGCCGCTTACACTCTCGCAGATCCGGGAGATTCCCGCAGGATGCCGGGTAGCGTGGAACTCCCGCGACCTTGCCACGGGAGGGTTGAAAGAAGAACGCTTCAGCGATGCGCGGCGGCTCTGGGGCGGGTGGCTTGCCCAGACGAGCAATATCCGCACCATAGAGAATATTGAAGAAGGAGCAAACGCGGTGCTCGTGGGCACGCATCTCGCTCAATTTGCGGCATCCGCATCTCTTTTATGAATGCAGCAGACATACGAAAAAAATTTCTTGATTTTTTTGCATCACACGGGCACACAGTAGTGCCTTCATCTTTGCTTATTCCGGATGACCCATCGGTGCTCCTCACCACCGCGGGGATGCAGCAGTTTAAGCCTTACTATACCGGGAAGGCAGACCCGATGGAGGATTTCGGTTCGCTCAATACCGCTTCCGTTCAAAAGTCATTTCGCACCTCTGATATTGACGAAGTGGGAGATGATACGCATCTCACCTTTTTTGAGATGCTTGGCAATTTTTCATTCGGGGGATACTACAAAAAAGAGGCGATTCAGTATGCCCATGAGTTCATCACAAAGGTAATGGGCTTGCCTATCTCTTATGTCACAGTGTTTGAAGGGTCGCAGGATGTGCCCAGGGATGAGGAATCGAGAGCCCTATGGAAATCACTCGGCGTAGATGATGTCCGCGAAGAGGGAATGGAAGACGTATTTTGGGGGCCTACCGGCTCCTCCGGGCCGTGCGGGCCTACTACTGAAATCTACTGTAAAAACGCACAAGGGAACGATGTGGAGGTGTGGAATATTGTCTTTAACGAGTATGTGTCATCGGTATCGCGCGAGGAGCTTCTGGCGGGAAAAAATGCGAATATGCTCACCAAACTTGAGAAGCCGGGAGTGGATACCGGCATGGGCCTTGAGCGGCTTGCGATGGTCGCGCAGAAGAAACAAACGATTTTTAAGACTGATCTCTTTACGCCAATCCTTGCGAATCTTCCGCCGAATGTGCCCCCGCGCGAACAGCGGGTGATTGCTGACCACCTGCGGGGAATTGCATTTCTCCTTGCAGATGGCGTACGGCCGTCGAACAAGGAGGCAGGGTACGTGGTGCGGCGGCTCATGCGCCGCGTGCTCGCCTATGAGTATATCCATGGAATACCCGTGCATGTGTGCGGCAGTATCATGCACGAGGTGATTCATGAGTATGGATCGTTCTATCCGGAGCTCACACGGGAGGGTAGGGCAATTCGTGAAGCATTTGACCGCGAGCGGGAGCGCTTTTCAAAAACGCTTGCACGGGGAGTGAAAGAGGTACAGAGAGAGAAGGATACCATTGATGGAAAGCGGGCATTCGATCTCTACCAAAGCTACGGGCTTCCCTTTGAGATTACGCAGGAGCTTTCAGGAAAAAAGCTTGATCGAGAGGCGTTTGAGGAGGAGCGGGAAAAGCACACGCGCATATCCGGTGCCGGGCAGGAGAAAAAGTTCGGGGGGCACGGGCTTATCTTAAATACCGGCGAACTGAAGGCATCGACGTCTGAAGAGGTGAAGGTGGTGACGCGCTTGCACACCGCAACCCATCTTCTCCATCAAGCACTGCGCACGGTACTCGGGTCGCATGTGAAGCAAATGGGATCGGATATCACTCCGGAGCGCACGCGCTTCGACTTCTCGCATCCCGCGAAGATGACCGCGGAGGAAATTCAGCACGTTGAAGAGCTTGTAAATGAGACAATCAAGAGGGATCTGCCCGTAGAGTGCAAGGAGATGTCGAAAGAGGAGGCAGAGCAATCGGGCGCGCTTTCGTTTTTTAAGGAGAAATATCCGCAGCGAGTGACGGTCTATTCTATAGGAGATTTTTCCAAGGAGTTTTGTGGTGGGCCGCATGTGGCACGGACCAGCGAGATTGGGACGTTTAAAATTGTGAAGGAGGAGTCATCGAGCGCCGGAGTGCGGAGAATAAGGGCAATTGTTGAATAACCGCTATACGCTCATTTTCAATTTCCAATTTACAATTTTCATTCAAAATTCAATGTCGCAATTTTCAATTGAAAAATTGAAGCATTAAAAATTCATTGTAAATTGAGAATTGAATATTGGAAATTTTGATTGAAAGCTAGGCAGTTAAGTAGCTAGTGAAGCTAACGAAGCTGACGGGAGTGGGGATAAAGAATAGAAGTGGAAGGTTTTTTTTGTTATCATAGTACTGCAAAAGGCAAGCGTTGCGCTTTCGTCTTTTGAATTTTTTTTGAATCCACATGGCCTGGTATCACCGCGTATCAAATGTATTTACCAATATTGCTGCCACAAAGGGAGAGCATATCCTTGCGCTTGATATTGGAACGAGCGCGGTGAAGGGAGGAGTATTCGCGGTGGAGCATTTTCAAGGAGGGAAAATGCTTCTGCGGGCACTCGCTGCAGAGGGATCTGCGCTCAAAGAAGGGGCAATGCATGGGGGAAGAATCGCTGACGCAGACATGATGGTGCGCGCGTGTGAGGAGGTGATGCTTTTGCTCGAGCGAGCCGCAGGTGAGCGAGTGCGCACAGCGATTGTGGGGGTTGGCGGGGGCATCGCGCGCGGTATTACCACTACCGTAAATCATCCGCGTGAAAACCCGAAGGGAAAGATCACTCTTGAAGAGCTGCGAGAGATGATCCATACCACGCAATGGAAAGCTTTGGAGCGGATACGCGAGACGCTTGAGAAGGAGTTAGGGGTGTCGCGGGGCGAGATGCGCCTCCTCTCTGCCACGCTTGAGGAGGTGCATATTGACGGATATCCGGTAGCGAACCCGGTCGGATTTGATGGAAAAGTGGTGCAGCTGCGTCTCTTTAATGTATATACGCCGCGCAGGGACGCTGAAATGCTTGAAGCCATCACCGCGGAGCTTGCGGTAGAGGTGCGCGCACTCGCAAGCACCGCCTACGCGCTTGCGCGTTCTTACATTCTCAATGAGGGTGCCGGATTCAGCGCGCTTATCATTGATATCGGGGGAGAGATTACCGATATCACCCTCGTGCGGCAAGGCGAGTTCGAGGATATCCATACCATTGATATCGGCGGGGATGTGTTCACTCACAAGATCCAGAAGTCGCTAGGGGTTTCCCAAGATGAGGCAGAAGAGATAAAATATAAGTACTCATCAGGCGGGCATCTCTCTAGTGTGGTATCACGCCGTATCACGAAGGTGCTTGAACGGGATATCTCGTACTGGCTGCAGGGGGTGGAGCTTGCCCTGCGTGAGTTTCCGCACATCGATATGTTCCCCGATACCCTGTTGCTTGCGGGAGGAGGAAGCCAGCTGCGCGGGATTGGCAAGGCGCTTGCTGCAGGCGGGTGGATTGCGGGGCTCCCCTTTACCGAGAAACCAGAGGTGCGCCTTGCCGCGCTCAATGATTTTCCGCATATCGCTGATGATGCAAACCGGATGCGCACACCCGACATGCTTACCCTTCCTTCGCTTGCGACCGCGTATCTTATGGATACACAAAGCGATGCCGCAATCCACAAGGCCATCCGCCAGAGTTTGCGCCTGCTCTCACCTCGTCCATGAAAGAAATTACTATTGAACTCAACCAGAATATCGCGAGTATCGTTGATGCGCTCCATGATGCCGAGGAGCAGGATATTGTGCTTATTGCTCCGGCGGGCGCACGCATCTTTCAGGGGATTGTGGGCTTGAAACTTCTGAAGCGCGAAGCGGATAATCTTAAAAAGAAAGTGTTCTTTGTGACGGAAGATGCCTTCGGTGAAACGCTCTTGCGCCGCGCGGGTTTTACCGTTGACCGCCCCGCTTCGCGTCCTTCCCCTAAAACCGCGGAGCCTTCCGCCGCACCACCCGCGCTTACGCGTGAACAGATATTTTTTAAGCGACCCAAACCAAAAAAAATACCTCTTCCTGCTTCGTCAAGTGAAGCTTCCCGTGAGGCGCCGTCCGGCAAAAAGGCGGCACACAAGTACCTCCTCAATGAAGCGATCCCCATTCCGATCCGCCGTATGCAGGATATCATCCACCCCCCATCGGCAAGCCCGCCCGCAGGACAAGCCGGACTTCAGGGTGAAGAGGTTTTATTGCATCGCGATCAGCGGTTAGGGGAAGACGAAAGGAAGGAGTATCCTCCTGATCGCGAAGCGCTTGAGAGAGAAGAGGCCGAAGCAAAAGGATGGATGACCGAGGAGATACCAGAATCTCCAGCAGGCGAGCGCTATTCCGCAGCGGTAACCCCCGGATCAGTAAGCGGCGTAGTGGGCAAACGTCCGCTCCAGGCACCAGATAGAGATGAGAAGCACGAAGAAGAGACAGATGCAGCCGATGCGCCAACTCATCATCAGAGCGATTATGAGCGGTGGGCGAGGGATGAGGAAGAGGAAGAGCAATATAACAAGAAATTTGCCGCGTGGGAGGAGAAGGCTGCGGCATATCAGGCACAAAAAGAACACGGTACGGAGCCAGCGAGGGCGCAGGAAGCTCCGGGCAGAAGCAGAAGATTTACGTGGGTGCTCCTTACGTTTGTGATAGGGGGATTGCTTGCCGCCGCCTACGCGGCGCTTACCATTCTTCCCAAGGCAACCATCGTGATAAAACCCAACGCCCAGCCGGTTTCATTCCCTCTGGAGGTAGTGGCAGATCGTTCTGTTTCGGGGATAGATTTTGCCGCCTCACGAATACCCGCTGAAATTGCAGAGGAGCGCGAAACAATCTCCAAAGAAGTTCCTGCCACGGGAGAAAAAGAGCTTACCGAGCGGGCGCGGGGTACGATCACCATTTACAATGAATTCAGCTCGAGCCCCCAGACGCTGGTAAAAACCACCCGGCTGATCTCCAAGAAAGACGGGAAGCTCTTTCGCACCGCCGAGACGATCATCGTACCCGGGGCCAAAGTGGAGGGGGGCACCATTATTGCTTCGAGTATCACTGTGGAGGTACGTGCTGATGAGGAGGGAGAGGAGTATAATATCGGGCCGAGCGAGTTCAGTATCCCCGGGTTTGCCGGGACGCCGAAGCACGACAAATTCTATGGAAAATCCACTGCGCCCATGCGGGGAGGGGCACGAGGCAAGGTGAGGGTAGTGGAGCAAAAAGATTTTGATGAAGCGCAGGCTGTGGCAAAACAGGAGGCGACAGACTCTCTGGGGAAAAAACTCGATGCGAAGGCAACACTCGGTCTTACCCTCCTTGAGAAAGCGCGGGCAGTGGAGTTTGAGAAAATATCCACATCTGCTGACGTAGGCGACCCCGGAGAGAAGGTTGCGGTGACGGTAGATGTGCGCGGACGCGCACTGCTCTTTAATCAGGAGCATCTTAAAGAATTTGTGGAGAGCGCGCTGCGGGCAAAGATTATTGAGGGGCAGGAGGTGGTGGAGAATAGTGTGGTGGTTACCTACAATGATATCAAAGTTGATTTTGCGAAGGGTACCGCTAAACTCTTTATGCAGGTGGAAGCGTCGGTGGCGTATCAGATAGATGAAGGACTGCTCAAAGATCAGCTGGCGGGAAGTGATCAAGGAAAGGCTGAGCAGGTGCTCTCACAGATTCCCGCAAAATCAGAGGTGTCGCTGTGGCCATTCTGGGTGCGCCGGGTACCTGCGGATCCAAAGAAAATAGAGGTTAAGATTCAAAGATAAGCTCTTGTGATAGCCCGCCCCACTTTTCAGACGAATCGGCCATGGAGCCTCACTTCTTTATTTGCCGTTCCGGCAACTGAAGGACTTCTCCATGGTGATTCGCTAGAAAAGCAGGCGGGCTATCAGAACGGGATCGATCCCTTTAGAGAAAAGTCGTCCCAAGCGGTTGCCGCCGTGCCTTCGGCAGGGCGGTTCTCTAACGGGTTGACGAGCTGACTATTTCTTGTTACATTTACCAATGCAATCCTATGCAATTTATCAGTGCGGGTTTGCTTGCCTCGCCGCAATCCGTTCCTCCCTGCGAGAAAACGGAAAGGGGTGAGTGTTTTTCTTTATCACACCCGGTGTGAGTGATAATCCAATCCAGAAAGAGGGTATAGTAATCGAGGCGCTTCCTGCCACTACCTTTCGGGTAAAACTCGACGAGGGCCGCGCGATTCTCGGCCATCTCTCCGGCAAAATGCGGATTAACCATATCCGTATTCTTCCCGGTGACCGTGTAATAGTTGAGATGTCGCCGTATGATGAAGAAAAAGGGAGGATTGTGCGCCGGCTCTAAAAACGCCGGAGAGTTGGCCTGCTTTTCAGACGAATCGGCCATGAAGCCTCACTTCTTTATTTGCCGTTCCGGCAACTGAAGGACTTCTCCATGGTGATTCGCTAGAAAAGCAGGCCAACTCTCAGATAGAGTAGATCACGTTTCTAACGGGATGAAAGTACGGGCATCAGTAAAAAAAATCTGCCAGAAGTGTAAAATAGTCCGGCGTCACGGGCGGGTATATGTGATTTGCGAAAATCCGAAGCATAAACAACGCCAAGGCTAAGCCGCTAAAGCGGAAATCCCAATGACCAAATCCAAAATTCCAAACAAATCTCAATTACCAAATGACCGAAATATTTGGAATTTGGTGCTTGGAGTTTGGAATTTAATATAGGTATGGCTCGTGTAGCAGGTGTACAAATTCCCGATGACAAACGCGTAGAGATTGCGCTCACGTACATTTTTGGAATTGGGCGGACATCCGCGCAGGAGATCCTTGAGACCGCGAAAG
>CAYVXU010000002.1:31940-61386 GCA_964454705.1 uncultured Candidatus Saccharibacteria bacterium | reverse complement strand
CGTATGAAGGAGGAGAGCTGTAGGGCGGTGGTGCAGAATGAACATCGGGCGGCGCATACCCGGGCGGAGGAGCTCCTTCTCTGGGCTGGTCGAACGGGGAGGTGTTGCCGGAAGGCGGCTGACTCCCTCCTCCGTATATTTTTGCACATTCTTCAGGCGACCCGCACTCCGGAGCATGAGGGGGCGGATAAGGCGGTTTCTCTCCCTCATAAGGAGGCTGGTACGGCGCTCCTTGGAAGGGTTCGCCGCGAGAGGGGGGCGTCCCACTCTCTCCTTCGTGGGGAGGTCCGCCGGGCCTTCGACACTCATCCTCGTGTGTTCTGCAATAGTTTTCACATTCTTCGGGGCTGCTGCATCCACCCGGCCCTTGAATTGTCCGTTTTTCATAGAATTCCGGTCTGTCCTCGCCTCCTCTTGGAGATTGTGGCCCGAACTGACTGCGCGTAAACGAGCCGCATTCTTCCCGGTGCTGCGGATCTTCACAGTAGCTGCGGCACTCACCCGGAGATTTGCATCCTCCGGGCCCGCTGAATGCTCCGCCGTGCTCTCCTTCCGGTCCGGCGAATCCGCGTTCTCGCGCAAACTGCTCGCATGTTTCGCGATTGGCCTCCTCTTTACAGAACGCTTTGCATGCTTCGCGGCCTTTGCATCCACCCGGCCCCCCCTGTTTCAGAGCATCCGCACCCATCTTCTTAATATACTCAAGCTCATCCGGTTTGATTTGGCCCGACTCCACCGCAAACTTTAAGCACTCTTCCATGCCCTCCGGGCTTTCACAGTATGCCTTGCACTGTTCCTCGCTTTTGCATCCTCCCGGTCCGGAGAGCCTTCCATGTTTACGAGCAAGCGCACCCTGTTCTTTGGAGACGAAGCCATGCTGTTCTGCAAACGAGACACATTCTTCGAGATGCCCGGGGTCTTCACAATACGCCTCGCATTGCTTTTTCCCACGGCATCCGCCGGGTCCTTTGGCGCTTCCGATCTTCCGCGCGATTTTCACCTCTTCTTTGCTGATAAACCCTGCTTTTTCTGCAAAGCTGATACACTCGTCAAAATGAGAATCGTCTTCACAGTACGCTTCACACGCTTGTTTTCCCCTGCAGCTGCCAGGAGTTTTTCCTCCCTCTTCGAGTACCTTCGCAACTTTCTCTGCCTCTTCTACCTCATGGGACGCCATCAAATCATGCTCTTTTGCAAACGCCACACACACGCGGATATTGGCAGGATCATCGCAATATGCCTCACATGCCTCTTTGGTGCGGCACCCACCCGGCCCTGCTTTTTCCGTAACATGGCGGGCTACCTTTGCCTCTTTTTTAGTAATCAACCCTTGCTTTTCGGCAAAATCAATACACACTCTTTGGTTAGCAGGCACATCACAATATTTTTTGCAATCTGCTTTGTTCTTGCAATTGCCGAGTTCGGCGACAGGGAAATTGATGGCGATTTCTCCTGCTCGTGCCGCAATAACAATAAAGCCGCTTAACAAAAGTGCTGTGCCAAGCACCGCAATCCAGCCTGTTTGTTTATTCAAATGGGTTTTTGTAGCCACCTTTGTACGGATTAGTTTCTGCATCGAACGGATTCGCGTCAGGAGCCTTTTGTATTGCCTCTACTCCTGCCGGGGTGGGGGAGGGAAGAGTGGTCACCAGCGGACTTTCTAAAGGGGAGGGAACAGGAGAAGGTACGAGTTGTGTCGCAGATTGCTGATTCAAAAAAAATACAGCGATTGCTACAATGGCGAGCACCACTATAATTCCGGAGATGATAAGGATGAGACGAGTCTGACTATTTTCCATGCGGGCTACTTTAGAAACATTATACCACATGTGTAATATGAAGACTGTGGATAAGTAGGGCATGCTTGACGACACCCGCTTGTCAATTACAATGGACAGTGATTCACAGTAAAACGAGTGTCGAAAGACCACTTGTTTTTTATTTTTCACTGTACGTGATGAATGTATATGAGTCGAAACCGCAATCATCGATTCGAAAGCTCCTTCAGCCGGCATGAACATTGCCGCGTATGTTCACCGTCTCTTTACTTGCCCCAGAGTACGTCAGCTGGGGGTATCCGATGCTTTCAATGCCGGATGGTGAATCACGGAATAATTTTTTATGAGATTTCGCAAGAGCAACATATTCCTCTTTGCTATCTTTGCTGGCGTCGCACGCGGTAACAGGGCTGGTTTTTCTTGCAGTACCGCATGGTTTCATCTACACTAAGATAAAAATAAAACTCCTCGCTCACACGAGCGCATATTTGTTTACTCATTTGATGTGGAGAAAGTAGTTTTTTCTACAGAGGACTCGGTGTTTATTGCAGGGGACCTTTACCGGCCTCATACTGCGAATGGAAAAGGAGTGCTGCTTTTACATATGATGCCAGCTGACCGAAAGAGTTGGAATCCGCTTGCCACCCTCCTGCAAAGTCGCGGGTATCAGGTACTCGCCATTGATCTGCGCGGACACGGAGAGAGCGTTAAACAAGGGGAGCGAACAATCAGTTTTAAACAGTTCTATGCAGATGAAGAACATCAGGCAAGCCGTCTTGATGTTGAAGCCGCAGTCTCGTACTTACACGCAAAAGGGATCAGCGATGATGCTCTTATCGTGGGAGGAGCAAGCATTGGAGCAAACTTAGCGCTTGGGTACGCAGCGTATCACCGTGATGTGTCGGGGGTAGTGCTTCTGTCGCCCGGTCTTGTCTACCACGGCATCCAAACAGAGAGCGCGATAAAAAATTTGGAAGCCCATCAGAGAGTGCTTATGGTCGTAAGCGAGGAGGATGCGTATTCTGCTGAATCCGTACGCACTCTTGCGGATATGGGGAAGGCATCAAAGGAAATAAAGTGGTATAATGGACTAGGGCATGGTACGAGCATGCTCGAGAAAGACCTCTCCGTGGCAGCGACGATCGCAGCATGGATGGACAACACAGGGAGAGTATCGGTAAAATAACAAAGCCGTTAGTTTGAAATTATTCGATGTATCTGCAGCGAGAAAAATAATTTTCTGCTTAAACATCGAAACATTTAAATGTATACATGAAAGCTCCCCTGCACGAACTTACAGAGTTTTTTGAGGCGCTTGGCAATATTCACCGCATCCGTATTGTACAGATGCTGCTTGCTCATAAATCCCTTCCTTACGAAGTGCTGCGCCATAAAACCGGCGTAAGCCAGCCCACGCTCTCGCACCATCTCGCACGGCTGCGAAGAGTCAGAATTGTCGAGATGAGGAGGGTAAAAAGGAGACAGGTGTACACCTTGAGTGCACAGCGGTTTCTTATTATGCTCCAGCAATGCATGCCGGTTGCGAGGAAAAAGAATAGCCGTGTACGTGCTTCCTTCCGGCCAAGAGCGGCCGCACAAGCATCGCATACTTCGCCATTCTGGGAGTTTCTTTTTCCACCAGAATCACGTCCGTAATTGCACATCTCGCGAAGCCAACGACGTTCATGTAACCTTCGTAATTGGCAACTGGTCATAATTGGTACGAACACCCGGGTTTGCTATTCATTACAACACGTCAGTCTCAATAACTATGACAAAAGAAGTATTGCGTAGACCATTTATAAAAAATGTAGTTATCCTTGTGCTCACAAGCGCACTTATAGGAAGTATTCTCGGTTCTCTCCTCACTATTGCTCTTATATTTTCACCAAACGATTTCTTGGGCACAGCCAATATCCGTGCGCAAAATGATAGCACACCCGCTCCGGCGGTATTCAGCGAAGAACAGCAAATTGTGCAGGTTGTCGAGCGCACAACTGCGGCCGTGGTAAGCATTATTATCACCAAGGACCTGCCCGTGTTTGAACGATTCTTCTTTGATCCGTTTGGAGGAATTTCGCCCTTCCAGTTTCAAATTCCTCAATTCCGGCAGCGCGGCACGCAGGAGCAGAGGATCGGCGGAGGGAGCGGATTTATCATTTCCTCCGATGGGCTTATTGTCACGAATAAGCACGTGGTAAACGAGCAGGATGCCGATTATACAGTCTTAACAAGCGAAGGGAAAAAGTTTCCCGCAAAGGTGTTGGCGCGCGATCCGGTACAGGATCTTGCAATCCTGAAAATCGAGGCGAAAAATTTGCCTACCGTGAGGCTGGGTGATTCGGATAACATTAAAACAGGACAAAAGGCCATTGCGATTGGATATGCGCTCGGTGAGTTTCAAAATACGGTAAGCGTGGGAGTAATTTCAGGTTTGCTCCGTTCGGTGACTGCAGGCGGCGGCGGATTTTCGGAGGTGCTTGAAGGAGTAATCCAGACAGATGCGGCGATTAATCCAGGAAACTCCGGCGGGCCGCTCCTTAACCTTAAGGGTGAGGTAATTGGGGTAAATACTGCGATGGCGCAGGGGGCGGAGAATATCGGTTTCGCTATCCCAGTGAACAACGTGAAGAAAGATATTGAGGAGGTGAAGACTCGGGGCAAAATTACCTATCCCTTCCTCGGAGTAAGGTATGTGCTTATTACCCCTGAAATTAAAGAGGAGCGAAAACTTTCGGTGGACGACGGAGCGCTAGTGCTAAGCGGAGAAAATGAGCCTGCAATTGTGCCGGGAAGTCCGGCGGAGCGGGCAGGCATTAAAGAGGGTGATATTATTTTAGAGATAAACGGGAAGAAGATAGATCTTGATCACTCGCTTGCGCGTCTCCTTGGAAATCATCGGGCAGGGGAGAAGGTGACACTTCGTGTGCTGCGGGGGGGAAAACGCATCTCGATTACGGTAGCACTCGGAGAACGACCGGCATAATAAATCAAAATTCAAAATGCAAAAGTCAAAATGAAAGATCAAAAAACGAAAAAGTTAAGCCACAGTAGTTTCTCTGGTTCTCTTTGCATTTTCCATTTTCATTTTGGTTTTTGAGATTTGATTTTTGCATTTTGAAAAACTGGATATTGACTCCCCTATCGTGCCGTGATAGCTTAAATTAGCACTCTCATCACGAGACTGCTAACCAGAAGCGCATGCCTGGCAGAGGAATCTCTTACTGAACGCGGATGCATTTACACCCGCTACCCAGAGAGGCATATATAATAAAGAGATTCTGCTCCCGGGCATGCAATTCAATAATTTTACCCACAAGTCACAGGAGGCGTTTCAAAAAGCCTATAACATCGCTGCCGAGAAAAACCAGCAGCAGATTGACGTGCTCCATCTTCTCACTGCGCTCCTCCAGCAAGAGGAAGGGGTGGTGGTGGGAATGCTTAAGAAAATGGAGACCGATATTGATCGCCTGGTGAAGCGGGTGGAAGATGAGATGAACAAGCTGCCCCGTCTTCAGATTATGGGGCCTTTCGGCCTTTCTCAGGTGTATCTTACTCAGGATTTGGGGCGGGTAATCGATGTGGCGAACAAAGAGGCTTCACAGCTCAAGGATGATTATATCTCTACCGAGCACCTCTTTCTTGCAATTCTGCAGGTGCGCACAAAGGCACAGGAAATTCTCCATGAGGAGGGTATGGACTATGATCGTGCACTGCGTGCGCTGGCTGACCTGCGCGGCGGAGAGCGCGTGGAGGATCAAACACCCGAATCAAAATATCACGCCCTCGAGCGCTACGGCAGGAACTTAACGCGGCTTGCCCGCGAAGAGAAGCTTGATCCGGTAATCGGACGGGATGAAGAGATACGGCGCATTATGCAGGTATTGTCGCGGCGCACCAAAAATAACCCTGTGCTGATCGGAGAGCCGGGGGTAGGGAAAACCGCTATTGTCGAGGGGCTTGCTCAGCGAATTGTGAGCGGAGATGTACCCGAGACGCTGCGGGAAAAGGATATTATTGCCCTTGATCTCGGAGCGCTCATTGCAGGAACAAAGTATCGCGGCGAATTTGAAGAGCGGCTCAAAGCGGTGCTCAAGGAGATCAACCGCCAGCAGGGCAAGATCGTGCTTTTTATTGACGAGATGCATACCCTGGTGGGAGCAGGGGCCGCGGAGGGAGCTATGGATGCTTCACAGATGCTCAAGCCCGCGCTTGCCCGCGGGGAGCTTCACGCTATCGGCGCTACCACCCTGAAGGAGTACCAGATGTATGTGGAAAAAGATGCCGCACTGGAGAGACGATTTCAGAAAGTCTACATCCAGGAGCCGACAGTGGAAGACACTATTTCCATTCTCCGGGGGCTTAAGGAGAAGTATGAAATTCATCACGGGGTACGCATTACTGATGCGGCGATTATTGCGGCCGCTACCCTCTCCCAGCGCTACATAAGTGACCGGTTTCTACCCGACAAGGCGGTCGATCTTATTGATGAGGCGGCCTCAAGTTTGCGCATGGAAATCGACAGCCTGCCGCAGGAGCTTGACCAATTAAAGCGTGAAGCAATGCGGCTTGAAATTGAGAACGAAGCCCTTAAGAAGGAAAAGGACGAGGCATCGGTGGAGCGCAGAAAGAAAATCGAAAAAGAGCTTGCTGATCTGCACGAACGAAGCCGCGGTCTCGAGCTGCAATGGAGGAAGGAAAAGGAAATTATCGGAAGAATTCGTGAGACGAAGAAGCGTACCGACCAATTGCGGCAGGAGGCTGAAATTGCCGAACGCCGGGCTGATCTTTCCCGTGTCGCAGAGATACGATACGGCTTCCTTCCCCAGCTTGAAAAATCGATCCTTGCTGACGAGAAGAAGCTTATTAATACTCAGCGAAAGCGGAGAATTCTTAAAGAAGAGGTAACGGAAGAGGATATTGCCGAGGTCGTATCGCGCTGGACGGGCATTCCGGTATCGAGAATGCTTGAAGCTGAAGTGGTGAAACTAAGCAGAATGGAGGAAATGCTCGAGCGACGGGTAATTGGCCAGCGCGAAGCGGTCCACGCCGTATCCGCTGCAATCCGCAGGAACCGCGCGGGGATCGGAGAAGAGCACAAGCCCATCGGTTCATTTCTTTTCCTCGGGGCAACCGGCGTGGGGAAAACAGAGTTAGCGCGGGCGCTTGCCGAATTCATGTTTAATGATGAGAAGGCCATGGTGCGCATTGATATGTCTGAATACATGGAACGCCATGCGGTAGCGCGCCTTATCGGTTCTCCTCCAGGCTATGTGGGATACGAAGAGGGAGGCCAGCTTACCGAGGCAGTGCGGCGCCGGCCCTACAGTCTTGTCCTGTTTGACGAGGTGGAGAAGGCCCATCCGGAGGCGTTTAACATTCTTTTGCAGATTCTTGATGATGGCAGACTCACCGATTCCAAGGGGCGGGTGGTGAATTTCAAGAATACGATTATCATTCTTACCTCAAATATCGGAAGCCATCTCATCCAGGAGATCGCAAAGCTTGGGTTTGCCTCCGATGCCCCAAGCCGTGCGGAAAAGGAAGAGGAGGTGCGCGACCGCATCCGCAGTGAACTGCGGCAGCATTTCAAGCCGGAGTTTCTCAATCGTCTCGACGAAATCATCATCTTTAACTCGTTGAGTCAGGAGGATCTGGCGAAAATTGTGGAGCTCGAACTTGCCCGCACAGCCCGGCGTCTTGCGGAGAAGAAAATTTCCATTCGGGTTGATACGTCTGCCAAAGCGCACCTTGCGAAAATAGGCTACCACCCCACCTACGGTGCGCGTCCCCTCAAGCGGGTGATCCAGCAGAAAATTCTCGATCCGCTTGCCCTTATGCTCATCGAGGGATCTCTGAAAGAGGCGAGCGCGGTACAGGTATCGGTAAAAAACGAGGAGATCGTACTTCTCCCGGAAATGAAGCAGAGAAAACCAAAGGAATCCTCTCGTGTACGCCATACCGCCCGCACCTGACGAATGCATGCGATACGTTACGAGCAACTCTCAATAAAAACCGTAATTTACTAAAATAGAACATGTTGATGTGCCCATTCTGAAGTGAGCAAGGAAGCTTCTTCAGGGGGCTTAACCCGTATGGCGTGGGGGGTTCCGGTGGTGTTATATACAGGCGCGTGGCTCTTTGCGCTCGCGAATCCGGAAGCGCTCGTGATAAGTTTTATTCTCGTCAATTGCGCCGCTCTCGTGGGGTGGTGGTGGCTTTTTGCTTCGGCGGGCACTCTCCTGCTTCTTTTGCTCTATGCAACAGGGGCATTGCTTTTTTCCCAGCTCTTCATTGCGTCCTATTTTCTCTATGCGGTAGGTGCAATCATTATCTACGGATGGTTTCTGTATAAATTCTATGCCACAGACGCGCGGCGCCTGTTTCTCTCGGTGGAAAAGCCGGGATCACTCTCTCCCCTTTCCCGATCGCTTGCCGGAATGCTGTTTGGCACCTATTTTCTTTGGATCGCAGTACTGTATGGATTTCAGTATGTTGAGAGACTTAACCTTTGGACTACGTTGATTTTTGCCTATTCAATCACCTTTCTCTTCATGATGATTGCACTTGCTCTCTTTTCGGAAGCGAATAAGGGCAATCTCCGGGTTTATTGTACAATCGCGGCTCTTACCGGCCTTATACTCGCCCAAGTCCAATGGGTTGTTCATCTTTCTCCGCTCACGTATCTTGGCCAGGCTACGGTGGCTACGGTATTACTGTATCTTTGTTATATATTGTCACAGCGTTTACCCGGTTCACGCACACCGTTGCGTGAAATGCTTACCCACACTGTCACCGCAGCCGTGCTCATTAGTGCGGTTTTTGTTATTTCCCTTAAAGTTGTTCCGTGGTGGCTCTTGTAACCCTTCTTTAACGCACCTGTAACATTTATTTTTCGATTCCGATTAAGAAGAGAAGTTATCCACAATGATAGTATTTCCTGTGTGGCCGAAGTTCCTGTATACTAGATGATGAGAATCACGAGAAAACCCTCGATACAAATTTTGTAATAGAAACGAGGGTTGACATGTGATTCTCCGGACCGGTTATATATTAGATGAAGAGCGTGATAGCAGTGCAGATATAAAGGCAGCCAGCTCGTGCTGGTTTGTTGTGCGCAAGAGACGGATGCGATTGCGGATAACAGTTTGGAGAGATCTTTGAAAACTGAATACAAAGCTAACACTACAGGACAGTGCAACATAACTTGCGATTACAAGAATTGTTGGAGGCAGTCGGGTCGATCGTCCCGGAGTATATGCATACGCATATACGGAGGGCGCAAGATTTGACTCCACACAGAAATTACCATTGTTATCAAACCGGATATGCTCCCAGTCTGAACAGGTCGCAGAGTGGAGAGCAGATCCATACTAAAAACTCATTAGATATGCAAACCTCTTTCATTAAGGAAAAAACGCGAAGGCGTTTACAGAAGGCGTTTTCCGTTACCCTTGCTGTCACCACGATGGTGTGGGTCTCGGGAATCGCTTCGATTCTTCCGGCGTTTGCGGCGATGACTCCTCACAAAGATGGAGATCTCATCCGCGCACAGGGAGGCACGAAAGTGTACGTGGTCAAACACGTAGGCAGTGCGCTCTATAAACGCTGGATGCCGTCCATCGCCCATATCAAGGCGTACGGACATCTTGCCCGAAGATGGGCACAGCCCGGGAACGGTGTGGTAAGTGTGAACCAGGAGACCATTGATGGACACACTGTCTCCCAGCTTACCTGGGTAGGAGACTCGCCGGTTCAATCGGGCGCGAAAGTCTATTGGATCAGCGACGATGGCAAAACCAAATCATGGGTCAACATGAGCGCCGCGGCATTCAAGGCCTGCGGATGGAGTTTTGCCTCGGTGTTTACCATTAGCACCAAAGAAGGCGCGCTCTACACGAATGCGGCTGATACCACCACGTGCCCCGGAGGCACTCCTGCGCCCGGCACCACTCCCTCACCAAAAACAGGAGGCTCGCTCCAGGTGAGTCTCGCATCTGATACTCCTGCTTCCGGTATTGCCCCTGAAAGTGCACAGGCAAACTTCACGAAAGTTAACCTCTCCGCGACAGGCGGTGACGTACAAGTAACGGGGATTACCGTGGTGCGCGGCGGTCTCTCTGATGATGACGCATTCTCCGGCATTGTGCTTGTTGACGCTGCCACCGGCGTGCTTATCGGCAGCGAGAAGACACTCGGTTCCGACCACAAGGCGAAGTTCACTACAAATTTTATTGTGAAGAACGGCACTTCCATGGGTGTCTTTGTTGCAGGTGTGATGCCTTCAGACAATGATGCGAACGCGGGACAGGTGGGATCGCTCGGTGTTGATACGGTAACAGTTGATTCGGCAAGCACGGTATCAGGATCATTCCCGATTACTGGTAATACACAGACCATTAACTCCACACTCGCGGTTGGTTCGGTGACCACCGCAAACGGCGGTCTCGTGCCCTCTGCCTCCACCCAGCGTGTGGGAGTAAGCAACTATGTCTTTACGGCGATTAAGCTCACCGCAGGTTCAGTGGAGGATGTCTCCATTAGCTACATTCGCTTTAATCAGAACGGTTCTGCGGGAGACGGCGACGTAGCCGATCTCGAACTCTTACAGGATGGAGCCGTGGTCGCGAGCGTGGGCAAGGTAGCGCAGAAAGACAAATATGCAAGTTTTGTATTGTCTCCGCCCATCAAGCTCACGAAAGGCAACACCACTGAATTCGCAATTCGCGGCACAATCAAGAGCGGATCAGGGCGTACCGTTGACTATGTGATCCGCGACAAGACAGACGTAGGCGCAAAGGGTGATCTCTTCGGATACGTGATCGTGCCGACATACACGAACTCGTCCGCTCCGTTCTTTGACCCCTCTGACACCACTACCATTGATAACGGCATCATCACCTTTGTGAAGGCAACCTCGCCGGTGCTTAATGTGGCAGAGGGTGCAACCCAGGCGGAACTTGGACGCTTTACCGTAACGGTTGAAGGCGAGCCGATCATTGTGACCCAGATGGTCTTTATTGCGACCGTAACCGACGGAGGTGAGAGCGCAAGCCAGGTTTCGAACGTAACGCTCTACGATAAGGACGGGAAGTCGGTTGCAGGTCCGATAAATATCACCAATAAACTGGGAAGTTCGGGCGGCCGCGCAACCTCAACTGATTCCGTTACCTTCCCCGTCGGTACGAATACCTACATGATTAAGGGCAATATCTCCTCTGACTTTGAGGCGAATGACACAATCGTGGTGGGTATTACCGATACCGACAATGTGATTGGCAAAGGAGAAGTAACAGGTGACACACTTGCTGACGGTGACAAAGGACCTGACGCCGATCTTACGCTCGATACGATGACGATAAAAGCAGGACGGCTGGAAGTTTCTGCAGGCGCATCTCCTGCAACACGTAACGTTGTTCGCGGTGCGACCCACGATCTTGGCAGTTTTGTCTTCAACGCAACCGATTCAGGAGAGGACGTGAAGATTACCCAGCTTGTTATCCGTGATGACGTCGCGGCATCGGCAGATACAGGCGATCTCCAGAACCTTCAGCTCTTCGGCGACACCACTGCGCTTGATCCCATCAAGCAGCCCCCTGCAGGCACAAGCGCAGCTTCTACAACGTTTACCTTCTCCACTCCCGTGAAGGTGACAAAAGGTACCTCGTTGACTCTCAGGATTCGCGGTCACATAAAGTCAGGGGCAACTGCTGATTCGACGCATCAATGGCGCCTCGATGCATCCGGCGTCTCCGCAGTCGGCGTAGATACGGCAAATACCGCAACAGTAGTCAATCCGGGAACGGCGGCATCACTTGCAAACGTACAGACCGTGAAGAGCGGAGGAACCATGACGGTCGCAACTGCCGGTACCCAGCCCAGTTCTAAGCTGGTTCGGGCAGCCCAACCCGCAGTAGTGGTCGGCGAGCTTCTCTTTACCGCAACAGACGAGGATGTTGATCTTACCTCACTCTCGGTAACCACCACGGTGATCAACCCGGGTGCAGGCGGCAACTTCAGGAAGCAGGTATCGAAGCTGTACCTCTACGATGGATCAACGCTTATTGACTCGAAAACTCCGACATCCTCGCAGCTGACGTTCACTATGGCAGGTGTGAGAATTCCCGCCGGCGCAACAGGCAAGCGGCTTACGGTGAAGGCGGACTTCAATGATGTCGGTACGGGTGAGGCAGGAAAATCAGGAACAGGCCTTGACTTCCGTGTGCTCCAAGATAGCTACTCGGTGAAAGGCATAAGCTCCGGTAATCTTGCCGCAGGCAGCGTATCCGGTACCGCCGGTGATAACCCTGTTGCTGAATTCACGCTCTACAAGACCTATCCGACTGTTTCGATGCCGAGCCCTGTATCAGGTGGAGTACCTGCATCAGGCACAAAGTCACTCTTCCGGTTTACGGTTACTGCTGATCCGAAGGGAGACGTCGGTCTCTACCGCTTCAGCTTCGCGATCACCACGACGTCTGCCACGGTAGCTGACTTTACCCTCTTCGAGAATCCGGGTGGAAGCGAGACTGCCCTCTTCAACAACGCAGTCCGCGCGATTGACCGGACTTACGTAGCAGAGAGCGGCGGCCGCGGCGGCATCTATGGCCTTGCCGCATCGAGCTCGCTCTTTGACAGCGGTACTGACGGAGTAGCGAACGGCGGAGAATATCGGCTTGTCGGCGCAGGCGACTCAAAGATCTATGAGCTGCGCGGCACGTTCAAGAATGGTCATGAGCTTGATCCGTCAGGACGGCCGCAGTCACAGGTTGACATTGAGCTCCTTGGCGACAATGCCTTCCCGAACGGCGCATACCCGCTCCCGGCTGACCGTGCAGTAGGCGGAACCACCGCTGGTATTGGAAGCAGGGATGATAAGCGTGACAACGACTTTGTCTGGTCTGACCTTGTCTACGGCAACAGCTCCACCACCGCAACACAGACTGCGCAGTGGACAAACGGTTACCGCGTACCCGGACTCAACCAGAACTCGTCAACGTCACAGGGTCTCAACTAACCTGACCTTCGCTCCGGGCGATCCTTGTGCGCCTTGGCGCGAGAAAACCGAAGCCCCCATCGTTAGATGGGGGCTTTTGTTGATCGCCCACTTATGCGTAGGCGGGTCGGCGCAGGTAGAAGCCTTGCTGTGCAGCTCTGGAGCCTTTGGCGAAGGACTGGCGAAGGCGGGAACTTTACTTGAAATTTAGATTTTGACATTGGGATTTATGGCGACGATCATTCGCCATCAAGGGGGTTGTAGCGCTCATTTTTTTCGTGTATACTCGCCTTTATGCAGGGATTATTGACGGTTCTCCGGGAAAAAGGATGGGTATGGCAGGCGGTGATCTTCCTTCTCATCGGTGCGCTTGTTGCCGGCTTTTTTGTTCTGATACAAAAGAAAGAACCCACTCCTGCGGAGGTTGCGACAGAAGCGCTCTATCGTCCGCTTCTTGAAAATAAATGCGATAAAGACGATGTAATTCCACAGGAGACATTCGCTGATATGAGACGGCGGTATGAAGAGGCGACAAAAACGCTTCAGCAAAACTCCGATCTCTTTAACGAATGGATGCGGGTAGCCTCGTTGAAAAAAACGACATGCCAGTATGAAGATGCGCGCGATCTGTGGGAATACGGGAGTGTAATCCGGCCCAAGAACTCTCTCTCATTCGGCAGTCTGGGAGATCTCTACGCCAACTTTCTCAACGAGCCAGAGAAGGCGGAAGAAAACTTTCTCAAAGCCATTGAAAACGAGGAAACATTTTACCTCAGCACCAATAAGGTACAACCGCTTGAACTCGCGTTTCACCGGAGCCTGCACGAACTCTACCGCTATACAATAAGAAATAAAGAAAAGGCAGAAGAAGTGCTTCTGCGTGCAATCAGGCTTGATCCGAAAGCGCTTGATATGATGACGGTACTTGCGGCGTACTATCATGAGGAGGGTAGAACCGACGAGGCGCTTCGTTGGTACGAAGAGGCTCTGAAGGTAAGCCCGGGCAATACCGGGGTGCAGGCTGAAATTGACCGCATCAAGGGCGCTCGATCATCATGAGTACCGCATCCCAAAAGAAAAAGGAGCATGCGAGGAAGACTCCGCTCGTTGTGAACGAGTATGAGCGATTCCTTCACGGAACGCTCGTTCTTTTCATTGCGCTTATTTTTGTGATTCCACTACTTGTATCGTCCTATTTTTTCTTTCCTTTTATTACGACAAAAATAGTGCTCTTTCGGCTACTCGTTGAGATATCGCTTTTCGTGTACCTTTTGCTTGTGCTCTCGTTCCCACGCTATCGACCAGTGATAACACCGTTGCACTGGGCGCTCTTTGTCTTTGTAGGGATACTCGTGCTCACCAGTATTGTTGGTGTGAATCCGGCGAGAAGTTTTTGGTCCAATGCCGAACGGGGAGAGGGTATTCTTACCATTTTACATGTACTTGCCTTTTTCTGTCTCCTCACGTGGGGAATAAAAGAATGGAAGGACTGGCGAAAGCTTTTTCTTGTCTCACTCGGTATAAGCGTACTCGTGGGATATTACGGCATTGCCCAGCTACTTAACTGGAAGACGGTTTTCTTCGGTAACTTTAATGTACTGGGTTCCGGACGGATCGCTTCCACTATCGGTAACGCGAGCTTCTACGGAGGGTATGTACTGCTCCAGATCCTCATTGGAGTCATTCTTCTGCTTAAGGAATCACACACTGCATGGCGTCTTTTCCTCTTGGGGGTGACTGCATTTAATACCGTGATGCTCTACCAGACACAGACTCGTGGCGCACTGCTCGGATTACTGGGAGGGGCGTTTCTTGCGGGCATCATTTGGGCGGTAACTGCGGCGTCATGGAAAGGACGCATACTTATCGCACAAGCGTTTGTACTTACCGTGCTCGCAGGGGTATACATATCCCTTAATACTGAAACAAATTGGATTCGCGAGAGCGGTACATTGCGACGGCTCTTTGAAATTTCACGGCAGGATGTCACCACGCAATCGCGTCTTGCTGCATGGGAGGCATCATGGAAAGGGTGGAAAGAGCGATTTTTTCTCGGATGGGGCTATGAGAATTACGGAGTTCCGTTTAATAAATACTTCCCCACCGTCATCTACCGCGATGAGGGGTCGCAGGTGTGGTTTGACCGCGCACATAATATTGTCTTTGAGCTTGGGGTAACAAGTGGTGTGATGGGGCTCGTGGCGTATGGAGCGATCTTTGTGGTGCTGGGCTATATGCTGTACCGGGTATTCCGCGCACATCCCGGAGAGCGACTTCTTGTGTCGGTGCTTGCGGGAGGCGTCGCGGGATACGTATTCCAAAATCTTTTTGTGTTCGATACGATTGCTACCTATATCGCGTTTTATGCGGTGCTCGCGTGGTGTGCGTGGTGGTATTACGAAACGGCGAGACCCTCCGGGATGCCGGTTGGTTTTGCAAAACGTCTTTCGCCGGCGTTGGTATTTCCCGTTCTCATCGCTCTTGCCGCCGCGGCATATATATTCAACATAAAACCCGCAAACGCAAATCACGCGGTAGCAGAGGCAATACTGGTGCAGCGCAACGGTGATTTAAATGAGGCGGTACGATTATACCGCAGCGGTATTGATCAAGGGACGTATATGCGCTTTGAGGCCACTCAAAAATACAGTGATCTCGTGGTAGGGGTTATGCGCGACCAGCGCGTGCCGGTAGAAACACGTCTTGATCTCCTGCGGCATGCCGAGAAAGAACTCGAGCGTAATATCACCGATCAGCCACTCGAAGCGCTGGGATATGTATATCTGATGAATTTGTATAATGCCGGAGACACGCTTGACCCTACGCTTGCGGTGAAACTTGAAGAGGTATTCAGAAAAGCAGTAAAACTTTCTCCGACACGCGCTCCGTTTTACTATTCACTCGGGCAGGCGCGGCTTGCGAACGGAGATATTGAAGGGGGGCTCGTAGCGTTTGGCAAGGGAGTGGAGCTCGCGCCCCATGTGATGGAGGCGCACTGGAATTATGGCGCAGGGCTTGTGGTGGCCGGGCATATAGAAGAAGGGGAAGCTGAATTCCGTAAAGCCGCGGAGCTGGGGCTTGACCTCGAGTCCAACAGGCATCTGCGCAGAGTGGTACGTGTGTGGAGCGCGAGGCGTGATTTCAGAAAAATGGCTCAGATATACGAAAAGATCGTCCGCAACGATCCCAATGCCGCCGACTATGCTCAGCTTGCCGCCGTCTACAAAGAATTGGGCGAGAAAGAAAAAGCAGTCCACGCGACCGAACGGGCAATTGAACTTGACTCTTCGTATGCCGAAGAGGGAGCGCTCTTTATTGAACAATTAAAGGGTCTGCCATCGAAAAGCGGATCAAGCCAGGGGCTTCGATAGCAATCAGGGTTTTGGTGCAGTAAGCAAATAAGCGCGAAATACTGTTTCTCCACTCTCATTTCTTATTGCGAACAATTTTCCTCTCGCTCCAAATATCGTCTCAAGATCCTTTCCCGTACTTACGCGTTCAGTTGCAGGCCGCAACACCGGGAGATTGCCCGGGCGGACGAAGAGCACTTCTTTGATTCCCGCTTTCCAAAAGTAATCCGCTCCTTCATGTGCTTCAGTTGAGCGGTATGCGTCGGCCGTAATAATAGGCCAGCCCTGGTATACGCTTCTGCGGACGAATACCCACAGGGCCGCGAGGTCATGTACGTTCGCATCGTAGACAATAAGAAGCGGCCGCGGGGCATATGTTTTTTCCCGTGCGCGGCGAACAGCTGATGCCTTTATTTCTTCAAGAAACGGGTACCGCGCGGGAAATGTAAGCGCTGGGTATGTACGGGAAAGCTCCCGGGAGAGATAGCCATCAAGTGTATGGTATCCGGAGCGGGTGCTCGCATCCGTGATTGCCTTTGCAGAAAGATAAGGCGGGGATCCGGGCGCTTCCCGGGCAAAAAGGGAGGTATAAGAAAAGAACAGCTCGAATACCACCACGAACGTGGTGAGCGCAATACCGTAGCGGCCTGCGCGATGCAGAGAGAATACCGCTCCATATGCAATCGCAAGGGAGAGCCATGGAGAGGACATAGCGAGAAACCGGCCGGCATTGCCTACCGCCAGCGGCAGGGCAAGATGCATCACGATGATAAGGAGCACCAGTACCTGGCTTTCCCGGAGGTGATGCGGGCGTGATTTGATGGCATGCACAACGAGCGTGAGCATACCGGCAAAAGCCGTCCCTAAAAAGAGAACGGAGTACATCCCAAGATAGTGCGGCACCATAGTATGCACACGTGTGGCAAATGTGCCAATCTGCTCCTTGCCCGGCAGCGATTCCCAGTGTGAGGGCTCTTGAGAGAGCAGAAATGAGAGCTGGAGATCGAAATGGCCGAAGGTACGGTACAGGAATATGTTATAGGCAATTATCGGAGTAAGGATAAGGCCCGTGATAAAGAGTGCTCCGTACGGATACCACCGGCGCAGTACCTCTCTGCGGAAAAGGAGCACTACACCCGCAAAAACAGGCACAAGTACTATTGCAGTGTATTTCGTAAGCAGGGCAAGTCCCCACACGATTCCCGTAAGGAGATAGTACCGGTATGAGCGGGATGCGCGTACGAAGCAATAGACGCTTGTGGCAATGAGGAAAACGAGAAGTGATTCCTGCAGGCCGGTACGGCTTATCCATATATGCGCGCTCACTGTGGCAAGGAGAAGTGCTGCCACAAGCCCATGCAGCCGTGAAAAAAGAGCGCTGCCGATGCGGTATACGAGCCATATGGTCGCAAGACCAAATATGAGCGAAGGAAGACGAAGCGCAAATGCGGTGTCACCGAGTATTTTTATTGCAATGTATTCGACTGCGAGAAAGAGAGGCGGATGGTCGTGGAATGAAAGTTTTGTCCACCACAGAGGCTGATCGGTCCACTCGAGGGGTGTCGTCTGATGGGGAGATGCCATAAAATCAAGGTATCCTATTGCGCGGAAGCCGTAGAGCGCTTCATCGGTAATTATATCCGCAGCGCTAAGCCCATATCCGCGCATAAAAAGCGCAATCAAGGAAATAATCCCAAGCATCCATCGGTCTCGCGTTCGATACCGTTCAAAGGGGAGCTTGATTGCCTCTACGATAATCGCTCCCGAGAGTTTGGATGCGCCTTCCCGCCGTTCGGTAAACACAATAGGAACCTCCTGAATGCGAAATTGCGCCTGATACGCCTCGCGCTTCATTTGAATGAGAAATACATATCCCTCGGAGTGGATATGCTCAAACTGTATCGTTTGCAGTACGCGAGTTCGATATCCCACATAGCCGGTGGTGAGGTCCGCAATAGGCAGTTTGAGCAGGGTGCGCGCGTAGAAGTTCCCGCTGCGGCTCAGCCATCGTCGCCACCATGCCCAGTTTTTAATTGCACCGCCTGCGTGATAGCGGGAGCCGATACTTACGTCATTTTTCTTAAGCGCTTCGACTATGTGGGTGATCGCTGCCGGATCGTGGGAACCATCCGCATCCATCGTAATCACCACATCGTAATAGCTGCGGGCAAGCGCCCAGTTAAATCCAGCCTTCAACGCGCCCGCATAACCGCGCTCGGCGCGGGTAAGGAGAAATAACAACGAATCGCTTTTTCGGATCTCTTCTACCGTGCGGGCTGTTCCATCGGGAGAGTGATCATCAACAACAAGAATATCGAGCGGAGTAGGGATACGGCGTATCAACTCCACAAGCCGGCGGATGTTTTCCGCTTCATTATAAGTAGGGACAAGTACGAGGATGCGCGGGGAGGCGGGCAACGATGGGATATGGCGGCGGGCATTATCCGGCATAGTAGAGTGCCTCTGTTTTCGCTACCATGTGTGGTAGGGTAAACTCTTCCGGAAGTGATTTGGGGGTGAACGAGGGGGTGAGAGGAGCGGCAAGGAGAGACGCGACCGCCTCATGAAGGCGTTGGCTCTCACCGGGCGGGATACTCACCACTCTCCCGCTTGTCACGGCGATTTCAGGGATACCTCCGACCGTGGTAGCGACAATCGGTACTCCGCTCGCGACCGCCTCGAGCATCACATAGGGCAGCCCCTCTTTTGTAGAGGGAAGCACAAATATGTCGAAGCCTTTGAGCAGGCGTGCCGCGTTTTCTACTGATCCGGGGAAAAAGAATACACTATCCAATCCCAAATGATGACGGAGCGCGGTAAGGTGAGCACGCTGCGGCCCCTCACCGATGACGAAAAACAGCGTACGCGGAAAGTTGTTCTGTATCTCCGCCGCCGCTTCGAGAAAGTGCTCGAGTCCTTTTTCCGGAAAAAGATTTGCGATTGACCCGATGAGTGTGATAGCGCTCTCTTCTTTTGCAGAGGCCGCACCCAAAAGCGAAATAAGATGCGCACGAGCCTTTGGGCGGGGTTCAAATTGAATCGCAGAGGGATCGATTCCAAGAGGTATCGTAACGATTTTTTCCTGCGGAGCGAGCGAAAAGGCGCACCAGAGCCTCCGGTCGTTTTCGGTAATCGTGATAATGTAATCTTTCCAGAGAGCTGTGGCTCGCTCCAACACTCGAAAGAGCCGCCGCGCGAGCCACGGAAAAGACGCTTCAAATACCGATCCATGTACGGTGTACACCACCCTTGGTACGCGTGCGCGGTGCGCAGCAAGGCTCCCCAGGATGCTTACTTTTGAGCTGTTGAGATGCACCACGTCCGGCCGTTCGCTTCTGAAGAGGCGTACCAGTTCGAGGTACGCACGAATATCATGGTACGGTGAAATGCTTCGAACAAGATGCGTTACCACAATGGTGCGCACGCCCTCCCGATCGAGCCGGCTAAGAAGCGCTCCGCCGCCCCCCATCCCGGCGGCTACCGCTACATCAAAATCATCGCGCGGCAGATGTACGGCGAGGTCGTATACATAGTGCTGCGCCCCTCCTACATTGGAGAGGGTTATCACATAGAGCACCTTCTTTCTTCGTGGATGCGACTCCATGGGAGATTTATATACCATGCGCAGTGCCGATATCCCTGCGGGTCAAAATAAAATACCGGTCGCGAAGGGACGTTACCTTATAGCGGCCGCTCTGCGCATAAGAATTAAAATATTTTTGCAGTGCATTCCCGTCGGCAAAACCAAAAAAGTCGCCGCCGTCGATCACCACCACATCGGGCGTGAAACGTTCTTGGCCGAGCATCGCAATGTGTGTGCGATGGGCAAGATGAGGGACAAGATTGGTGTGCGCGGCGACGCTTACCCCGTGAGGAATCAACTCTGTGATCTCGCGATATGCTTCAGATCGGGGAGTGGATGTAAAAAAATGCACGGGAAAGTGAATTGGGTTTACCGGAGAACGCAGGACGTAACCCCCAAGGAGTGCGCAGGCAAACACGTAGGGAGCGACTTTTGCAATGCGGGGCTTTTGTCGCAGGAGGAACGCAAACCCGTATACCGCAGTGATCCATATCTGGCCGACCAGCACCGAGTCGTAGTGGTAGAGATTTGAGTATTGCGATGCGAAGTTTGCAAGAAGATTTTGCGCGAGTCCCGGCACAAGGAGCACGAGTGCCCTCCCCGAGAAGAGGGGAGTAAATGCGACGGGGAGAAACAGCCACACCAGATACCAGAGCTTTTCGCGCGCAAGAAGCGTGGAGAGCAGTATACGCGGATGGCGTATCGAGTTTGTAATCACGTCGGAAAGCGAGTTTCCGAGCTGGGCATAGCGATCAATTCGCAAGAGACCTCCTCCGTAGTACGGCATGATCACATAGACCGAGAGAAGGAAGTACACAAGGGCGCAGAGCGCAATAACAACTCCCATCGTATGAGACCGTGTCCACCACGTGTTCTTCGATATTTCGATATGCTTTTTTTCTCTTGGGTAAATGGGTATTTTCGTATCAAAAGAAATAACCCTATAAAAAACACTCCAATTGCCGCATCAATTCGCGCAGCGGCGGTAAGCGCAAGCAATACAACTGCGGGTATCCACCGTTCTCGGTCAAGAAAGTAAAACGCGCTCAGGGTGAGCGGAACGGCAAATGCAATCTCGTGGAAGTCAAAGAGATTGATCCAGTGCAGAGACGGGTAAAGAAGGTATCCCGCGGCCATAAGGAGCGCAAGAGCTCTCTTTTGGAGGTAGTGCCTTGCAATTGCGTAGATCGGTAACGCACCCAATGCGAGTGCAATGCTCTGGGTAACAAGCAGAAAATAGGGGCTTTGAAACAAGGCGTAGCCGGGGACGAATGCAAACAGCAGCGGAGCGAAGTACACGCCGAAGTGATGCGGCACCTCCTCAATGCTGTTGCGCATAATATTTCCCTCAAGCGTATTCCAGAGCGTCTGCACGTAAATTCCCATATCCCATGCCTGGGTAAAGAAATGGTAATGACGGAGAGTGGTGAGTATCCCGAAAAAAAGAGCATACCCAGTGACCATAAGGAGCAGGATAGTATTGTGTCGGGCGAGCTTTGCCATATTTGCATTTTCTGCGGGCTATCAGTATACTAAGAGATTCACACCGCAAAAGCAATGCGCAGATTACTCGTTTTTTCGCTCGCCTATTTTCCTATGGTGGGAGGATCTGAAGTGGCGATCCGCGAGATTGCAAAGAGAGTGCACGAGAGTGAATTTACTCTGGTTACCGCCCGTTTCCAGCGCGCCTTTCCAAAGAAAGAGGTAATTGATCGCGTGACCGTGTATCGAGTTGGCTTTGGGACATCGCTTGATAAATTTCTCTATCCGCTCCTTGCTCCCGCAAAGGCTCTCCTCCTGCATCGCACCCAGCCATTCCACTTTGTATGGGCAAATATGGCGAGCGCCGGCCTCGCGGCTCTTTTTTTTACCTTCGTGAGGCCGCGCGTGCCGTATCTGCTTGCTTCGCAGGAAGGAGATGTGGAGGAGGATATCTTGCGCCGTTTTCGTCATGTGATGTGGCTTTACCGGAGTATATACCGCCGGGCGAGCGTACTGCAGGCTATCAGCATCTACCTCGAAGAACGGGCGCGACGGTATGGCTTCCGGGGACCTTCCTTTGTGGTGCCGAACGGAGTAGATATTCCGCATTTCTCACATCCCTATCCGCCGCACGAACGCAGTGAGCTGCGCAGGAGGTTTACGAGTGAGCATGATGTGCCGATCGTCCTTACCGTCTCGCGTCTTGTGAAGAAAAACGGAGTAGACGCGCTCCTTGAAGCGCATGCAGAACTGCTCTGTACCCATAAGGCGCTGCTGCTTATCGTGGGAGCGGGGGAAGATGAGACGAAGCTTAAGGAGCGTACGCGGGAGCTTGCGATTGGACCGCACGTGCGGTTTATTGGGTTCATCCCTCCCGCTGATCTCCCGCCGTATTACCAGATTGCGGATGTATTTGTCCGGCCAAGCCGTCAGGAGGGATTTGGCAATGTATTTGTTGAAGCAATGGCGGCGGGGGTGCCGGTAGTGGCACCGCTGCGAGGCGGAATAAAAGATTTTCTTACTGAAGGTATCACTGGGCTTGTCTGTGACCCCGACAAACCACACACGATTGCTCGTGCGATCCGACAAATACTGGACGATAAGTCACTTGCACAGAGGCTTGCCCGCAATGGCCGTGCGCTCGTGCGCGAGCGATACGACTGGGAAATTGTTGCGCGTGGGATGGAGAGTATTTTCCATGCCCTTTCTTTGCCCCCGCTTCTCGTTGCGGGCGAGATTTATCCGCCCGACATAGGCGGGCCCGCAACCTATACCCGTGAAATAGCACATGCACTTGCGCGCGAATGGAATGTGATACGCGTTCTTACCTACGCGGATCACGACGAAGAGACGCATGAGAATGGCGCGCCGCTTACCCGTATCAGCCGTCATCACCCTCCATCTCCCGGGCTGCGCTACCTGCGGTATGCGCTGCGGCTCTGGAGATGCGGACGGCGGGCATCACTTATCTATGCACAGGGGCCTCTTAGTTCCGGCCTGCCTGCGTATATAACATCACGCCTTCGCAGAATACCGTACGCAGTAAAGATAGTAGGGGACTACGCCTGGGAGACTGCAGAGCGCGAGGGGATTCATATGACGCTGGAAGCATTTCAAACATTTCGAGCGAAAGGCACAATAGCATTACTCCGTTTCCTCGAACGTTGGGTAGCCCGCAATGCAGACCGGGTAATTGTGCCCTCGCGCTATCTTCAAGGGATTGTATTGCAATGGGGAGTAGACGCTTCCCGGGTATCGGTGATCTACAACGGCATTGCCGAGCCCCCCGCATCAGATGCGCAGCACTCGTACCCGAGTATTCCGCAGGGAAAGCTTGTGGTATTTGCCGGACGTCTTGTGCCGTGGAAAGGAATAGGGGAACTTATTGCACAATTTGGGCGCATCTCCCCCGAACGGCATAATCTGTGGCTCCTTATCGCCGGCTCCGGACCGCAAGAGCCTCATCTCAAAAAAGCGGCACACGCAAGCGGGGTGGGAGCGCGCATTATCTTCCTCGGCGCGATCCCGCGGCAGGATCTCTTTGCGATTCTCAAGCGCTCATGGGCATTCGTGCTGTACTCGCGATATGAGGGATTTTCGCATACGCTTCTGGACGCCATGCTTGCGGGGGTGCCGGTGATTGCGAGTGCAATCGGCGGAAACCCCGAACTTATTGAGGAGGGTAAAAACGGTCTCCTGGTGAGCGCGGATGATCCCCATACACTCTCGAGCGCATTCGAGCGATTACTGAACGAGCCGGCGCTCGCAAAAGAGTTGGGAAAAGCGGCAAGAACAACTGCCCTCGGCTTTAGCCGCGAGCGAATGATTAGCAAGACACATAAAACGCTCGTATCACTTATCCATGCCGCCGCGTAGCAACTCACACATTCTTATGATCAGTCTCGATACGACGCTCCTTGGCGCAGGCACGCTTGGGGACGCGCGCGCGCGGCACATACACTATGGGACCTATGTGCGGAAGCTTTCTATTATTGTGTTTTCACGCGAACCGGTCTCTCCCTTGAAACTTTCAGAAAACGTATGGGTGTATTCTACGCGATCACATACGCGCTTCCTCGCCCCTTTGGATGCGTATCGTATCGGAAAAAGGATCGCAGCCGATGATCCGGTCACACTTGTAGATACGCAGGATCCCTTCGGGACAGGCTTGGGCGGCTATATGCTAAAAAGAACATTGCGCGTGCCGCTCGAGGTGCATTATCATGGAGACTTCCGTAATACTCCCTTTTCCCTTTCCACTCCGTTCGAGAGCAGATACTTTTTGTGGTGGGCGCGGTGGATCACCACACATGCCGACGGGGTGCGTGTAGTAAGCTCTGGTATACGCGATTACCTCGTTAAAACAGGAATACCGCACAAACGCATCCGGGTGATTCCCACTCCGGTAAATATTGAAACATTCGTCCACACACATGCCGCACCCCACTCTCCCACTGTTATCTTTGTAGGGCGACTCGAGCCTGTAAAAAATCTTCCCATGCTCCTTGGGGTGATATCTCTCGTGATCAAAAGAGAACCAAAGACCCGGTTCCTAATAATCGGGAGCGGCGGACTCGTAGAGTATATGCATCGGGAGGTTGAAAAAAGAGGGCTTCAGCAATCGGTAGAGCTTCTGGGAGGTGTTGCGCCGCACCTGCTGCCCGCTCACTATGCCTCTGCCGATCTCCTTGTGCTCACCTCGTGGAGCGAGAGTTTCGGAAAGGTTCTTGTGGAGGCGGGTGCAGCGGGAATTCCTGTCGTGAGCACAGCTACCACCGGGGCACGTGACATTATCGAGGACGGGACCACCGGCTATCTTGTGCCAGTGAATAACGCATCGGCGTGCGCGGAGAAGATACTTCTCCTTATGCATGATCCTGTGCGTGCACGCGCTATGGGCCGTGCGGCCCGCGCGCATATTGAAAGGCGCTTTCATCCCCGCGAAGCAATCAATGCAGTTATCTCATTCTGGAACGATCTTGCGCGTATTGCGGTATGAATCTTCTTTTCGTAACAAGAAAGATTGATGAAGGGGATCCCCGTGTTGGGTTTGTGCATTCGTGGATATGGGCGTTTGCGGCACACGTTACTCACCTTATCCTGGTGAGCTGGCAGACGAGCAATCCCCGCCATCTCCCTCCGAACTGCAGCCTCCTTTCACTTGAGAGTGACACACAGGGGAAGATACGCGCAGTGCTCAAATTATGGAGTGAGGGAGCCATGTTGATACGGGATTGCGATGGCATCTTCATTCATATGATGCCCGTGTATGTGCTCATGTGTGCGCCATTTGCGAAACGATATAAAAAACCGATGTACTTGTGGTATACCCACAAACAGGTTGACCGCACACTTGCCCTTGCCGTGAAGATGGTAAACGGAGTAGTTACCGCATCACAGGACAGTTTTCGTCTCCGTACCGCAAAAAATCTGATTATTACAGGCCACGGTGTGGATACCGACTTCTTTACTCCTTCTCCTCATCTTCGCACCCCATTGCAGGGAGAGCTTCGCGTGCTCTCGCTCGGGCGCATTTCTCCTTCCAAACGGTATGAACAATTGATCGAGGCGGTGGCGATACTCAAAGAGGAAACATTTCCGAGGGTTTCGCTTGCAATAGTCGGAGCCCCTGCGCTCGCGCGTGATCACGCATATATTGAAGCGTTGCGCCAGAAAGTTCGGCGTATGCACCTTGAACGCGCGGTATCGTTCGAGGGTCCCTCCATGCATTCAGGCACTCGCACATGGTACCAATGGGCAGATATTGTCGTAAACCTTTCACAAACGGGCAGTATTGATAAGGCGGTACTGGAAGCAATGGCGTGCGGTGCGCTTGTCGTTACCTCAAACGAAGCGTTTGCTCCGCTCCTTGCGCCCCCGCTCGATCTACTCTTCTGCCGGGATCCTGAACCGCACACTCTCGCGGCACATATTACCCGTGCTGCCGCACTTGCGGCGAGCGAGCAGATAAGTATCAAAAAGAAAAGTCGTGCAATAGTGGTGCAGCATCATAACGTGCGCACACTCGCCGCAAAGATTATCAGCCTTTATACGCCATCATGACTGTGTGTTTCTTCGGTGCATATGATCCTGCCTATGTGCGTACCGAAGTGCTGCGCGTCGGGCTTCGGAGAGCCGGTATCAAAATTATCGAGTGCAATGTACGGGACCCTTCAATCAGAAAATACTTTAAGCTCTTCCGTAAACACCAGAAAATTCGCAATGCGTACGATATTATGCTCGTGGGATTTCCGGGCCAGCACCTTATGTGGTTTGCGCGTCTCCTCTCCCGTGCTCCGATCGTATTTGATGCATACCTCTCCCTCTATGAGGCGGAGGTTGAGGACCGCGCCCGGGTGCGTTCCGGCTCACTATGGAGCTGGTATTATTATTTTCTCGACTGGTATTCTGTGCGGCTTGCCGATAAAGTGCTCGTAGACACCGAGGCGCATATCCGCTATTTCGCAGAAATGTTTCATATATCCTCCGGGCGCTTTGCGAGGGTATTTGTAGGAGCGGAAGATACGGTATATTACCCGCGCAAGAAGCGCGGGGCGCCTGGGCACGCACAGTTCGAGGTATTATTCTTCGGCTCCTTTATTCCTTTTCATGGGGTGGAACATATTGTCACCGCGGCCCGCCGTTTCGCGAGCGACCCTTCAATACGTTTTACGCTCATTGGACGCGGACAGACGTTTTCGCATCTCTCGCGGCTCGCGCAGGGAATTCCCCCGCGTACGTTGCGAATCCTCGCACCCATGTCGAGAGAGGCACTTGCCGGATACGTTGCGGAGGCAGATGTACTCCTTGGGGTATTCGGCGAAGGCGCAAAGGGGGAGCGAGTGATACCCGCAAAAGTGTTTGTTGCGCTTGCCGTGGGAAAAGCCTTGATAAGCCGCAGTGCTCGCGCAATGCATGAGTTGCTCGATCCCGGCGTACACTATCTCGCGGTACCGCCCGCTGATCCTGAAGCGCTTGTGCAGGCACTTAACCATCTCCGGCGCCATATACCTGTGAGGCATTCCCTCGGCGAAAACGCCCGCCGTCTCTATCTCGACCGTCTCATACCGGAAATGGCGGTTCGTCCCCTTCTTACGGTACTTCTCTCGCTTCACCGCGCAACTTCATGAAACTATCCCGTACTCAATGGGCACTCGGAGGTCTTCTCACCGGAGCGCTTCTTGTGCGCATACTCGGAATCCATTACGGTCTTCCGTGGATTCTTGTGGGAGATGAACCGGCGTTTCTCGGTGGCGCGCTTAAAATGATTGAACTTAAAACACTTATTCCGGCGCTGCACCCCGAGGCATTCCGGCCGTTTTACTACCCTCCCTTCATGGCGTATGTGTTTCTCATATTGCTCGTCCCGCTCCTCGGGGTGCAGTATCTTGTCTCTGGCGCGGCAAATCTTGGGGCATTTCGGGATCTTATCGCAATGGACCCCACGTTACCGTGGCTCGCGGGACGCATGGTTGTTGCGATTCTCGGCACCCTCACCGTGTATTATACCTACCGGATAGGCGCGGAACTTTTTTCCCGTGGTGCCGGCATTTACGCCGCCCTTCTTCTTGCTACCAGCTTCCTGCATGTGCTTCTCTCGCACTTCGCGCGCAATTGGGTGCCCGGCCTTTTTTTTGTGATCCTTGCATTTTTCGCTGCCGCAAAGATACTGCACGAACGCGCCTCGCGATGGTACTGGGTTGGAGCAGGTGCCGCCGGGCTTGGTTTTGGGGTAAGCTATATCCCTGTGATTGGCATATTCGCGGTAGCGATGGCGCACATGATGCGGCGCCCTGTACAGGTAAAGAAGAGATTACAGGATCCACTCTTGTGGAAAAGCATGGGTCTTGCGGTATTGCTGATAGCGCTATTTCTCCTGCTCAATGTGCAGGAGTTTTTCCGGATTCTCATCGGAGAGGATGGTACGGCGGGGCAACCAAAGGATATCGCCGGGTTTGCCGCCACCGCATTCTATCACCTTCAGATACTACAACTCTATGATCCGCTCCTGTTCGTGCTGGGGGGTATAGGATCAGTGTTTCTACTGTTTCATAAACCCCGTATCGGCGCACTCTTTTTTTCTTATGCCGTGGTGTTTCTTGCGTTTCTCTACTTCTTCTTCCATAGCGAGGTACGGTACGCACTCCTGTTGTACCCTTTGTTCCTCGCAGGCGCTGCGTACCTCTATTTTTACATGAGCGGGATTTTGCCGCGGCTTACTCCAATACTATTCACCGCGCTTGTGTTGTTTCCCCTCGCGGTAGTGCTGCGTTATGACACGCTGCTATCCGGTGATACACGGCTCCATGCGCGCGAATATATCCGCACACAGTATCGCGGGGCGGGCATTCTCACTAACTTTAAGGAGGTGCGTCTCCCCACCTCACTCGACGGGCTTCGTATGCAGGCACTGCTCGACCCGGCTTCATTGCGGGCGTACGATCGGGCCCGTATGGCGACAGAAGCATCGCCATCCCCGCATGCGCCGCGCACGCTCCACCTGCATTTTGTACATCCGGAAAAAATTCCCCGGCCGATCATTGCGTTCGCAAAAGAACATGCCTACTCTATTGTGGTGCTTCAGTACTGGCAGATGGAAGAACTTCGCTCATGGGAGCGGGAGCTTCTTAATACCTCGGATCTTATTTGGGAGATACGCGGCGGGGAAGCCTTAGGGAGTGTTGATGTGAATGGAAATGCGCTCATTCCCTCATGGAATATATTTCTGCTTGAGCGCCTTGGACCCGTTGTGGAAATACGAACACTGCGTCTATGAATCTTTTCTACATTGCGAATGCGCGTATTCCTACCGAGAAGGCACACGGCATCCAAATTATGAAGATGTGCGAGGCATTCGCGCGGGCGGGCACCGCTCTCACCCTCGTGCTTCCCGGGCGCAAAAACCCGCAATTCAAAGGGACTAACCCCTTTGTATACTACGGAGTGGAAGAAAACTTCACACTTCATTATCTTCCCTCATATGATCCCGCGTGGATTCTGCATGCGCGTATACCTGGGATCTATCTTTCTGTACAGACATTTTTCTTCCGGCGCGCGCTCCGTTCATTTTTTGCAGCTTCCCTGCCCCGGGAAGATTGCATTCTGTATACCCGTGATGAATATCTGCTTCCTTTTCTTCATTCCTATATCCATCCGGTGGTGTGGGAGGCACACACGCTTCCGCGCCGCGCACACCCTTACCTTTCTCTCTGGCGCAGGTGCGCACGAATCGTCGCAATTACCGAAGGTCTTAAAAAGGAGCTTATCCGGTATGGAATCCCGGAGCGCAACATCATCGTTGCGCCGGATGGGGTGGATATTCGTATGTTTTCCCGCCACCCGGATACCGAAGCGGTGAGAAGAAAGCTGGGGATTACCGCGGGGCAGAAGATTGTGCTCTATACGGGACACCTCTACGACTGGAAGGGAGTGCATACCCTTGCGCGGGCGGCGGACCTGCTTGCGCCCGGTACTCTCACGGTGTTCGTCGGCGGCACCGAGAAGGAAAAAAATATTTTTGCAAGGCAATATCAATCCATACGTTCCATTCGCGTGGCAGGGCATGTCTCCTACCGCGAGATTCCTGCGTACCTTGCGATTGCGGACGTGCTCGTACTTCCCAATTCAGCCCGGAGAAAAATTTCACACACCTTTACCTCTCCCATGAAACTCTTCGAGTATATGGCAGCCACAAGACCGGTTGTTGCTTCTGATCTGCCGTCGATCCGGGAGATCCTCGATCCTGATTCGGCAATTT
>CAYVXU010000002.1:31590-31930 GCA_964454705.1 uncultured Candidatus Saccharibacteria bacterium | reverse complement strand
CCCGATGACCCCTATGCGCTTGCCGCGGGAATTACCCGTGCTCTCACCGATTCCATCCTTTCAGCGCGCATTGCAAAAAACGCCCGTGACCGCGCGCATGCGTATACATGGGATACACGCGCACGAATCATTCTCTCCGCGATCGGCGCGCAAAACGCTCAACGAGCCAGGAGATAAGCAGAGCTGCGGTGCTCGCGCTTAACCCCTTCGTGATACTTGAAAAATAGGCCCGGCGGGGTGCAAGCGTATCAATACTTACCGGGATTCCATCCAGGTGGCTTGAAAACTCCATTGCCTGGGTGGCGAGGAGGTCAAGATAACTTTCTTCTGCAGAGTACGG
>CAYVXU010000002.1:4013-31580 GCA_964454705.1 uncultured Candidatus Saccharibacteria bacterium | reverse complement strand
GCGTGGTGTTGCGGCGGACAGCGTTTACAAAATTTTCCAAAAGAAATGCGAGCGCAATCTGATCAGGGGTAAGCGGAGCGTCACGATAAGGGTTTTTCCACGAAGCAAGTGTTCGCTCATCGTTTTCGTACCGAAGCGCATGGAGTATGCCTCCTTCGCGCGCGGCGCGGAGGGGATAGGTAACCGTATGGGTCCCCTCGTATATATGTACCGCGTCGTCGCTTACCACCCCTCTTTCTCCTATCACAAGGAAGGAGCGAGCGGCGCTTCCGTAAGGAATTCCTTTTGAGTGCGCGCCGAAGACCATATATGCGCGGGCGGATTCTGCAAACTCAAAAAGGGTAAGTATTTCTTTGCCGAGTGGATGCACGGGGCGTGCCCATGCCCGGAGTCTTTCGAGAGGCTGTTGCGGGAGGTAGCTTCGGATTTTTGCGACACCATGGTACGACCACGTGTGATGCAGATTCACGATTGTCTCGATTCTTCCAATATGCCCATCCTGCACCACCTTCCTCCGCAGCTGCTCAAGAGGAGTGTATATATGCTGTTCTGAAGTTGCAACGGGCACACCGGATGCGCGTATGCGCCTGATGAGGCGGCTCGCACTCCCCACAGGCCGGCCAAGGGGCGTTTCATGATAGATGGGGATGTGATAGGGGAGGAGAGATTCGATCACGCCCGCCATCGCTTCCGGAGCAACTGCAACCGTCACTGCATCAGCGTTGTGTGCATGAAGGAGGCGCCGCCACTCGTGGGTTGTTTCAAACCCCCTGCTTTTGAGCTGCGCGGCACGTGAGGCATCTCTTGTTGCGACTGCAACGATGCGCACCACGCCACGTTGCGTGAGATACCGGAATACCGGGAAGAAAAAAGCAAACGAGCGTTCCCCTGCTCCAATATGGAGAATGCGAATGGGTTCCGTCATGCTCTACGCCGCGCCCAGGGGCTTATCGGTAGCGCGAAAACCGCCCCGCATATTTTCCTTGGTCCACCCAAGAAACCATATCGTATTCCTAAGTCCCACTGACCTTACAAGACTTCGGCGTACATACACGCCCAGTTTTGAGCGCGGCCCCACCTTTCCTTTGGGATGGTCAAATATTTCTTGTGTTTTCACCATCATCCGCCATCGTCCGCAATAGGGGTTGTTCCAATTTCCCTCGGTGGCGTACACCGCATGCCGGTGAGTATTCGTCCAGATGAGAACGTCTCCTGTCGCAAGCGCAATTGGCGGGGCGTCAAATACCACATGTTCCTTGCGGGTAGTTTCGAATTCAAGACCTCCGCGTAAGTAGTGAATGCCGTAATCGGTGAGGGGGATTTGAATTCCTACCGAGTCGTCAATCACATTGGCCCGGTCGGCATGCGGATGCAGTGCCCGCGAACCGGGGAAATCGCAGATAATCCGATACATAAAAAGATATTGATAGTTGAGTCTGGGAGCGCGTGGGGTGCGTGCGGGATCAAGCCCCCAGTCAGGCTCTTTTTCCATCACCGCATTGCGAAGGGTAAGCGCGAGCTGGGCAAGTGTGTGGGTGACCGGGTCTTCCGGCTGATTCCAGAAAAAGTTGAAGTGAACTGCTTTTTGCACCCAGATATGGGTAGAGTTCTGCGCGCCGTACGTTACGCCATCTTTATAATAGCCGTCATAATCCGTAGGACCGGGGCAGACGTGGTTATTCCAGAATTTCCGTATATGCTCGATTGTCTCTGGTTCTATCACCCCGCGGAAAATATAAAAACCCGGATCTTCGAGCGAAGCGCGAACCGTTGAGATGGTATGCGAATCAAGGGCGGTGACGAGTTGACGGAATTTTCCAAGCATCGTTCGTAAGTATCCTATCCCATGTGATAAACTTTTTCAATTTCTCCCGCGCGGTAGCGCGTTGTGAAGCGCGAGAAAGAACGATACAATATGCTCATTCATTCTGTGTATGGGCATTAAAAAACGATCAGTGCTGGATCTTGCCGTTGCCTGTGTGCGTGAGTGGAAGGTGGCTCCTGTTGTCCTTTCGCATCCGCAGTGCATTGTCGCGCTTTCCTTTACCGGCCAGTGCGCCTCCTGCAATCGTGCAAATCGGGATATTGCATACTGTGCGGCAGCGCTTTCACGGAGAGAACACGTGCCGATTATTGCGCAGTGCGAGGTAACAGAGTGTCTCGCGCATACTACCACCGCGCACCACTCTATAGGACCTCCGTACAGGGGAACTTTGCGAGGGCCGAATACCCATGAGGTCGTGAGGGCTGCAGCGGAGTATATGGCGGCGAGAGCATGGACTCGGGTAATCGCAGTGGCGCACCCGCATCACATATGGCGCGTGGTACATGTACTGCGGAGCTTTGGCTTTACCGTGGGGGTGCCCGATCGTTCCCGAATACAGTATGATCCGGCCTCACTGTACTGGTGGTCGCGGGGTGCGCCGGTATTCATCGCGCGCGAGATAGGCGCGCGCTTCTACTTTCTTTTACGCGGATGGCTTGCCTGATTTCTTTTGATATTGCACGCTTGTATTGGTAGCTACGCCGGCGCGGTTTTTCTCTGAACATGCGCTCTCTACATTGCAAAAAAGAGGTATGTGAGATACGATATGAATCAATTGTAATCGGCAGGTATCGGAATGAAACGGAGTACTCACCGGCTTCTCCAGGAGGCGCACCGCGCCCGAATGAATATTCTCGATATGGCCCACCGCACGAAGTCGGGCCATATTGGTTCTGCGCTCTCTATCACGGATATTTTGACCGTGCTCTACTTTGATGTCCTGAAGGTACAACCAGCGGACCCGTTCTGGCCGCGCCGCGACCGATTTATTCTCTCGAAAGGCCATGCGGCAGCTGCTCTCTATGCGGTGCTTGCCGCACGCGGCTTTTTTGCGGCGACGAAGCTTCGGGCGTATCTTGCGGATGGAGAGGTGTTTTCTGTACACCCCACCGCACACCACATCCCCGGAGTGGAGCTCTCCACCGGATCTCTCGGTCACGGTCTCTCGGTAGGAGTCGGTATGGCACTCGCATCTTCTCCCCGTATGCCGTATAGGGCGGTGGTACTGGTGAGCGATGCCGAGTGCGATGAGGGGTCCACATGGGAAGCGGCACTTTCCGCAGCCCAATTTCAGCTCGATAATCTCACCGTGATAGTGGATTACAACAAATCCCAGGCATTCGGAAAAACGCATGAAGTGATGAATCTCGAGCCGCTTGCGAAGAAATGGGAGTCGTTTGGCTTTGCGGTGCGTGAAGTTGACGGCCATGACATTCCGCGCCTCCGTACCGTGCTTGCATCCCTCCCGTTTAAAAAAGGCAAACCCAATGCGGTGGTTGCGCACACCTCGTTGGGGAAAGGAGTTTCCTTTATGGAAGATAAGCTGGAATGGCACTATCTCACCATGAGTGACGATCAGTTTGAGAGCGCGCGCAGCGAACTCGAAAGCCGCAAAGCAGTATGAGAATGGCATTTATCAACACCCTTACGGAACTTGCCCGCAAAGATCCATCCGTTATCCTTCTCACCGGCGATCTGGGCTTTACGGTATTCGAGTCATTCCGGGATGAATTTCCGGGAAGATTTTTTAATATCGGCGTTGCCGAGCAGAATATGATGGGAATCGCCACGGGTCTTGCGCTCTCCGGGAGAACCGTATTTGTCTACAGCATCATTCCTTTCCTTACCTTGCGGGCGTTTGAACATATTCGCAATGATATTGCCCATCACAATGCAAGTGTAAAACTCGTAGGGGTAGGAAGCGGATACAGCTACGGGGTACTCGGCGCAAGCCACTATGCACTGGAGGATATTGCGGTGATACGGTCGCTCCCGCACTTTACGATACTCTTACCTGCGGATCCCCGTGAGACAGAGCTTGCCATCCGCCACGCTGCTACCCGGCCCGGCCCGTTTTACATTCGTCTTCAGAAGAGAGGAGAACCGATACTGCATGCAAAACATACCCACTTTAAGGTGGGAAGGGGATTGCTGATGCGGGAAGGCACTGACGTGACCCTCATTGCGTCAGGTACTATTCTCGAGGAGGCGCTTCGCGCGGCGGATTTACTCTATGCACGCGGCATCGGGGCACGCGTGATTAACATGCACACGGTAAAACCTTTGGATAAAGCTATTATCAAAAAGGCGGCGCGTGAGACGAAGATGGTGTGTACGGTTGAGGAGCATGGTGCGGTAGGCGGGCTCGGAAGCGCAGTAGCCGAGGTGCTCTCAAGTTTAAATCCTACCCGTGTGGTGCTCAAGCGCTTTAGCGCTCCCGATACATTCTCGCACGACATCGGAAGTCACGAATTTCTCCGGATACGCGCAGGGCTTACCGCGCCTTCAATTGCGAAGGGAGTGCTCCGGGCATTTCGGAGTAAACGCGCGTGATTCATGAACATATTAATCACCGGAGCCTCTTCCGGCATTGGCAGGGAGCTTGTGAGAGAGTTTTGTACGGGGGGTGAACGAGTGTGGGGAGTTGCAATGCAGCGTGATGCATTGCATGCAATCCAGAAGACACACGGCCCAGACCGGTTTGGCTTCAGCGAGTGTGATGTGCGGGATCGCGAGCAGGTGAGAGATGCGGTGCGTGAGATGCGTGCGCAACAATTTCTTCCAGATGTGGTTATCTTAAACGCCGGTATCTACCGGCCCGATGTCTATCCCTCACTGCAGGAAGAGGTGTGCAATGAGGTAATGTACACGAATTTTTTTGGGGCGCTCCACTGGATTTTTGAACTTCTCCCTCTGTTTCTTGAGCGCAGACGAGGGCAGTTCATTGCGATTTCCTCAATTGTGGCATTCAGATCCGACGAGCGCTCGCTCGCGTATCCGGCGAGCAAGGCGGCGCTTTCGGTCGCGTTTCGGAGTCTGCGCGCGCGGTACCGCAGTGAAGGCATTTTCTTCAAAACAGTTTTCCTCGGGCCGATTGCAACCGGGATTGTTCCCGTCTCCCCGGGCGCGTCGACACCGTGGTATATCGCGACCCCTCATCGCGCGGCGCGCTTCATCGCGCGTATGGCGCGATCACCACGCGAGGAGCAGTACTTTCCCTTCATTTCCACGCTTCTCTTTCGTCTCACTATGTTCTTACCATCTTTTCTCTATACCGCGCTTGCGCGGCGCCTGCGGCGATAGAACCAATATGACGTCTTCTCCATCACCGCTCCGGCCCGAACTCTCTGTTGTCGTACTCTGCTACCGCAGTGAGGAGAGTATTATTCCGTATCTCGCCCAGATGGAGCAGGAGTTAGTTTCAGAGGGGCTTACTAACTACGAACTCGTGCTTGTCGGAAATTACTTTCGGGGTACACCCGACCGTACGCCGCAGATTATTCGTACCCTCGCGGACGCAAATAAGAAAATCACCCCGGTCATTTTTGAGAAAAAAGGAATGATGGGGTGGGACGTGATCAGCGGATTTCGTCACGCCTCGGGTAAGGCCGTCGCACTCATTGACGGTGATGGCCAGATGCCCTCCAAGGATATTGTGAGGCTCTGGCGTGTCCTCAAGAGCGGGGAATTTGATTTTGTAAAGACGTTCCGGGTGCAACGGCTCGACGGAGCGTGGCGCAGATTCATTTCGAGGTGGTACAATTTCTTTTTCCATCTGTTATTCCCGGGTACGCATTTTCACGACATCAATTCAAAGCCGAAGATTATGACGCGTGAAGCGCTTGAAAAGATGCAGCTAGAGTGCACCGGATGGTTTTCAGATGGCGAGATTATGCTCGAGGTGCGAAGGCTCAAACTGAACTGGGCGGAAATTCCCACCGTATTCCACGAGAATGAGTGGCGCGCCTCATTTGTGAAAGTATGGACGATTTTTGAGATGCTTGGATATATGCTCCTGTACCGATTTAAATATTTCTTCGCAAAGAAAACTATGACTGTCCATAACCCGCGAGCAAGCCGTGTCATTGAAATAAAGTAATACTAAATCTGCGTGTTGATACCTTCATGGATGCAAGTACCATTGAAATGAATGCAGAGCTCGAGGAGCGCTACTGGTGGTTTCTTGGGAGGCGTAGGGTAATCAAGGAAATGCTCAAGGCATGGTTTCCGGGCGGTAATCTCTCGCTTCTCGACTGGGGCTGTGGGACCGGAGGAAATTTTTCTATGCTCGCTAAATTCGGTGAGGTGGTGGGTGTGGACGTCTCCGAACAGTCCCTCGAGGTCTGTAGAAAGCGCGGGTTTGCTGGGGTGCATCATATAAAGGATATTGATGCATTCGAACCCAGCCGTGATTTTGACGTGGTAACCCTCCTTGACGTAGTGGAGCATGTGAAGGATGACGGAGCGTTTCTTAAAAAATTTCACCGTTTTCTCAAGCCCGATGGGTACATACTGATCACCGTTCCTGCGTACCAGTTTATCTGGAGTGAGCACGATGAGATGCTTCATCACTATCGCCGCTACACGCGACCGCAGATTACCGCACGTCTCGAGGAGGCGGGCTATGAAATAGCAAAAGCTTCCTACTTTATTTCGTTCCTGGTACTGCCTATTATTATATATCGTTATATGCGCCGTCTCTTCGGCATTCGCCGCACTTCAGGGTATGCCTATGTAGAGTTTCCGCCAGCCGTAAATAACTTTTTCCGCCGGCTCATCACTCTTGAGGCTTATCTCATGAACTACATAAATATCCCCTTTGGTCTCTCTATTCTGGTGCTCGCGAGGCCGCGAAGCCGTACTGCGGAGCCGTCGCAGACGCATCATGTATAGATATGATGCGGTCTCTTCTGCGTACGTACTTTCTTCCTGTGGTGGCGAGCGTTGTGTTTTTTCTCATCCTTGCCCCGGTGCTCGTGGGTAAGTGGATGTTTGCAGGAGGAGATCTTACCAATATCGCCTATCCTCATCTCGTCTTCTATCAGGATGCGCTTCGTGCGGGAGATGGTTTTCTCTGGAATCCGCAGCACTTAGCCGGCTTCCCCAGTTTTGCAAGCCTTGCAGATGCGTTTCTTTCCCCGGTGAATTACGTGGTATATTCTCTTTTTCCTGCTGCAGCCCGGCAATGGCTCATTTTTCTCTATGCGGTGCTTGGCGCATATTTTACCGGGCTGCTTCTGCGTGCGTTCGGCCTCTCGCGTCTTGCACAGGCTTTGGGTGGGGTTGTCTATGTGGCAAGCCAATGGTCGCGTATTCCGGATACGGGCATTGCGAACGGCGTGCCGCTCCTGCCCCTTCTCCTTCTCATAGTATGGTATGGGCGAAAAGGCCGGTGGTGGATATGGATACCCGCCGGGGGGGCGGTGATCGGCTATCTCTTCCTCTCCACGCACTATAACTGGATTCCAATCATTCTCGCGGGAGCAGGCTTTTTTGCCCTCTTTCTTGGATATTACGATGCACAAAGGGAGGGGAGACGATATACCGCCCACCCGCCTGTGCGTTTTGCGGCAATGGCGGCAATCGGCATTCTGATAGGACTTGTACAGATGATCCCCGCGCTCATTCTGGTGGCGTTTTCAAGCCGTTCGGGGGGGTTGAATTTTCGTGAGGCGGCAGTACACGGGATCGGACTCTTTGACCTTGTGCGTGTCTATCTTCCCTACTTTTATCCTCCGTTCATCGCGACTGCGAGCGCACAACTTCATGTAGGCATTATTCCTCTTTTCCTCGCATTGAGCACATTCGCGCTTCGTGAGCCAATCGCGCGTTTCTTTGTCGGTCTCTTCGCGCTCTCGCTTGCTATTTCTATTAAATTTTCTCCTCTTTTCTGGGTGCTGCTTCACGTGCCGGGACTTAGCTTTCTGCGCGTGCAGGACCGTTGGATGTTTATCGGCATGTTCGCGTTTGCCGTACTCTCTGCATACGGCTTTGAGCGCATCCTCAAAGAGCGTTCGCGATGGGAATTGAGTTTTGCGCGTTTGTTTGCCTACTCAAGCATGCTTGTCGCAACGGGTTCTCTTCTCGTAGCAGGCGTTCTATTTTTTTTCCGGAGTCAAATTCTCACACGTCTTGAGGCATATTTTATCTCCCATATCTATCCGCAGACGTCAGGACTTCCCCTCACTCATTACCAGCGCGTAATCGAGCAGACGCTGGAGCGCGCGTACGCGGTCGTTGATCCAACCCGGCCAGAAATTCTCCTCTCTCTTCTCTTCCTCGTCGTAAGCGCGTGCTGGTGCTTCTGGTATCGGCGAGAGAATGCGCCGCGAGAGATTGTGCGCCGTGTTGGCTTTTCCCTTGCGATGGCCAATATTATTGCGATTTTCTTCTTTTATCTCCCCCTTATTCCTAAAGACACTTTCTTTGCAAAACCCGATACTGCGGCATTTCTCGAAGCGCGCCCCGGAAGGTATTTTACCTTCGCGCCCGGTCTTTCAGAGTGGACGACGCTCACGGTTCCGCACGGACCCAACCTTGAAGACGCGTACCGCTTTCAATCGTGGTTGCTTGCTCCTAATATGAACCTTGCCCACCGCGTGGAGGGCATAGATGCGTACGATCCCCTTATGTCACGGAGCATTGCGCGTTTCCTTGCACTTATCGGATCAGACCGTGCCACCACAGGCGAGAAGCTGGTTGACGAAGCGATTCCGCCGCAGGAGAAGATTGAGAAGTTTAAGTCGAGAAAGCACCTGCTTGATCTTCTGGGGGTGCGGTACGTGGTGAGTGTGTTCCCGCTCGGAGGGGCTCCGTTTAGAGAAATCTCTACCCTGTACATTCCCCCTCACCGTATCGCGCTGCATGTGTACGAAAATAGCTCTTCCCGGCCACTTCTGTACGGCGCGGAGCGCACGGTGGCGATTACGCCCAATGAAGAGGATGCGTTCCGTATGATTGCCCAAGGGGTGACAAGAGATGGCGCCGTGCTTCTTGAGTGCAACCGCTGTCCCGCTCCCCGTCATCAGTCTTCCGCGACCGTGGAGATGCGGGAGCGGCACAACGTCTCACTGCGCGCGGTTACACGGTCTGCGGGCGGATTTATACTGGTATTTAACGAGCAGTATCTTCCGGGATGGCGTGCCACCATTGATGGAAAAGAAACGCATATCGTTCGCGCAAACTCACTCTTCCAGGCCATCGAGGTGCCCGCGGGCGAGCATGAGGTCCGTTTTTCGTACGGGTGGCCCCGGTTACGGGAGATACTTGCGGTGGTGCGCGGCGACTTTGAAAAAAGCATATGAAGTTTCAACACCTCTTGGTGGTGCTTGGTATTGCGGCAGGGGCATTCTTTATCTTCATGCTTGCCCGGCCCAACCGCCTCGCGCACGACCAGATTATCCACGGAACGTTTGTGAAGCGCATCTCATCTCCCGGATCGTTTGAGCGTGATTTTTTATTCGGTACAAACCGCATTCAGCTTCACAGCAACTTCTTCCTATATGATTTCCTTGCCTGGCTTACCGCGCGAGCGGGAGATCAGGAGATAATTTATCGCTACGGCGTTCCCTTTCTATTCATCGTGCTCACACTCGGCATGTACTGGCTCGTCTGGTACTTCACCCGCAGTGCGCTCGCGAGCTTCCTAGGGGCGCTCATTGCGAATACCTATGTGCCTTATTTTTTTCTCTCGGTGTGGGGCCTGCCAGGGCCTACTGCGGTTGGCCCAAAAGACATATACAATCTCGCAGTGCCGCCGCTCTTCCTCCTTTTTTTTCTCGGCCTCTCCCGCGCCGATCACCGCCTTCTCGCGCTTGCTTTTTTTATCGCAGGCGCTGCAGGGAATATCCATATTGTATCGGCTTTTAATCTTGTCCTTATTTTCGCACTCGCCACGCTCTTTACGTGGGGAATTTCACGCAGAACCCTCGCTACACTTTTCCTGTTAGGTATTCTCGCGCTTGCGGGCGCGGCGCCCTTTCTTGTTGTGCGGTCGCAATATCTTGGCATCGATGCGGATCCGTTTGGCGCGTCATTTAGTGCCGGGGAGTATCGGGACGCGATTGCGGCGGCGGCGCCTCACGTAATGCTCTCCGGACGGTGGGGGGTACTTGTGAAAACGCTTTGGACCGATGGATACCTTGTATGGCCCTTTGTCATTACCTTTCTTGCGGGGCTTCGCATACGTCTGCGCCGCGGCGCCGAACGCGCGTATCCAGATCTTGAGAGAATATCGCTTCGATTTATTTATGCGGTGCTTGCCGTAAATATCACCATTTCTCTTATTCAAATAACACTGCTGTACGGCTTTGGCCGCGCTCCTTTTTATCAGGAGCCGCGCGGTATGCACTTCCTTTATGTGGTATTTATGCTCTATACCGGATTCCTTGTTCACGAACTTATTACCCTAGTTACGCGCCACGTTTCACGCCGTCTTATGATGCGACTCGTTGGAGCCGGCGCGCTCGTCCTTTTTGTCACCGCAGTAGCGGCATATCCTTCTCTTATGCGGTGGTACCGCGGCTACCGCGCGCTTCCGTATTCGTTCCGCACCTGTTCGGATGGCGTGTATGAAGCGCTGCGCAGCCGTGTACGCCCGCACGATCTTGTGCTTATTGACCCTGACAGTTTCTATCATCTGCGCATCTGTACCGGGGCGGGAATTGTAGTGTCGAAACGGGACCGTGGTATTGCCTATGAATTGGGAGATCCGTATCTGGTGGAGTGGTACCGGCGGTGGAATACTGTGCGCGAAGCGTTTGACCACGCTCCAGACCGGCTCGATGATATTGCCAAAGCATATAGTGCGCGATTCGTCGCCGCGCGATATTGTCAGCCGGTAACCCACGCAAAGCTGATATACAAAGAACCCCACGCCAATCTCAACTGCATCTACGAATTATGATAAGGCGTTATTTGCAAAAGCTTGGAATGGCGGTCATCCGGAGCCGTATCGCGGGAGTTTCCGGAATAAGTGTGTACGGCGCGAGCCTTGTGTGCGCGATTCCTTTGTATTACTTCGTATTTGTATATTTCCTGCGCCGGATGGCCGAGCGTGCAGATGATGTGCTCCCCGGGGCATTTGCATTCACCCGTTTTGTATTCAACCCTAACCCTTACGTGAGAGAAGGGTATCTTGCCGGGTATATTATTATTCCTCTCATTGCCTACGTGATTTTCCTGTGCATCCGCGCGGGTGCGGCAAAAGGAGTGATCACCGCCGCGTTGCTTCGTGCGTGGCCGTATTATGCGCTGTCAGTCGCGCTTGGAGCCACTCTTTTTAAGGCGCTTCTCCATGTGCTGTGGCTGCCCGTATGGCAGCAGTTTCCGCAGAAGGGTGATCTCAAAGTTCAGCTCCTGCTCTTGCTCTCTGCCGCAGTTGCCTATGGTGCGTTGCGAACGCAGACGGATGTTTTGGGGGTGATACACCGCTACCGCACGTTTCCATGGAAGCGCCATTCTTATCTGGTACTCGCATTGATTGCGGCATTCGTATTCTCCCCGGATTTTATCTACAGCCATTCGCATTACGATTACTTTGTAAGCGCAGTAAACGACCTGCGGCATGGAAAAGTGATGCTGGTGGATACCATGAATCAATACGGGCTTTTGAATACTTTTTTTCTTTTTGGGGTATTTGAGGTAGTGCCGGTATTTTCATACCCTGCATTCTCGTTTCTCTTTGCGCTCGTCTACGCGGTATGGTATGGCGGCTGGTATCTCTTTATACGCCGCTGGCTTGGGTCTGATCTCTTGGCGCTTGCAGGGGTGCTTGCCATGATTGTATTTCTGCATATTCCCCCGGGCTCGTTTGATCTTCTCTACGGCGCTCCCCAAGTCGGGCCCTTCAGAGAATTGTTCGTTCTTCCCGTCGCCTGTCTCGTGCTGTGGGTAAGCCGCAGAGGTTGGAGCGTGTATTTCCCGAAAGCGCTTTTATATCTTGTGAGCGCGCTCGGATTTTTTTGGTTTTCGGATGCAGGGCTTTCTCTTGTGGCGGCAGTTGCCGCCACAACGGTGTATGCGCTATGGGCACAGGGTATGCGTCCCTTTAAAAAAATTGCCGCTGAAATTACCCTGCATCTTGGGACATTGTTCGCAGCTATTGCCGTACTCGGCGCGCTCTACAGCACAGGAGCGCGTGTGGTAACGGGGGTGTGGCCTTCGTGGTTTCTTACCTACCGCATGACGGGACTCTTTGCGCGAGGACTTTTTTCTATCCCGCTTCCCTATAGCGGTTTTTACTATGTAGTGGTACTCCTCTTTCTTGGCACGGGATTGTTTATCTTGTGGCAGAGTCTTACCCGTACTTCCGAACCATATCTTGTGCCAGCTTTCTTCGTGCTTTACGGAGTGATTCAATTCAGCTACTATGTGAGCCGGGCTGATCCGATGAATCTCTCACCGAGATACGCCTATCTTTTGGCGCTTCTTGCGGTGTGGTGGGTATGGCACATACTTCGTCTATATGAGGGGGCGCGAGCGAACGCACTCTCTCAATATTCACACGCAATGCGCGGGCTTTCGGCGTCTCTTGCCGGGGCGCTTTTCTTTTTTGTAGTGTACGGCGGCTTTATCGCATATCTTACCTTTCGCGACCGATCGTATCGTACGATCCGGGAAAATTTTGCGCGCGAAACGATAGGGACGCCAGAGGTTGACGGAGGAAACCGCGATATCCTTGATGATATCACCACTATCCGGGCAGACTACGCAGACGTAGCGCGGCCTGCCTTTGTGCACTGGTACGATACCAAAATACTGATGGATCTTGATAAAACAAATTTCTTCGGGCCGTTCTACTACCACCTTCTTATGACGGAATCAGATGTCGACGTATACATCGCAAAGGCGAAGCGCGAGCAGCCGGCGTATCTTTTTATCGGCAGGGACGATGCTCCCGCATTCCAATATTATAGTATATCCAGCGACAAGCTGCGCTACTTCCGGGAGAGGATAGAAGATCAGTATGCGCGTACGCGGCGTCTTAAAACGATTGATGTGTACCGGCTTGTGCGCATCCCGAACTCATAAGGTATGTGGCAGGAAAAGAAAGTTTCACTTGTATTCTCCACCTATAACGAGAAAGATTCTATCAGGAAAGCGATCGATGATTTTTTTGCTACGCAACTTATCGACGAGATTATTGTCATCAATAACAATGCGGTTCCCGGTACGGCAGATGAGGTGCGCCGCACGCGTGCACGGCAAGTCTTCGAACCACGCCAGGGTTATGGCTACGGCTACCGCAGAGGTCTTGCGGAGGCGCAAGGAGATATTATTATTCTTTCCGAGCCGGACGGCACATTCGATGCGCGTGATGTAGAAAAATTGCTTGTATACGCAAATGATTTTGATGTGGTATTCGGTACGCGCACCACATCTGCGCTCATTTCCGAGGGTGCGAATATGGGATTTTTTTTAAAGTGGGGTAACTGGGCAGTCGCGAAGATGGTGGAGGTTCTTTTCAATACCACCCACCTCTCTGATGTGGGGTGCACGATGCGGCTTGTGAAGCGCGGCGCCCTCCTGCGCATCACCCCTTCCTTTTATGTAGGGGGGTCGCATTTCGGCCTTGAGTTTATGCTGCGGGTTATTCAGGCACGCGTTCCCTTTGTAGAAATTCCTGTGCACTACCATGAGCGTGTAGGGAAGAGCACTGTTACCGGTAGCCGTCTCAAAGCGATTCTCCTTGGGATTCGCATGATTGTGTTTATTGTTAAAACAAGATTCACCTCTGTGCCGAAGCATATTCAGAACCACCATGCACACTAACGCACCGTATCAGCGCGTCACTTTTCCCCACCTTGCGTACGAGATGTGGGTGAGGGAGATTGAGTGGGGGAAAGCCCCCTATCTTGATGGATTTCTCTACTTTGCGGGGCACGATGCGGGCCGCACCCCTTCTCTTTCCCATGACGAGACACAGGCATTCGCGCTTGGCACTATGCAGTGGTATGCGCTTCGGCTGATGAACCGGTTTATGAACGCGAGGCTCGACGCAAATCACGCCCGTTTTACCCGTTCATACCTTTCGCGTTACCTCCAGCTGCGCTCGGTGTATACGAGTGGGAGGTGGTGCGCAAATGCCGATGAGCTCTATAAAGAAATCCCGGCATACTTTCGGGAAGTGTTGCGAGAGCTCGCACACGGAGCGCATTCGGACCTATTCTTTTCTCGCATCATCCTCGAGGTATACCGCGATATGGACGCGCTCCTGCGCGCTTCAGCTCTCGTAACCCGCGAGGTTACCATACCTGCGCCAGCGCATTACTCCGAACACATACGCGGTGAGTATCCCGCCTCCCATTTTGCACAGCTGGCAAGAATTGCAGAGCGGGCAGGCAAATATGTAGATCTCTTTTGCGTGCAGGGAAGCTATGGGACAGGCGATTTTATCCGTATGTGGAGCGATTTCGATGCGGTCGTATTCCTTGCGCCCTCCGCACTTGAATCCGAATCTTCGCTTCTCGCCGTTCGTGCGCAGTATGTGCAGACAAAGCCTGTGATCTATACAATCGATCTCCTCACTCACCATGGTATTTTTTTTCTCACCCCTCTCGATGTGCGCTGGTATCCGCAGTTCTTTCTGCCTGTCGAGGTTTACCGGTATGCAGTAAGCATCTGGGGTCGTCCCGAAACCTTGCGTTTTTCTATTCGCGATGACACATACGAAAAGATGCAGTCATTCTACCGGTTCTTACAGTACTTCCGCGCGCAGGCAGTAAAGGATGAGTATGTAAAGTCGCTCGGTGAATGGAAAACCACAGTAGCCAACGTCTTACTGCTCCCGTCGCTTCTTCTGCAGGCGAGGGGTGTATATGTGCATAAAAAATACTCTTTCGAGCGCTTCCCGGAAGTATTTCCGAATATTGATTGCCATGTAGTGACGCAGGCTTCCCAGTTGCGGGCAACGTGGAAATTCTGGCATCCCATCCAGAAACTTCCTCCTTTTCTCTTTCGCTATACTCCTTTTGCGCTTCACGATATCCCGCTTCGCAGATCCCACTATCACGCGAAAGCGCGCCCCATTCCCCGGCAACCGGAGTTCGTACGTGCTTTTGTGAATGGCGCGCTCGCATTTTGCGAGGCATCTCTCGATGAGGTGTTGCATATCCGTGGAGGCACGGTATGAACATATACATCAATCTTCCGCAGCCGCTCGCGCGAGAAGACTACGAAGAAGTAGTCAATGCGGTGGTGGAAAAATTAAAAACTCTTTCATTCGTTAAGGCCGCGTATCTTGCCGGCGGAAATTGGGTGCCGGGAATTTCTGATATTGATGTCATTCTTGTGTTCTTTGACGATCATACTCCCCATGCGCCTGTGTTTTCTCCTCGGAGCGTATCCGAGAAGGCTTCGTACTGTTTTACTCACAATTTTGGAACCTACAATGAAGCGAGTTTCCGGCGGCTTTTCTTTATTATCCCCGATCTTACGAAGCTTGAGTGCAGATTGGGGAACGAAGTGTCTCCTGTCGATCCGCGCACCGAGCTTTCCGGGGAAGAGTACGAAGCGCTGCAGTCAAGTATCATTTTTGATCTTGTCGCAACAAAACTGTGGAAGATGCTGCTCTATGAGAGAGCACAATCCATTGATGTAAGAAAGGTGCTTGGTGAGTTCTACTCACTTACCTACACACTCCGTTTGTTGGAACGCATAGGAGTAGTGGTGGACGAGGGTGGGTATGCGGAGAATATTACCGGGTTGCGAAACCACTGGTTTCGCCGCAGTGAGCGCGAGAACCTGAAGCTTCTCTGTGAATCAATGGAGCACGGCTACAGAATCATTCTCCATAGTATCGAGGAGCTGGGTCGCAGGGTTGCGAACCTCTTCCCGGAGCTGGAAAAAGGCGCCCCCACTCACTTCTTAAGCGGAACGCACCATCTTGAGTTTACCGCCATGTGGTCAGCGGAGCGTATGCGCAATGCGCTCCAAAGCGATTGCGTAACAGTGCTTGGAAGAACACAGCATCACGTGCTCCTTCCCCGTTCCCTTGCGCTCTATCTTTCCGTATATGGGAGTGAAGCTACTCCATTTGGCGCGGCGATACGCAAGCGTCTCTTCTCGCCTGTTGAAGTGCGCGAGAGCGCATGGGCTCGCGCAATAGGCATACACGCTGGATTTCTCGGGAGCCTGTGGTATGCTAGCTACCGTCACCACGGCAGTCTTAAGGTGCCATTTCACTTTGGAATTGAACCAAAGCCGCCCACCTTGCGGCGAACGCTGCGCGATGCGCTGTTTATATTTTTACTTCGCAGCCACGCGCCATCTATATGATACCGCTTTTTAAACCTTCGCTCGGAGACGGTGAACTGAAGGCGCTTCGCGCGATTTTTAAATCTGGATGGATTGGGCTTGGTCCGCGTACTGAAGAATTTGAAAAGCGCTTTGCATCCTTTATAGGAACGCGGTATGCGGTCGGCCTGAACTCGTGTACAGCAGCGCTTGATCTTGCATTGAAAGTGCTGAATCTTCCGAAGGGGAGCGAGGTGGTGGTACCCGCTATTACCTTCATCTCCTGTGCGCACGCCGTCCGCTACAATAATCTTACCTCCGTCTTTGTTGATGTGGATGCCAATACACTCGTGCTCGATCCAGACGCGGTGGAGCGGAGTATTACGAAACGCACCAGAGCCATTATGGCGGTTCACTTTGCCGGGCAAGTGTGCGATATGGATCCGATCATGCGCATTGCGCGCCGCAGAAAGCTTTTTGTAATCGAAGATTGTGCGAATGCGGCAGGTTCGCAGTATAAGGGAGCGATGGTGGGCAGCATCGGCGACCTTGGCTGTTTTAGTTTTGAGGCGAAAAAAAATATGACGACAGGAGACGGCGGGATGATCACCCTGAATCGCAAAGACTGGAATGAGCGTCTGCGCCGGCTTCGATGGCTTGGGATCAACCGCGATACGTGGAAGCGGTTTCGGAATAAAAAATCATATTCATGGTACTATGAGGTAGCCGAACTCGGTTACAAATACAATATGAATGATATTCAGGGTGCGATCGGATTGGTGCAGCTCTCAAAATTAAGTACCGTGCAGAGAAAAAAACACGCACTCGTTGCACGCTACAACCGGGCATTTGCCGGCATTGACGGCCTTCAACTGCTCCCCCCGCTTGTGGGGTCAAAACCTCACTGGTGGCTTTACATTGTACGGGTGAGTAACCGGGACCGCTTCATGGGTTTCCTGCGAGAACGCGGTATTACCACCGGAGTCCACTTTATGCCGCTCCAGCTCCACCCGCTTTACCGGAGTATGCGGGCACACACTCCGGTGGCGTTGCGCGAGTGGCGGCGGATGGTAACACTACCCCTCTATGCAGATATGCGCCCTCACGAGCAAAAGAAAATTATTGAGGCAGTACAAGCATATTTTATGGATTCTAGGGCGTCAGACGCGAAGGTGAAGTAACTGAGTATTTTCGATATAAACGAATTTTCAATTTCCAATTTCAAAATCCAAATGTCAAATAAATGCCTAAATCCCAATGTCCAATGGATATTACTCCATTGGGGTTTTGGATTTTGGATTTTGTCATTGGGATTTTCTTAAGGTTACCATGCGAGTACTTGTAATTTACGGTAAAGATCCCACCGCACTCTTACGCGAGTATGAACAACGAATGGCTCCCGCAAACTTTCTCTACGGACTCCCCCTTTTTCATGAACATGGCATCACCGCGGAAGCCTTCCGCTCTTTCGAGCATGGCTTTTTCCGTTGGGCAGAGACGTTTGTTACACGCCGCATCAGCCAGGATCTAAGCGGATTTATACGGGTGGCGCGCCTTCCTTTTGTAATACGCCGGTATGAGGGTGTCATAGTGGTGAATCACGACGTCGTCATTGCGGTATCGGTAATCCGGATACTCTTTGCTCCCCGTACCAAGCTTTATTTCATTGATGACCGCGCGGAACGAATGGTCCGGGGAACATGGTTGAGGCGGGCACTCATCCGCATGTATGACGTGCTGATACCTTATTCGCGCGATCAGCTTGCACTCACGAAAAAAATGTTCCATGCACATGCAGAGGTTGCGTACTGGGGCTCTGACTGCTCCTTTTTCGTGCGAGAAGACCACCGGGAGGAACCGTTTGTCTTAAGTGTAGGAGGAGACGCCGGCCGCGACTTTGAAACGCTCCTTGCTGCGGCAACAGCGCTCCCTGCTATTCCGTTTATTATCATCGGCAGAAAGTCACAGCTTGCCGGCACTGCAGTGCCTCCCAATGTGGCAGTGCGCTATAGCGTTGAGATAAGCGCAGTTCGTGATTATTACCGCAAGGCCCATCTTGTGGTAATTCCTCTCCTCAAGGAAGAAACCGAACGCGATCCCCGTCACCCCGGCTCGCTTACGAGCGGAGTCACCTCGCTCGGCGACTGTATCTGCCTCGGGAAAGCAGTCGTTATTAGTGGTATGCGATGGGTAGGGGAGTATGTGCGTGCGGGTGTTGATGCAGAGGTGGTATCGTGTGAAGACGCGCCGGCGCTCACGCATGCAATTGAACGTCTCTGGAACGATGAGCCATACCGCACGCGCCTCGGAGACAATTTATACCGATTGAGAGACAAGTTTTCCATTCATGGCTGGGTGCGGCAGGTAAGCGCAATCATCAAGCGGCATGAAAATCTGCTTTCTCAATGACCACTATCCCCCCGAAGGCGGAGGGGCTGCGATAGTAATGCGCGCGCTTGCCGTTGCCTTTGCCCGGCGGGGTTACGAGGTAGCGGTGATTACCTCCGCCAATGTCCCTGTTACTGCACGCTTCCATCTTCGAGAGGAGGAAGGTATGCGCGTCTATCGGCTTCCGTCGCTAAGGAGCGCCGCGGCTTTGCGGCGGGTAGCGATCAAAGAAATTCTTGAGTCAGTGCGGCCGGATGTTGTACACGCGCACAATGTGCACGAAGTGTTTTCTTACCGCATACTGGAGGTGGTGCGCGCGCATGCACCTAAAGTGGTGCTTACGCTCCATGATGCAGTTGCGCTTACCCGTTTCGGCAAGGTATACCCAAGGATTCCTCAATGCGGAGAGGAGGTATACCGACTCACTCCTCTTGACCGTATGCGTCACGAGCGAAAAGGTTTTGTGCCACTGCGCGCACTCTTTGTACGCCGCATCCTCACCCGTTTCGTTGACCAGCTCTTCGCAGTGAGTGATGCCTTACGCGATCTGTACGAGGCAAATGGATATGAACATGTGGCAACGGTTCACAATGGCATCGAGACGGAACACACACCCCTTCCGCACGTACCGCAGGCGATTGCGGCTACGGTGCGCGAAATGAGCCATCATCCTGCGGTATTGTTTGCCGGGCGTGTCAGTAGCGGCAAAGGAGCGGCTGTGCTTTTCGAGGCCTTTCAAAGGGTCGCGGCGGCAGTTCCCGATGCGTTGCTTGTAATCGCGGCGCAGAAGAGCCGCTACGAAGGGAAGTGGGAGCAGTATGCGCAGCAGCTTGGTATTGCGCACCGGGTGAAAGTGACCGGATGGCTTGCGCATACTGATATGCATATACTCTACCGCGTGTCACGGCTTGCAGTGGTTCCCTCTATTTATCTGGATCCGTTTCCCACCATCAATCTTGAAGCGGGGATACATGCGCGGCCGGTAATCGCAACCTGTTTTGGGGGCTCAAGAGAGGTGGTGCGCGATAGAGAAACAGGGTTCATTGTAAACCCCCACGATACACAATTGCTCTCATCGCGGCTGCAGATGTTGCTTACGAATTCTGCCCACGCGCGCGCAATGGGGGATGCGGCGCAGATACATGTGCGCAGCGTCTTTACCCTTGCGCGCCAGCTCTCTACGCTCGAGACATGGTATGCAAAGTAACGCCTCCCCGGTGATTTCAATACGCGCTCTTCGCGAGAGAATAAAGCTGCTCTCTGCAAAGAAATTTGTAAGAGATTACTTTGTGCTGCAGGGAGGATCTTTTCTTTCGCTCGGCCTCACTATTCTTGCATCAGTAGTGTATGCCCGCATACTCGCGAGCGATCTCTACGGCCGGTATGCGCTTATATTCTCTCTCGCTGCGTTTCTCGGCATATTCACCGATATCGGCCTTACCCCTGCGCTTACCACACTACTTGCCCGCGCGTATGCCCTTAAAGACAGAGAGGCAATTGCAGATCTCTTTGCGTACTATTTTAAGGCCTCGCTCTATTTTGGAGTGGGGGTACGCGCCATTCTTGTGGTGCTCGCTCCCTTTATCGGGATGTTTTTCTATGGAGATGTGCTGCTTGGGGTCTACACTGCTGTAGTGCTCATGGCGGATGCCGCCGGGTTTTTGTTCGGTTCGCTCGTACTCACCCTGCAGATGATCCGTAACATTACCGTGCTTGCCGCAGTAGAAAATCTGCAGAAGATTCTTACCAAGGCGCTTCCGGCGTTCTTTGTACTCGTTTCTCTGCGCCTGTGGGGTGTGGTGCTCGGATATCTTGTGAGTATTCTCGCGCTCGCGCTCTTTGCAGTGTGGTGTTACGAGAGAATCCGCAGGCAAGATCCGCTGATACCATCGTGCGCGGTGATTCGTGCGCGATGGCGTGCAGTACCGCTCTCCCGGCATTTTTCATTCGGATTTTTGATTGCGCTTGAGAAAAATATGGCAAAACTTTCAAATACCATTCCCACGCTCTTCACGGGTCTTTTCCTTTCTCCATCCGCGGTGGGGTTTTTTCGCATCGCGTTCGCATACATCACCTCACCTGCATATCTTCTCACGCCAATATCGCGCCTGCTCAACATGCAACTTCCGAAATCCGAGATTGTCAGCCGCTCGGTATTTATCAGGCACTTTTACCAGACAACCGCGGTCGCATTTCTCATTGCCGCACCTCTTGTGATCGCGCTCTTTTTCGCCGCTCCCGTCCTCATTCCATTCTTTTATGGAACAGATTTCACTACCTCTGTTCGTATCGCCCGGCCGCTTGCGCTTCTTGCCGTGCTGATGAGTTTCGGCGTCGGTTTTTCTGCGCTTTACCGTACGCTTAACAAAGTGCGGGCGGCGCTCTACCTCAACGGGGGAGTAGCGCTCGCTATGGTGACTGTCTCGTATTTTTTAATTAAAGAGTATTCGCTCAAGGGCACGGTGATAAGTGTGATTCTCTGGCAGCTCACTCCTATGGCGGGGACATATTTTCTCGCGCTCCGGTACTTCTTTCCCAGGAAAGAAAGATAGCGAGAGAGGAGAGAAAGTAGAAACCCCCTTCGGTAAACCGAAGGGGGTTTTAGGGAACACGAGATGGCTCTCATCATGCAGAGGCACGCAGGTGTTCGGTTGCAAGGTGCGAGGTGTCGTAGAGGACCCTGTCGTAGAGGTGATGCCGGGTGAGCGTGGAGAGACGTGCAAGCGAGAGATCATCCTGTGAGAAGAACGCCTGCGCGAGCGCTTCTCCGTGCGGGAGGAGAGTAAAGTAGGGCCACGCAACGTCAAGGAGCTTCCGGTGGCGCTCGCTTCGTATCCGCACTGCGGCGCGAAGTGCGGCACGGGTAGCAAACCGTTCCGGGTTCACCCCTTGTACAGCGCAGTGTTTGAGTGTGAGTCGCGCAAGGCGCGCAAGCGCGAATGGACCGGTAAGTGTATGCCGCTCGAATTTGCCGAAGATTTTACGGACGATATGAGCGAGCCGGGTGAAACTGGAAGCGGGGAGGCACAGGTATTCTTCGGCAAGACGGTCGCCGTGAGGGACATACGCGAAGAAATTGAAGAGTGCCTGGAGCGCTACGGCAGTATCTTTGTATCGTTCGTTTTCCTTTGGTGTGAATGGCCGGCGCGCAGGATTGGGCTTGGTGGGATCCTGTTGGTAGCGATCGTTGTGGAAGAACGAAAGCACGCTGCGGGCAAAGAAGGTTTCCTTAAGCTCTTCGTTGGTGCCCTCGTAGTAGCCCCACCGTACCGCAAGTTCACCGAGCGCGGTGCCCCTATAGGGAGCAAAGATGGATGACCACGCCATATCCGGCTGGATGCGGACATTGAGAGCGAGAGTAGCAAGATCGGTGGAGAGATCTCCAGTAGGAACCGCGAGAATCTGTTCGGTACGGAGCCGAAGCCCCGCCTCATTCACGCGATGACATCCTTCAAGGATTTCTTCGTTGCTCATGCCGTCACGGTCGAGCACATGAGCCCGGATCCATGGGTCAGCCGATTCGATTGCGGTAGTGATGCCGAAGCACCCACCCTCCCGGAAAAGCGCGAGCCGTTTGGGATTACGGGTAAGCTCAAGACGGATCTGCGCATGCCAAGGAAGATTAACCCTTGAGCGGTATAGGGGAGCGAATGCCTCAAGCCACGAAATGTTGAATCCAAACACATCATCCTGGAAGTAGATCATCCGGGTAGGCCAGCGGCGCTTCACCTCTTCAAGCTCCGCGACCACCTCCTCCACCGGCCGTGATTTGAGTTTGAACCCTCCGTAGAGCTCGTTATACTCGGAGTTGTAGCAGTAGGTGCAGTTGTAGGGGCATCCCACCGCGGCAATGGAGTTTTTGATGGGATTGTCCCGGTGCAGGGGATGCTCACGGTAGAACATCTCTCTATCCGGACTCGGGAACCCCTCCTTGAGGAGTTCCGGTTCAAAGAGCACCCCAAACGGCGCGCTGCCTTCCAAGATTCGGCGGAAGCCGCTGAATCCCTCGCCCTTTACCACGTGATGGGCGTACCGGGCTGCGTCGTCAGCAAAGTAGGTGGCGTGTGGTCCGCCAAGTACCGTACGGATACCCATCTGATTGAGGCGTTCGAGCACCGGATACACCTGGGTGTGGGCGCCGGTGTAGACATTGAAGCCAACGAGATCCGGCTTGAACTCCTTCACCCTCTCGAAGAGCGGGGTGAAATCGAAGTTTCTCACGAGCACGATACGGGCGTGGTGCCCGAGCTTCTTGGCAAGACCGGCGAGATACAACAGGCCGAGCGGTTCGATAATTGAATATGCAGCCGAGAGCAGTATGCTCATAGTACCCTCCTTGTGGTACGTGGGAGAGGTTGTTAATGAACAGCATTAATCGTACTTACTATGTTGAATGTATCACGCCCTGCTCTCAAGCACAAAGCGGGTGGGTATGCCTGTGTGGATAAGTATCATGATACCTTGTTTCATTTGTCACGGGCGTGGTAGGATGTGGGGTATTTAGCATGTCGTATCGGTCTCTTTTGCCGCTTGTGCTGCTTGCCTATCTCGCGATGCCTTTGCGGCGGCGTTCCCGAACCTCTTCAGGGAGAGGAGGGGTATTGGTGGTACAAACAGGAAAAATAGGGGATCTCGTCTGTACCACCCCCTACTTACGTGCGCTGAAGCGTACGTGGCCCGGCGCGCGTGTGGGCGCAGCAGTAATTGCGCTCGCCGCTCCGGTACTTGCCCGCAATCCCTTTGTTGATGATCTGTGGAAGCTTGATGAAATAAAGAGCGCAAAAGAAGCACTCGCGCTCGCAAGAGAAATCCGCGAAAAAGGGTATGAGTGGGCGCTTGTGCTCATGCCCTCGCCTTTAGGAGTGCTCGTTGCGTCACTCGCCCGCATACCTCATATATGCATAACTGTGGTAGCCAACGATGCTCGCTTCACGCGTCTGCTGTACGGGCTTGCCACTCACCGTGTTGCCTATACACTCTATACCTCCGGTGCCGCTCATTACTGCCGTATGCTGAACCGTATAGGAGCGGTGAACTGTGATGAACCGCGAGAGGTGTTTCCTGATGACGCCGCACACGCGAAAGCACGCGAGTTTCTTATCCGCCACGTAAAGCCCAGTGATGTTGTGGCAGGTATTTCGGTGAGCGCCGGTAAGCACAACAAAGAGTGGCTCCCCGAGCGGTTTGCCGCAATCGCTGATCTCCTTGTAAAGGAGTACGGCGCGATTATCGTATGGATCGGCTCCAAAAATGACGATCCGCTTCTTCGCTCCTGCGCCTCCCTTATGCGTACGCAGGGAAAATCAGTCTTTTCCGCAGGGCACTTTTCTCTTTCAGAACTCTCCGCCCTTCTTGCCCGCCTCACCCTTTTTGTGAGTGTGGACAATGGGCCGCTCTATATTGCCGATGCTATGGGGGTGCCCGTGGTGGATATCGCGGGGCCCGCCAACATCCGCGCGCAGGGGCCCGTGGGTAAGTATGTGATTGTTCAGGCACCGGGAATACCGCCGCGCCTTACTTTAATGGCTGCTCCCAACAGTCCTGAACGCGAGCCTGCCGCTTCTGCTATCACGGTTGAGATGGTCTGGGAGGGGATTCGAAAGCTTATTGCCGACCATAACCTTATGCCGGTACACTCAACGAGCACTCCCGCGGGTGCGTAATTCCAGTGTAATGCCACACGCCACTACCAACTCTCATTCGCCGCGTTATATTCTCGGGCTCATGACGAACGGGCACGATACGGCCGCCTGTCTCTTGAAGGATGGTATGGTGGCCGGATTTATTGAAGAGGAGCGTCTGAATCGCATCAAACATACTACCGCATTTCCTTTTCGGGCGATCGATTCGCTCCTTGCGGCAGAACGTATTACGATGCGGGATGTTTCCTACGCGGGGTTTACCGCAGGCTACGGTTTTCAGCAGCTCAAGAATTTTGTAATCCACTTTCTGCGCGATGTCTCGCTCGCGCTCTGGCCACGTCTTATCTACAAAAATCTCTATTCGAGTTACACCTTCTACCGGGATGTGGGGCGGTTCAGGAGACACTATGGATACCGTGGAACAATAGTACACATTGATCACCACCGCGCCCATCTTGCAAACGCCTTTTTCCCCTCTCCCTTTACGAAAAGCGCGATTCTCTCTATTGACGGGAGCGGTGAAGGATTTTCTTCAAAGATGGCAATAGGGGAGGCGAACCGCATCACGGAAATTGGAGCGATTACCCGGCCCGAGTCAATCGGTATTCTCTATATGCTCGTGACTCACTACCTTGGATTTCCCCACTACGGGGACGAAGGAAAGGTAATGGGGCTTGCCTCGTATGGGGAGCCGCTCTACGCGGACATCTTTCGAAGGGTTATACGGCCAATTCCGGGTGGTACATACCGGATGGACCCGTCCTACTTTACGGTAACTCCCAAAGGAAAGCTCATCCTTTCAGAGAAGTTTATTGCTGAGATGGGTCCTCCGCGGCGGGAGGGAGAGCCGCTCACGGAACGGCACCACCACATCGCAGCTTCTCTGCAAAAGGTCACCGAAGAGATGGTGGTTCACCTTGTACGGTATATGCATGCGCGCACCGGGCTTGAGAATATCTGTCTCTCGGGCGGGGTGCTTCTCAACAGTGTTGCAAACGGTCTTCTGCATACCCAAACTCCCTTTCGCAATATTTTTATCCAGCCGGTGGGCTATGACGCGGGCAATGCACTGGGATGCGCGCTTGCGATATGGCACGAACATCTGGGGGAGCCCCGTAACTTTAAAGAAACTCATGTGTACTGGGGGCCTTCATATGATGCGGAAGCGGTGAAGCACATGCTGCATGAGAAAGGGATTGAATTTAGAAAAATTGACGAACCCGAAAAAAAAGCCGCAGAACTCATCGCGCAGGGAAAAGTGGCGGGGTGGTTCCAGGGGCGGCTTGAGGCCGGAGCCCGCGCGCTCGGCAACCGGAGCATTCTTGCTGATCCACGGCGTGCCGAGATGAAAGATATCGTGAACAACCGCGTGAAGCATCGAGAATCCTTCAGGCCGTTTGCCCCGTCAATTCTGGAGGAATATCTTCATGAGTACTTTGTGGATGCCGTTCCTGCTCCCTTCATGGAACGGGTATTTCCCATAAGGCCGGAGAAACGTTCGATTATTCCCGCAGTGACGCATGTAGACGGTACCGGGCGGCTCCAAACTGTCTCCTCCGAATCGAATCCCCAATATTACCGTCTCATCAAATATTTCCAAGGGATTACGGGTATTCCCATTGTGCTCAATACTTCATTTAATGTACGGGGAGAGCCGATGGTATGCGCTCCGGAAGAGGCGCTCCATGATTTTTTGGCAACTGAAATGGACGCGCTCTTCCTTGGAAATTTTCTTCTTGAGAAGAAAGTAAAAAGTGAATCCACTCACACAGTGATAGTGGAGCAGTCCCGTGAGACTGCCGATATATTCTAATGAACCTACAGGCAATCAAAGCGTACCTTCTTCACGTTCCCGCATATTTGTATCTCACAAGCTGCGGCATTGCGCTTGTCATATATTTCGCAGTTGCGAGATACGCGCAGGATGTGCTTTACCGGGCGCGGAGGCCGTTTCCTGATTATCTTGCGGATGCTGAATTTTTCGGATACTACCTCAAGCCCGAGCCATATGAGCTGCCTCTGTATCTTGCGGGTTATCTTGTCGTCCCTCTGCTTGCACTTCTCATCCTTCCGCTGATGCGCTTCGGCATGCGGCCGCGTGTACGGCGGGGGATGCTTATGCTCGCGGTGGGAGGAGTGTTCCTTACGGCGGGATATGTGGCATGGACGCGTATTATTCCGGACCTTGACTTCTACGGAGCATACTTTCGTTCGCGCTCACTTAGCCATGTTACGTGGCTTTTATTTACCAAACGAATGTTTTTCCTGCGCATTGCGGGGGTGGCTACGCTGGGAATTTTTCTCGCTGCCTACCTCGCGGTACCGCGTCTTCGTTTCGGCTGGATGCGCTCGCGTGCGGTACACGCTGCACTCGCGCGCTGGGAGGTGCTGTTCCTTCTCCTCCTTGTGCTCCTTATTTTCAACCCCAGCCTGCCCTACGATGAGCATCACTACAACTATATGCTCGGGCCTGCAATCGAAACAGTGCATGGAAAAGCGATTCTCTCCGAAACCCCCACCCAGTACGGTATCTTCAGCACCTATGTGATTATGGGAATTATTCGTGATACAGGGCCGCATGCATTTTCAGTATTTTCTTTCGTCGTGTTTGCGAGCTACGCCCTTTATTACGTGCTGTTGTATCTTTTTATCAGGAGATGGCTCGGCTCAACGCTTTTTGCATGGCTCGGGATTACGGCGATTCTTGCGGTGAGTTATTTCCTGCAGGTAAGCCCTACGCTCTCTGCGTTTCACTTCCCCGGTCTCTCACCATTCCGCATTGGTCTCTATGTAATCGCTCTTTTTTTGTTTCTCTGGTACGCCCGCGCGCGTACTCGTCGGGATAAGCGTGTGGCAACCGCATTACTCCTCATGCTTGCGGGGTTTGCGCCTCTGTGGATTATTGATGCCGGAGTCTATGTTGCGGTTTCTACGGTACTCACCCTCGCTGTGCTCACGGGAATAGAGTGCAGATGGCGCCTATGGGACGTAGTGAAAAGATGGTTACTTCTTGGGGTAGGGTATCTCGCCGCGTTCACACTCGGTCTCTCCGTAGTTACTGCAATCCATCTCGCCCGCTATGGAATGTGGCCGAACTGGCCTATTGTATTTGCGGAGGTCGGACAATTTGGGAAAGGGCTTGCACAGTTTCCCTTGCCGCACATCGGCATTTTTGAGGCATATATCTTTGTCTACCTCGCGACCGCACTCGTGATGCTGCGGCGCTTCATACAGGGCAGGGCGACTGATCCCCCCATGCTCTTTCTTACCCTCTACGGCATTTTTTCATTTCAATATTACATCGGTACCTCTTCGTGGACCCTTCTCTACCACATCGCACCACCTATGATTTTGCTCGTGCTCGCGCATATTCACGAGTTTTTTGTGACACGCAATGGGGATGCGAAGATGGGTGTCACCACACATCGCATTGCGGCAGCGGGCTTTGTGGCGCTCGCGTTTTTTATCGCGCTGGTC
>CAYVXU010000002.1:0-4003 GCA_964454705.1 uncultured Candidatus Saccharibacteria bacterium | reverse complement strand
GCGCTGGTCCTTGCGGCAAAAGTTCCTGTAGAGATCGCGAACCGCGACTATCATCGGTTCCCGCGCGTGCTCCGCGAGGTTCGGCCAGAAGACAAAACATTATATGAAGATGCGTTGCTCATACGCAGGGAATTTGCCGCAGAACGTCGCCTCGCCTTTATCCATCCGCGTACCACGAAACTCACGCTCTTTACTGATCGCGCCAACCTTCTGCCTTTTTTCACCCTTGACCAGATGTTTCGGGAGCGGCAGGCGCTCGAGTCGAGAGAGGTGGTAAGAGAACGCGGGCCGCGCTATGTGTTCCTTGGCGTGGGGGAGAATAATCGGGTACTATTTTTTAGGTCCCAGCTTCCCGCGCTTGGGTATCAGAAGGTGCGTATATTAAATGAAGTTGAAGTATATGAACGAAAAAATTGATTTTTCGCTTGTCCTTCCGGTATACAATCAGGCAGAAGGCATCCAATCAGTGCTTGACGATATTACGAGGGTGCTTGCGGCTACCCATTTCCGCTTCGAACTTCTTTGTGTGGAAAACGGGTCGCGCGATACCACGCTCGCAGTCCTCAAGGAGTACGCGGCAAGAGACCCGCGCGTACGGATGCTTACTGCGCCAAAGGGATATGGCAGCGCGATTATCACCGGTCTCGCCGCAAGCCGCGGGGATCTTGTGGGGTACATGTTTTCTCACGGCAGCTGTGACGCCGGCATTCTCCCCCAGCTTTTGCGGCATATCGCCGCAGGTAAAGCGGATCTTGCGATGACATGGCGCAATGAGCGGGAGAGCCTGTGGCGATATACCCTCTCGCGCATCTACAATCTTACTGCGAGTCTGCTCTTTGGTCTCCGCCTTCGTGATATGAACAGCACGCCGAAGATTTTTTACCGCAGTGCATTGCCGCTGCTTCGGCTCTCCTACCGCGATTCATTTATTGATGTGGAGTTTTTGTGTAAGGCCCGCGCGCTCGGCTGGCGCATTCACGAGTTTCCCATGGCGTATCACCGGCGCAGCAGCGGGAAGTCCTCAACCGACTGGAAGACCATCCTGCAGTTTTTGCGCAACATGCTTCGCTACCGGTTCGGACGTGAGTTTCGCGCCTGGCGCGCCAGCCTCCGGTCTAAGGACGGCGTATGACTCAACCCTCATTTCTCTTCTCACTCGCCGCATCGGTGGGTTTTTATTTTTTTGGAACACGCCTTCTACAGGATGTGCTTGCAGATTTCGGCTATTTTACAGGGGAAATTCCGGATCTTTTCGAAAGCTTCAAGCGCGCGAATCTGGTTCAGCCCGAACCACTCGAAACACCCTTCTACCTTCTAGGATATCTGATAATTCCAGTGCTCGCAGTTCTCTTCTACAAACTGTGGAAGCGTATCCTGCAGCCGCTGATCCATGTGCACAGGCGGCTTGTGATTCGGGTGATGCTCGTGCTTGCGGGCATAGGACTCCTACTTGCTCTCGCCATATTAATTCGTGTTACGCCCCCTCTATCTGCGGTCGCGGATTATGTGGCTACACGCGGCATTGCGCGCGCCCTGTGGCTCTTTCTTACGAAACGCCTCTACTTCCTTATCTTTCTTACCGCGACGGCCGGGATGGTATTTGTCGCGGTACTCCTGTGGGGCGAACGTCTTTTGTTTTCCCGCTCCATCGCGCATCACCCACTTTTTCTTAAAAGATTCGAGCCGCTTATCCTGTTTTTCTTTGCATTGCTGGTATTCCATCCAAATATTCCCTTTGACTATCATCACTACAACTACTTCCTCGGGCCGATGAACGATGTACTCCACGGGAAACCGCTTCTCTACGAAACCACAGAGCTCTACGGGCTTCTGAATATATACGCGCTTGCCGGTATCTTCTCTTTTGTTCCCCTGCGCTATGCCGTATTTTCCCTTGTGCTCTTTGCACTCTTTGCGCTCTACTATAGCGCGCTCTACTATTTTCTCCGTTCGTGGCTCTCGTCGCGCATGCTTGCGCTTGCCGGGTCGCTTGCGGTGGTGAGTGTCACCTACTTTGCGCAGGTAAGCCCCACACAAAACGTATATTTCTATCCCGGCGGCACCCCACTGCGTTTTGGATTCGAAATAGCTGCGCTCTTTCTTGTGCTAGCCTTCGCGCGCCGTCAAAAATGGTATTTTCGCGAGAGTGCTCTGCTTTGTGCGGCCGCGTCGCTCTTTTGGATCTTCGATAACGGCGCCTATCTTTTTGCGGCAACTGTGCTCACCTTTTCGGTATGCGCCCTAACTTCCCGCGAGTCACTCCGGGCACGGATAATGAAAACTGTGAAGGTCGTGGCCGCTGCGCTTGCATATGTGCTCGGTGTGTTCGCCGTGCTCAATGCGCTAAACTACGCGGTATTCGGTGCCTGGCCCGACTGGTTCTTTACCGCGCGCGAGATTCTTCCTTTTCTTGGCGGGGGAGTGGGAATGTTCCCTCTGCCGCCTTTCGGCGTATTCGAGGCATTCATTTTTATCTACCTCCTTTCGTTGGTAGTAATTGCGTGGCGCTACCGTACCCACGGCACAGTCCCCACCGCGCTCCTTTTTCTTACTTTCTATGGCATCTTCTCGCTCAATTACTATATTGGCCGCTCCATCTGGCAGAATCTTCCCATCGTATCAGTGCCGGGTATCCTGATTCTTACAGGGCTTGTCGGCATGTTATGGGAGGAAAGAGCACAATTACTTCCTGTTCGCAGAACCGCACTTGCTGGCGCAACCGCCGTATTCTTTTTTGCAGGCGCGCTTCTTGCCGTAAAACTCCCGATTGATTTCTCGACCCGCGACTACAAGGGAATCCGGATGAATCTGACCGAGATTCCGCAGCGCGATCGTGATCTTGCCCAGGATGCGCGCGAGCTTGCCCGCATATTCCCTCACGAGGAGCGGATTCCGCTTGTGCATCTGCGTGATACGCCATTTCTTATCTATGCCGGGAGAGCAAACTTTTTCGACTTTTATTATATTGATAATCTCTACTTCAAAGAGGAGATGCAGAAGATTGTCGAGGAAGCCCGCGCAAAGAAGCCGCCGCAGATTGCTATTGGCAAAGAAAAAAACGATCAAATCCGTTACTTTGAGGAGAGAATTAAAGAATGGTATGCGCCCCGTACCCCCCTCCGCACACTAGAGATCTGGACAAGAAAATAGTGAAGAACTGAAGAAGGGTTCAGTCAGGAAAGATTTCGGTGAAGAGTGAAGAAAAAATATCGCAAGAATCCGCTATAGCGGATTCTTGCGATATTGGAGGAATAAAGAGATAATAATAGATATACAAGAAAGAATCAGTAAAAGTATGGCAGCGCCTAAAATACTTGCAAAAACAGTACTTAGTTTACTTGCCGTAGGAACGGTACTCGTGGTAGTTGCAGCCGCGCCGGGACTCTTGATGCTCGCTGGGGGGGAAGAAGCAACGGCTTCCGTGGAAGAAAGCTGAACCGTGGAGAGTGAAAGAAATGGTAAAACGACTTGCAAAGCAGCGGGATATTAGGTTCAAAAATCACGCAGATGGCTCTCTTACAATTGAGCTTACAGAGAAGGGGAGGAAGCGAGCTCTGCGTTATCATGCAGATGATCTTACAATTTCCACACCGCCGCGATGGGATCGTGTCTGGCGGGTGCTTGTGTTCGATATCCCGGAGCAGCACAAGCAGGCACGTGAGACGTTTCGATTTCATCTTAAAAAACTTGGCTTCTATCCTCTTCAGCGCAGTGTATTTATTTTGCCGTACCCATGCAGGGATAAAATTGATTTTCTCTCAGAACTTTATGGTGTCATGTGCATCTCTTTCATGTATCCCATACTTCGGAGACAGAGTGGCTAAGTAGCTGTTTTTCTGAAATCTCCCCTGCGTGAAATAATCCGGTTGCAAGAACCTGCTATCGCGGATTCTTGCAACCTATGGGAGGAGAAAACCGCCATCTGGATGTATAACACCCCCACGTGATTGTCCAGGTCCGGATACATATCCGACGCCTAGGTTTGTAAGGTAATGATATCGTG
>CAYVXU010000001.1:82239-96336 GCA_964454705.1 uncultured Candidatus Saccharibacteria bacterium | reverse complement strand
AAGGAAAGCTGTCGAAAACCGTGAGGTTGTCGAAGCGGGGGTCGGGGGAAATTTGTGCCGAGGGGGAGAATCGAACTCCCGACGCAAGGATTTTCCTTGAATTTGCCTAAATTACTTTAGGGATCGGACTATATCTTTCCCCCACTTTAAAAAGTGGGGGATCAGGCGCTTCCGCCGCATTTTCGAAAATGTGGCGTACTCCCTTTCGGGATAGTCTCTACACCCTCCTTCGCTCCGTACGGAGCTTCGGAAGGGCAAGCCTTTCTAAACAGATTTGACTTGCCTCCTGAAGTTTTAACGAAGGCACGGCTCGGAATTATCCCTCGATCCGCCAGCCGGCGGACTTCGGGACTTCTCCGAATTCACCCGATTATTGCCCGGCCATTACTGACCGGCGGACCGAAAATCAGTCCTTCGCTCTACCACTGAGCTACCTCGGCGTTATTCCTATAAAGGAATGTGTGTATTATTCCAATTCCCCAACAAACAATCAAGTGTAAAGCGCCCGTGAGGGCGCCCTTTACTCCAAATTGATTATACGACTATGCCCCCGGTGGGGTAGGAGTAGCCTGGGAAGCAAGCGCTTTTGCGCGCATACGATTTACGATAATCCCGCTTGCAATGACGATTGCCGCTACTATCACTCCTACCACAAACTTCAGCTTGTCATCTGCCCCCGCCCATCCAAGCGTATACCCATATACAATTCCAAATGCCCCGGCAACGATGAGGCCCGCCGCGATATTGGTGCCAATTCCTGATTTAAATACCGCAAGGCCGATAAGAAGAATGAAAAGCCCGGTGATATTCGAAGCGACAAATACCTTGCCGCCCCGCTCTCTGCGCTGTGCCTCATACTCCCGGAATTGCCTCTCGCGCTCACCATGCTCCTCGCGGACTTTTTGGTCGCATGTTTTGTCTCCCGGTACACACTCTACAATTGGTGTAGGGAACTCGTAAGGGTTCTGCGGCTCCGGGATAAATATCTTCATCCCGAGCACGAGGAGCACGCTTACGATAACCGCAATCGCGCCGCCAATGAGAAAGTTGATAATGTAATATTTCATCATAATGTTACCCTACGCCTCTTTCTTAATTTTCTCAAGCAGTTTAGGGATACGGCGAAAATCCTTTAAGAGCACCGCACGGAGACCTGTGTTGTAGAGCGCAGAGGCAGGGTGGTAGACGGGGTAGTACACGCGGCCGTTGCGGCGGAACGCCTGCCCGTGCACCTGCGAGATCTTGAGGGTATTCGGAAGGAAGTACCCCATCGCGTGGCGGCCAAGCGGGATAATGAGCTTTGCGTTGATAAGCTCCACCTGCCGCAAGAGATAGAGCGAGGTGCAGGTGGTGATTTCAAGTTCTTCCGGGTCACGATTGCCGGGAGGCCGGCACTTCACCACATTGCCGATAAACACCTCCCCGCGTTCGATGTGGATGGAAGCTAAAAGCTCGTCGAGAAATTTGCCGGCGGCGCCTACGAAGGGCCTACCCAGCTCATCTTCTCTACGGCCCGGCCCCTCGCCCACAAACATAATATCGGCGAACGGATTCCCTTCGCCGGGTACCGCATTTGTGCGTCCCTTGTGGAGAGGGCATTTGGTGCAAACGCGGATTTGGGAGGCAATTTTCTCAAGCTCTTTTACTGTGCGTGATTGCATAGGAACAAAAGCTGTTTTGGGGTATGATAGTGATAACGTAAGAGCGGCTTGCCTGCTTCCTCAATGCCGGAAATCTCCTTGAGTATACATAAAAAAAGCATTGCAGTCATCGCGCTCGGGATAGCATTCTTTTCCGTTCCGCTTTTTGTGCAGGCGCGGCACCGTCCGGAGTGCGTGAATACCCAGCCGGTATACCACGTGACCAACCTTGAAGATCATGGCGCGGGAAGCCTGCGGTGCGGGCTTACCGAGGCGAACCGGACCATAGTGTTCGATGTGGGCGGCGTGATCCGATTGGAGAAGCCAATTACCATAGGGAAATCATTTATCGTGCTAGACGGCGCTACTGCTCCGATTCCTGTTACCCTCAAAGACTTCGGATTACGTATCCGGGGTATAGATGCGCACCACATTACCATACGCCATCTTCGTATCCGCGATGCGGGTGTGGCGGCACAGAGCCAGCCTGAAGGGGACGGTATCCAAGTTGCAGGGGGTACGCACGATATTGTGCTCGATCATATATCCGTGTCCAATTCGTGGGACGGCAATATTGATATTACGCAGGCGGGGACGAAAAATGTAGTGGTGGAGCACAGTATCCTCGCCCGGCCCTCCGGGAGTGCGGGAGACGATGGGAAAAATATGCTGCTCGGGAATCTTGCTACCCGCATCTCGCTTTCGCACAATCTCTTTTTTGAAGGAAAAGAGCGCAATCCCCAGTTCACCTTCGACGATAACGGGCAGGATGCAAACGGTTTTTCAGAGGATACCGGCACAAGCCTTGATATGCGCAACAATCTTATCTGGAACTGGGGGAATTACGGCACGCGCATCCGATATGGCGCACATGCGAATGTGATGAGTAACCTCTACGGCGGAAATAGAGCAGATGCACAGGATGCCTTGCGTGTGTGTGATGGGGGCGGCAACGAAAGTTTATGCGAAAATCCGGCGCTCAATAAAGCGCGCGCATATGTGGCGGGGAATCTTGTATTGGGGAGCGCGGTGAACCCTAATAGCGAGAGCACCAAACCCTCTCCGTTTGAGGCACTCTTAAGTGATGCCGCTGAGCGGCCTTGTGATGGGGCGCGCGAGGTAGTAGCAAGCGCGGGGGCGCGCCCGCTTGACTCTATAGATGCATCGTTCATTGCGCGCATCGATCTCTCTTCCTGCACCTATGCGAAGACCCGTGTACGGGCCGCAGTTTCCATTCCCCAGTTTATTCCACGCAAGACATGGCAGAGGGTACATTTTGCAAGTGAGCTCAAGGACGTAACAGGGGAGTGGAGTCCGATTACTTCACGGTTTACTGCGCGCGAGGCAAAGACGGTTTCAGTGAAGGCATGGGTTACTATTCGGGACGCAATTGCCGGCAAAACCTACCGCCTTGCAATTGTAAAAAATGGGGTGCTTATTCACCGCGAAGCGATGGCAGCGCCGATATCAGGCACTTATACGCTTCAATTTTCAAATCTTGTTGATGTACCTGTAGCGCCGCGCGATACGCTGGAGATTCAGCTCAAACACAATAATCCTATTCCGCTTGCCGTGGTCCCACAGGGGAACCTCTCTTCAGTGCTCATCCACGAGCGCACTCTCACCGCAGAGGCAGATGAGGTAGTGTCGCAGCCTGTTCGCACAAAGGGATTTCTCGCTAATACATCGGCACTCCTCCGGGAGTTCTGGAACATCTTCCTGCGGCTGTAGAGACAGAGAATACGAAAAACGTCGCACCCGAAGATCGGCCTAGTTAACGCGTTCGGTCAATGATATGCATCTTAAGAATCTTCCGAATAGCGAGAATTGTGGGTTCTTTTAACTTTGGATTACTTTCGGCAACCCATTTCGCAAATCGATAAAGCTCGTGATTGTCGATACGAAGCCACTTGTTGTTTTTATATAAAAAATAGAGAAGCGTAGTCACCGCAATCCGTTTGTTTCCATTTTGAAACGGATGATTCTTAATCATGAGATAAAAAAGAATTGCAGATTTCTCTATAAGTCCTTTATAAAATACGTTCCTTTTAAATGTCTGAAACGGAACCAAAAGACACGCCTCCAAGATATGGGGGAAGCGTGTCTCAAAATCAGGGATGGACTCATCCCATGACATCAATTCTTGTACAAGGGTATGCGCAATATGTTCAACCTCCTGTACCGTCAAGGGCGTTACGCTCATTCTTGTCCGAGTAATCGCAGTGTTTCTCCGTACTCGCGAACAGTTTTCTTTACTGCCTGTTCTATTGAGTGTTTGGTATCTTGAGTCAGCGTATCCCGGGCAAGCTCTTTTTTGCTAATAACATAATTTCGGCCGATTTTCCGCGCCTTTATCTTGCCTCTCTGTATTCGCTTGAAAACTCCAATGCGGCTTATACCGAGTATTTTTGCCGCCTCGGATGTGGAAAAAAAACCCTTACGCATACATAAAGCCTACACTATGTTAACTAAAATGTAAATATACGGTGTGAGTTAACAACAGCAGCCAGTTCTTAAGGGGTTCACCACGAGCGAGCTTTGAGCGAAGCGAAAGGCGAGTGCCCCACGTCGCTACTCCTTCGCGCAAGGCTCCTACCTGCGCCAAGGCTTCGGCAGACAGGGTCGGGAGATCGAAGAAAGCTACGAAGTCAAGGAAAGCTATGTGGGACCCCACTTCGCTTTGATCATTAGTTGAATATAGCCATTACTATTTAGTGCCTGCGCCGCGAAGCCCGCTGAACAAAGTGAAGTGGGCGAAGTGGTGGACCGTGTCGGGACATACCTCGAACTCGGGATCGTCGATTGATAGATATATTAGCGCACGCCTCATTCACTGTTCGATAGTTCCTTCAATGCACGCGTACTGCGGTACGGGTGTGATACCTAACTTGATATCTGAATTGAGCATAGTATTCCTTCACGATCTGATATACAATTACAATATGACACGGACCGCTCTCTTCCGGGGAATCCTCCTTCTGGGATTGGTGATACTGTTTGTTATTAATGTCGATTTACTCTTGCGCCACGCTTGGACTATTTTCAACTATAAAGATTATGAATCCGACACCGATGAGGCGCCCGCACCCATTAACGGACTTTTGCTTATTGAAGGTGAGGTGGGATTCTTTTTTGTTTATGGCGCGATTCCTCTCCTCTTCTTTTTTACTGGCATTTACGCGCTCTTGCGCCTTTCAACATTTAACCGTGTATTAGGTGCGCTTAATATTCTTTTGAGTTTCTTACCACTCGCTTTCGCAATCTTTCTTTTCCGGTTCTTGGCTGCCTGGCGTGGGTGGTTTTTTGAGCTTTATTAGAAAGAGAACGGCTTCAGAATCCAAAAACTTCTTGTACGGTGGGGGATGGAGAATTTGGCGTTTGCGACAACTTTTGTGGACCGTAGCGGATTCGAACCGCTGACCTCACCGATGCGAACGGTGCGCTCTACCAACTGAGCTAACGGCCCGCAGAATCTAACGGGACGAATGCCCGCCCGCCAAAGTTTCATGCGACGGCGGGCGGCGTTTTACCACTGAACTACAGGCCCAGGAAAAGTAAAATTAAAAAGTATTGTTCGCTAATTTCGTTCTGCGATAAAGAGCAGCATCGGCTCTTTATCGCGCAAAGAAAGTCTGCTTGAGAAGATGACGGGGAGACCATTACGCTCCAGAATATCTTTTACCTCGTTTTGCTTGTAGTAGGCAACATACCGCTGGGCAGGAGCGAGTGAACCCTCGGTGTACCAACCCTCTCCGCTACCTTCTTTAAGAGAGAGGAAAAGCTTCCCTTTATCCTGCAATACGCGCCATGCTTCATAGAGAAGAAACGGCATGCGGTATTTTGGCGTGTGCAAGAGCGACATATTTGCCCATACACCGGCAAAGTGCTGATCGGGAAATCCCAGCATGCCAAAATCCATTTGGTACGCTTCAAGTCCCTTCATACGCGCCCGCTCTACCATGCGTTTGGAGAGATCCACGCACACCGGTTCAAACCCGTATTCCTTGAACATCCGTGCAATCTCCGCGTCTCCACTCCCTATATCGAGCACCCGCCTTCCCGGAATTGCTTCCAAGAACCGCTTGATCACTGGCACAAGGTGCGTCTCGGCAAATCCTTTGTTTGCCTCTGCGTACTCCGCGTGTTTGCGGTCATATGCGCGCATTGTTTGTACAAGATACTCCATCACCTAAGCTATACCATTTTTAAAAGTCCCCCGCAATCTATTAAAAACCAAAGTATCCGCAAAATATTGACAAAAAATATTACTAATGTTAAAAGGGTCACGATGGAGCAAGTGGAAAGTTAAAGAGAGTTTCGCAGTGAGGAGTATCTCCATAAGGCGCATGTGCGCCCAGTTTTTTGAAAAAATGAAATAAAGGAGGGAGGAATGGCAAAGCATGCGGCAGGATTTGCGCTTTCCCGTCTCGCCGGAAAGCTGGTTACTACCCGAAAGCGCCGGGAGAAGCTTGAGGTGCTTGAGCGCACGGGTAAAGCACTTGCGCAAGAAGTCAAAAACGTCTTCGTGCGCTCGGCCTCTCCGGATCAGCGCGCGCATCTTACGATCCGCCACTCTTTACATGGAGTAGTGGAGCGATATGGATCCTTGAAGTTCAAGTGGCGTCGTCTTCTCATCGTAGATATCGTGTCTACGGGCGGGAATATCGCGCTTGAAAATATCAAGGAAATTGCGCATAAACAGGTTCGCGAATTCGTACAGAAAGAAGCGTGTGTGGATTACGGCATTGTGCTGCGATTTCACACCCAATGAGGAGAAAGGAAAGGAAGATGCACACGATGCAAGTAGCTCAAACGCGGCTGGGAATTGCGTGCTTCGGAGGATGCGGCGTGAACAACGCACTTCTTCTCTTGAACTCCCTCGATCCAGATGCACATCCCCATCTCGTCTTTTTTGTCGCAAACACCGATGCGCGCCAACTCGAACTCTTCTTTGGTGAGCACGCTCACGTTGAGAGCAATCTTGCGAAGTGGCTTCAAAAACCACAACAGCTGATTGTTCAGCAGCTCGGCTATGAAGTCACAAAAGGAAGAGGTGCGGGAGGGAAGCCCTCTGTAGGTGAGAAAGCGCTCAAGGAAAACAGCGCGGAGATCGAAAAGTTCCTCCAGAGCCTCGACGCGCTTCTCATTGTAGCCGGGCTGGGGGGAGGGTCCGGCACAGGAGCGGTACCCATTGTAGCCACGATGGCAAAGAAACTTTGCATCCCGACTCTTGCGATCACCACCCTTCCGCTTGCCTTTGAGGGTCGCACAAACAAAGCAGATAAGGCGCTTGCAGCGATCAAAGCTGCCACACCTACCGTGGTGGTGTTCAATCAGAAGGCATCCAACAAGGAAAAACTCTTCAGTGCCATCTGGGATGAGATCAATGCAAGCTGCCTCAAGCCAATGCTCGAGGTCCTGCGTGAAATCATCCAGGAGGTAGGAGAGGGAATTAACCTCGATCTTGCCGACTGGATTGCGGCGCTCGAAGAAGGGAACGATGTATACTTTGCGTGCGCCGATGTCTCAGAAGATGAGACAGTCGGTTCTGACGAACTCGAGCACATCGTAGACGTCCTTGCCGCCAATCCTTACCAAGACGATGCATTTCTCCACCACGCACGTGTATTGCTGCTCTGGTTCCGCGGACCGTGGAAGTTGAGTGAAACGGAGGCGGTTGCAAACGGAATCAAAAAGCGCATTCACGGTGAAGAAACAGCGCCCATCGAGATTCATTGCGGTGTCTTTCAAAACACGAGAGATGAGGGCAAGTGGGTGGGAATGGTTGCGGTATCCGCAGTTTCAGTGGCGCATAACGAGGATTCCGTCATTCCTCTCGTGGAGACGGTAAATGGATCTTCAGCTTCTGTTCCGCAGTGGGCAACGCTTACCCGCCATGTGGATGGACAGCGCGTTGAGCTCGCGGTATTGAAATCACAGCGCAATGAATGGCTCGCACTCGAACGGACTCCTGCAAAAGGCACGAGAGATGCAGAGTTTGAAAAACGAAAGAGGAGCCTGGAAGCGCTCCGGCTTGCAATCAAGGACACGGAGCCGATGGGACGAATGCCCGACCTTCCGAAATGGGCTCAGAGTGATGAAGACGTCTCTGCAAATGGAAGCTCCAACGGCCACCGTGCAGAGAATGGAGAGGAGAAGAGATCAGACGAACAAAAATGGGTTCCCAACTTTTTCCGGCGTCGCGAGAAAGAATCTGTGAGTGAACGTCGGGTACAAAGGAGAATACAATGAAACGGTTGGTGATCTGCATTGCTGCTACGCTTGTCGTGGCGGCATTCGGAGGCAGCACAGAGGCTGCTACCCGTACCCTTAGTAAAGGAAAAGGCATCCTTGCCCTCATGAGGAGCGAGGGGTGCCACAAGAGTCAGCTACTGAGCGTGCTCGCCATGAGCGGCATTTCAGGGAGTCTCAAGCACATCCATAAGGGGAGGACAGTCGTGCTTCCCGAGAACTGCGCTCAACCCGTAAAGGGAGTTGAAAAGCTCACCTCCCTTGTTTTGCGGAATGACTTTGCCCCGCAAGGGGCGCTCCTTTCGTTCCGTACCGCAGAGCTCTCCGCTGCGCTTGAGGCGGCACAAGCAGATCTCAAGCGGAGCGAGGCACGAGAACAGCTTCTACGCGCCGCGCTCGCCAAGAGCGAGCGAGTGGCCGCAAAGGCCACCCGCGCGCGGGTTCGAGAGGCGAAACTGCGGGGCGTATATCGGCGCCTCGCCGCACAACTCACTGCTCTGCGCAGTGAGAGAGGACGAGAGGAGACTGTTCTCGAAGCGGGTCTCCTGCAAGGCCGCACTCTCTATGGCTTTGGGATGCTCATCGTGCTCGCGTTGAGTTTGTTTGGAACCCGCGTGTGGACGAGGAGAACACACAGCGTGATCCCGCGCGAGGCGAGAGTATATAAATGGGGAAGAGTATTCATCTTTCCCCACGTCTCCTCGCGTGTGGAGACCAACGGAAACCTCATCCACTATCATCGGTGTGCGGTGGAGGGTTGCCACGAGGAGCGACTCCTCGCGCTCAATGTCGAGCGTCATCTCGAGCGGGCGCATAAGGAGTTCGCGATCCGCGAGTGGCAGGTTGGTCTTGCACCCGCATAAGTAGTAAGTCTCGCAATTCGGACTTACAGAACTTTCCCTTGCAACCCCGGGTGATTATTTGACCCTTGGGGAGTTCCTTACCAGGGCTTAGCCGGATGTAACACTCTTGGCTTTTGCAAGAAGAAATCTTCTGGAGGTACCGAAAGGTCCCATGTAGATACATGGGACCTTTTCATATTTACGAGCGAGTTCAACGTGAAACCGGCTGGTTTTTGAGTATCTAGAGAAAAAGCGGAAGCAGGACGAGAGTGAGGGTAGAGAGGAGTTTAATGAGCACGTGGAGCGACGGGCCCGCCGTGTCTTTAAACGGGTCGCCGATAGTATCTCCCACTACTGCGGCTTTGTGAGAGTCTGATCCCTTGCCGCCCATGTTTCCCGCTTCGATAAATTTCTTTGCGTTGTCCCACGCTCCTCCGCCATTGTTGAGTACAAGGGCCATGAGGATGCCTGCGATTGTTCCTACCATGAGGAGCGCTCCTACCGCTTCAGCGCCCACATTCTGGAAGCCTACGGGCACATACCGGAAGAATACACCTACGCCGGTAGGTACGAGCACCGCAAGTAGACCGGGGAGTACCATTTCCCGCAGGGCGCCGCGCGTGGTGATATCCACACACCGTGCGTAGTCGGGCTTTGAGGTGCCCTGCATAATGCCGGGGTTATTTTTAAACTGATCGCGCACTTCGTTAATAATGTAGTATGCTCCACGGCCCACCGCACGGATTGCGAGCGCAGAGAAGAGAAATACAAGGGCAGCGCCCAGCAACCCCCCGATAAATACCGGCGGGCGGGCAAGATCAATGCTCGTGAGCTCCGCATCGGTAAGATACGCCGAGAAGAGAAGGAATGCAGCAAGCGCGGCCGATCCCACTGCGTAGCCCTTGGTGAGCGCTTTGGTGGTGTTGCCTACCGCGTCGAGCCGGTCGGTAACTTTGCGGATTTCGGGCGCAGCGTGCGACATCTCTACAATCCCTCCCGCGTTATCGGTGATGGGGCCAAAGGTATCCATCGCAAGGATATACCCGGCGCTCGAGAGCATTCCCATGGTCGCAACCGCGGTGCCATAGAGCCCGCCATCAGGGAGGCCTGTTTTTCTTCCTAACCAATACGAGAAGAGGAGTGCGGCGCTGATGGTAAGGAAAGGAGCCGCAGTGCTCTCAAGCGCAAAGGAAAACCCTGAAATCACGTTGGTAGCCGGGCCTGTCGAAGAGGATTTCGCAATTGCCTTTACCGGCCGGTATTTGTGTTCGGTGTAGTACTGGGTGATATAGAGAAAGGCGAGGCTGGTGAGGATACCCACAAGCCCGCATACAAAGAACCAAACCCAGTGCGGCTGGAGAAACTGGTATGAGGCATAGGCAAATCCTGCAGCCGCAAGCGCGATTGTCACATAGTAACCCCGGTTTAACGCGCGCATCGGATCTTCATCGCCGCGTACGCGTACCGAGAGTACGCCAATAATGGAGGCGACAAGCCCAAACGCCTGGGTGACAAGCGGGAACACTACTCCCGCGAGTCCGAATACCGAGATAAGCGTGGTGCCTAAAATCATCGCTCCGATATTTTCTGCCGCCGTACTCTCAAAGAGATCGGCGCCACGGCCTGCGCAGTCACCGACGTTGTCGCCCACAAGGTCTGCAACTACCGCGGGGTTGCGAATATCATCTTCAGGAATACCTGCTTCTACCTTGCCGACGAGATCAGCCCCCACATCCGCAGCTTTGGTGTAGATGCCGCCGCCAAGCTGGGCAAAAAGCGCAACAAGCGAGGCGCCGAATCCAAACCCCACAATAGTGGAGGGCACACGGGCCGCATCACTCGCGCCTCCGTAAAAGAGGAATAGCCCGGCCACGCCAAGCAGAGAGAGCGCTACTACCAAGAATCCCGCCACCGCTCCTCCCCGAAGCGCCATTTTTACCGCAGAATCAATGTTCTGTGAGGCCGCCGCAGCAGTACGGACATTCGCGCGCACCGAGATATACATGCCGATATAGCCCGCAAGGCCGGAAAGGAATGCGCCTATCACGAACGCAAAGACGGTTTTTATACCGTCCGAGATGCTGCCGCCGCCAAATGCGTAGACGCCAAAGAGGATAAGTGAAGCAATCACAGCGATAGAGGCGATTGTGGAGTACTGGCGTTTGAGGAACGCCATCGCGCCTTGCCGGATGGCGAGGGCAATTTCCTGCATGGCGCTCGTGCCTTGGCTGCTCGCAAGCACAAAGCGCGTGAATAAAAACGCGACCGCGAGGCCGAGTGCGCATGCAGCGAAGATAATCACAAAAGGGGTAATCATGCTGCGGAAATTAGTTGGTAACTATAATGCTCGAGTTTAACAGAACATTCGCTAAAAAAGCAAGATGCCCCGTGAGAAGCGCAGAGGGAGGAGTTTCCACCTGTTTTCTCACGGGGCAGAGAGAAGATGAGCGCAGAAGAATTTAAAGGTGCCGGTAACGGAGACGCAACCGGAAGTAGCGGTAGTTCTGCCACGCTTTCTCGCTCACAATCTCAACTTGTGGACTGTTGTCTGGCCCAAAGGGGGTATTGCGCAGAAGAGTCGGCCGGTTCGTTTCACGGCTGTTGCCCACGAGGTAAGGGCTTAAGGTGATAAAGAGCTCGTCGGCGACTCCTTCCCGGATACATGCATCTGCGATGGAGGGGCTTTCTACGAGCGCGAGAGTGGTATGGTGAGATTTGCGGAGCGTCTCTAACATATCGCGGATCGGATTTTCCGGGTTTGCAGAGTAGAGACCGATAGTTTCCGATGGTTCGGCCGCGCGAATTCTCTCCATTCCCTCGGGACTTGTGAAGACAAGAGGGATAATCTCCGGATCGTGGAACACCGGTGCGCCGAGAGGAATATTCCCGGAATTCGTAAGAAACGCATTGATGATTTCTACCGGTTTCCCGAGTGCGGCCCGTTGCGCGGAAAGAAGAGAGGCATGTGCTTTATCGAACTTCGGTCCTGACCATATGTGGTCACCCTCTTTCCTCAATGTCTCGGCGCCAATTATAATTGCATCCGCATACGTGCGAAGCAGCGCAAGCACAAACTGGTCCTGCGGATTGAAACCGGAAATTTCACCTCCTAACTCACGGCCCTTCACGTCTGCATAAGAAAGTACTCCATCCCACGGTTCAACAAATGTGAGCACGACGTACGGCCGTTCCGGTGGGGGAGCGGGAAATGCTAAATCTCCTCCGTAAAGGTGAAGCAGCTCCGGAATAAGAGCAGTGGATGAAGGATCAACCACACTCCGCAAAGGTTCCATATATACCTCCTTGGTGGATAAGCCGACTTTTGCTAGCAATGCCAAAGGTGTAGCATTGCGAGCGCCTCAAAGTCAATGCATGTGCATCAAAAGGTACTCCTCTTTGAATGGAGTTTGTAGAGTGAGTGAAAGTTTATGGTAGTCGCGTATTCTGAATTTAGCGCGAAAGCATTTTGAAGAAAGATAATTACTTCCTCCGACAGTTGGCGGATCCGGCGAAACCACTTCGCCTTCGTTGAAACTTCGGCGGACAAGTCGGGCGCGGCGGAATCCCCCCGCATCCCTCTTATCCTCCCGTAGCTTTAGCGAAGGAGGACCTTCCGCCGCGCTCTCGCTTAAGCTTTCAAATCTTTGGCGGCAAGATCATTAAAAAATACAAGATTTTTTGAAAAAGAGAAAGGGCGCAGGATTTCTCCTACGCCCTCGATGCTACGGTAGTGGTCGCTTACGCGATGCCGTGCAGTGCCTGATGGAAGATTCGGTAGTTCGCCGGGACCTGACTGTCGGACATATCCTGACAGGGATTTTCGGCGTTCTTCGCTGATACTTTGCCATCTATACGACCGCCCGTGTAGGTGCGCTCCTCCATGGCGAGCACTTGCCCACACTCGTCTTTGACGACGAAGTTCAGGTAATGAGCCTCCCACAGGACACAGCCAGTCGTGATGGTATACATCCGGCAGACCGCCTCCACGCGACGAAGCTTACGACGGCGATCTTCAGGCGGGTTTTTCGGATAGAGCCGTTCGAATGGTCCGACAATGGCAGCAATGTTCACCTTCCGCTCACTCACGGAACCAGCCATCCAGTGGTACACCAGTGACACACGCTCTAGAGTGCTGATGGTGGCGTTGTTACGTTTTACCAGCGAAGGTGGCGTGGCCACGATGTCGCACTGGAATAGCTTGACTTCGTCGCCGTAGAGCCTCCTGAGTTCTGCTCGCAGAAGTTCTTCCGCGAGCATTACCGAGAACGAACGCTCCGACCGATTCTTTTTGCTTCCAGACATACCGACCTCCTATTTCAGGAGCGCATGAGGAACGTCCCCACACGGCTACCATCTCGGCAGCGATTTAGTAAGAATTTTCCGACCAAATCGCTGCCGAGAAATGAGTATTCAAAGAGCGAGCCTAACTATTTGATAGTATAGCATCTATATAATGATTTGTCAATGATATGCGGGTGGTTAACCAAAATGGAATCCCTGGAGGAGGATTCTGTACCAAAGAATTTAAAAAGTTTTAGTTGGTCGGGGAGCCGGGAATTCCGCACCAGAGCACAGCTCGGTACGGGGCAGGTCGGACCCGATTTTCACGCACCCTCGCCCCGTTAGAAATTTCTGTCGGGCCGCTGGGAATCGAACCCAGTCTTTACGCACCCGAAGCGCACGTACTACCGGTATACTACGGCCCGGTAATTTCTAACGGGGTGAACGTGCGTATGTACCCCGTACAATCACTGAAGGTGATTTGTTCGGGGTTGCCGTCATACTCCGGCTCGAATTATTGAAATTACCTCCATTATTATCAGTTTTGTTGAAAAAGGAAAGAGCTGTGCGTAGGTTAAGGCACAGCTCTCGACGGGAGAAGATCACGAATGTACGAAAAGTGGAATCGCGCGGACGAGACTTGAACCCGTGTCCTCTGGGTTTTCGAGGCCCAGCGCTGGCGCCACTCCAGTCCACCGTGCGCCCGTGGTAAGAACTTTTTCGGAAGAGGAAGCCCGGACGGCGTAACGTGTACGACGGAGAGTAGCCGTCCCTTCTTTGGTGGCAGTGAGTGGGGCGCTGCAACCAGAGCACCCGGGACCGACCCGGATGACGGAATACCTCCCGCCATGCGAGGCTCGGCCGAAAGCCGGCCCACATCACACCGCCGGGCACCTCCTACCTGCTCCAGCCAGGGCTCGACCAGAGCAGATTTGGAATAAGCAAGTTCAGAAGAGGGAGTGGATCGAGGCGTGGGGCCACTCCCTCTCCCTGGTCAGGACGCCATCATTCGTCTTGACCAGCTGTAAATCTAGAGTGTTAGCAAATCATCCACGATCTTCTTTTTATCACAGTTTTTGCTA
>CAYVXU010000001.1:65623-82229 GCA_964454705.1 uncultured Candidatus Saccharibacteria bacterium | reverse complement strand
TTTTGCTAAGATACAAGGTAGCTATGTTTTACTTCACCCAGTGTTTTCCTTTTATCTTTTGCTCCTCTTCGGATTCACGCCGCTCCACCTCGCTTTTTGCTGACTGGGCGTGCGCTTTAAGCTCTTCATCAGATAGTGCATTTAGTTCCCGAGCGCGCGCAAGCAATTTTTCCCGGCCATTTTTCTCCGGGTCTTCAAGCACCTCCTGAAAGAGAGACTGCAAAAGATATCCCACGCGCGGCCCTGAAGAGATGCCGAGCGCTTCCATGAGATCATTTCCCCGTATCGCCATTTGGGTTACCGAGAGGGGATCGCGCGACACCTTCTCGATCATAAAGCGCAGGTGCCGGAGTTTATAAGGCTCTGCTTTGGGTACGCCGGACCCTTTGCGATCGCACATGCGCACTTGCAAGAGTTCTTCCATATTCTCCGGGCCTACGTTCACCAAAAGGCGCCGTACCGACCGTTCGGTAACCTCTCCCACGTTGTAGTAGAAAAGATGCCAGCGCACGAGGAGCGCGACTTTTTCAACAGTTTTTTTGGGAAATCGCAGGCGGTCAAGAATGGTAAGTGTCATCTTCGCGCCCACCACATCGTGGCCGTGGAAGGTAGAGTCGTATCCCTCACCGCGTTTCGTGCGCGGTTTTGCGACATCATGCAGGAGCGCGGCGAGCCTCACCTCAAGATTGTAGTGTGAATGCGCGGCCCATGCGAGCGAGCGGACGTTATGCTCAAAGATGGTGTAGATATGGTGCTTATTTTGCCCTACCCCTACCCCTTCTTCGAGTTCGGGGATTACAAAGTGAAGCAATCCGGTTTTCTGCAGGAGCGCTACTCCCTCCGCAGCACGGGGGGAGGAGATTATTTTCACCAGTTCATCACGGATGCGTTCTTTAGAGATTACCTGCAGAAGCCCCGCGTGCGCAGAGAGAGCTTCTGATGTGCGCTCTTCAATTTCGTATTCAAGGGTGGCCGCAAGCCGAACCGCGCGCATGAGGCGGAGCGCGTCTTCGGAGAAGCGTTTCACGGGGTCTCCCACCGCCCGCAGTACTTTATGTGCAATATCTTCTGCGCCCCCAAAGGGGTCTCTTAGCTCTTCTTTCTTGTCTTTACGGCGCAGGGCGATTGTGTTTACCGTAAAGTCGCGCCGCGCGAGATCCTCTTCGAGGGAGCGGGTGAATGCAATCTCGTCCGGATGCCGTGCATCTGAATAACGCTCTTCAATACGGTAAGGCGTGATCTGCACCTCTTTAAGGGCAGGATCGTCGCTCTCGGTAAGTACGGTCACAGTGCCAAACGCATTATCGTAGAAGCGCCTGGAAAAGAGCCTCTGAATTTCTTCCGGCGTCGCGTTCGTAGTAACGTCCCAATCATGCGGGGGCACGCCGCGCAGAAGATCCCGCACGCATCCGCCCACCACAAATGCCTCAAAGCCTGCCGCTTCGAGTGTTTCGAGAATACCTAAAATTTCTTTTGGGAGGGCATGCATAATCTTATCGTAGCGTGGGCATATACTTTATGCAATCTTAAAATTACTGGAAATATGCGTTAAAATGTGATAGGGTAGCCAAACTTATCTGAATAGTGCCCTCGTAGTTCAATGGACCCGCCTGCCTGCGCACATGCCCCTGTAGCTCAACGGATAGAGCAAGGGTCTTCCCCGCCTGCCGAAGTTGCCCTCGTAGTTCAATGGATAGAACAAGGGTCTTCTAAGCCCTGGATGTAGGTTCGATTCCTACCGAGGGCGCAAGAAAACGGCGGGCAGATAAGCCCGAGATGGGGGTTCGATTCCCTCCAGGGGCACAGGTATTCGGGCAGGTAGAACAAGGGTCTTCTAAGCCCTGGATGTAGGTTCCCTGCCCGTGCTCCGTCGCCAGAAGCTTTGGCGGCGTGCGACCGAAGCCTTGGCGCAGGCGGAGATTTCTACCGAGGGCGCTGGTAGTTTAGTAATGCGCCTGTAGCTCAACGGATAGAGTACTCGCCTTCGGAGCGAGGGGTTCCAGGTTCGAATCCTGGCAGGCGCACATGATGGACGGTTAGCTCAGCTGGTTTAGAGCGTCCGCCTTACACGCGGAAGGCCGCAGGTTCGAATCCTGCACCGTCCACCAAGACAAAACTTTTCGAATAACCGAACTTTGTTGTATTATCTAAGTAGTAAGCTACTCTAAGGTTCGGTTAGGTATGAAAATAATAGAAAAACAAGAAGCCAGGCGACTGAGGGCTTTTGGTTATTCTATCAATGAGATTGTTGGAAGAGTCGGAGTTTCAAAAAGTAGTGCTAGCTTATGGGTTCGGGATATCGAACTTACATCCAAACAAAGACAACAACTTTCCGAGAGGGGATTTCGAAAAGACGCAATAGAAAAAAGAAGGGAAGCACGTCTTCGAAATGAAGCTGCGAAAAGGCAGATTATTATCGATAATGCTCAAAAAGAAGTTGGAATAATATCTCATCGGGAACTCTTGCTTATAGGAACGGCATTATACTGGGCAGAAGGAGGAAAAACTAAACGTGGTGTTGTGCGTTTTTCTAACAGCGATCCTGAAATGATAAAGATTATAATGAGGTTTTTTAGAGAAGAATGTAATGTGCCAGAAGAAAAATTTAGAGGACATATTCACATTCATCCTCATCTTAATCACATAAAAGCAAAACAATACTGGTCGTTTATTTCTCGAATTCCGGAAGATAGATTTTTCAAAACCTATAGAAAAGCGAGCAAAGCAAGTCGGCATAAAAAAGACTCGCTTCCATACGGTACATTTGATGTTTGTGTCTGTAGCACGGAATTATTTCTCAAAATTTTGGGTTGGACAAGAGGAATTTTTGAATCTAATACTATTTAAAATTACTGTTACATCTCGCATTGTTTCATGAGCCAAGCATAGTATAATGGAATGTATGTCGGAGCTTTCAGTGAGAAATACCGGGAAGTACGGTTTAGATGTGTTTGCGGAGCGTACATTCAGGCACGGAGAGACTGTGCTTCAATTCAAAGGCCCATTGCTGGATTTCGATGCAATCGAAGATGGGTCGTACGAAGATGCTATCGTGATACAGATCGGGGAGCGAACGTATCTGGGGCCGTCGGGCGAGATTGATGATTACGTAAATCACTCCTGCGATCCAAATGCCGGTCTCAAATTTGAGGATGAAAAACTCTTTCTTGTTGCATTGCGGGATATTTCCGCCGGAGAAGAAATCACCTTTGACTACTCCACGTCAATGAAAGAGAACCATACGGAAATTCTGCGCAGATGCGGTAGCCCACGATGCCGCGGAATAGTGAGAGATTTCAAACTTCTCCCCATACGTGTGCAAATGCATTATCAAAATTTAGGAATCGTTCCAGAGTTTATTTTGCGATAGATGCCATCGCGGTATTCCACGCCAGTTCCTTCCGACACTTCCCATACAGATCTGCAGGCGCAGGTTGCGTTTTTAAATAGTGTGCACGACAAGGCGCGGCAGATGGTACAGCATGTGGACGCTCAAACCAATGTGCTCATCGCCTTTTCCTCCGCAATTTTTGTATATTCAATTTCACAGGTGCGTGAGCGAGAATTCGAAATTTCATATCTGGTACTCGCGCTTTTTTCAGGAGCTTCAACGCTCGTTAGTCTCTTCGCAATTCATCCACCGCGGTTTTTGCGCAAGCGCGGTCAGCACGAGAGTGTAATGTACAACCATATGATCGCGAAACTTGCGAGTGCAGACATGTACGCGGCGGAGCTTGCGCGCACGCTCGCAAGTCGCGATGCGATGATCGCAGAATATGCAAAGGAAATCTATAATCTCTGCAAACTCTACTACCGGCCGAAACGCGAACTCTTTAAACTTGCCCGGCACGTACTCTTAATGGGCATGGGGGCGGCGTTTTTTACGTTTCTTATTGAGCTTGCAATTATTTCTTTCTAGCGGAACGTTATGAACGGGCGTGATCGTATCGGCGCGTGGGGAGAGGAAGAAGCGGCCGCCTACCTTGAGCGGCACGGCTACACGGTGCTTCACCGCAATTACCGCACCCGTTTCGGGGAGATCGATATTGTGGCAGAGCGAAAAGGATGGCTGCGTATGCGCCACCCTCTTGTGTTCTGTGAGGTAAAAACCATCCAACGTCACGGTGCGCACACGGCGCTCGCGCCCGAAGAAAATGTGCACGCGCGAAAGCAGAAAAAGCTTATCCAAATGGCGAAAGTATATTGTGCACAGGAGCGTGTTGCACCTGCGCGGCCATGGCAGATAGATGTGATTGCTGTGGAAGCGGACAGTGCGGCACGAACTACTCGCATCCGGCATATTGAACAAGTGGTAACGGAGTAGGGGATTAATTCAAAATTCAAAAATCAAAAGTCAAAATGAAAGATCAAAAAGAGAAAAAGCGCCACTCCTTATACTTCCTATTCTTTTTGCATTTTACTTTTTCATTTTGATATTTGAGATTTGATTTTTGATTTTGTCTTGCTGAAAAGCCGTAACCTACCCACCTACGCTATCTCTTTTATTCGTCTTGCCTGTCCGCCTCGGTGGGCGAGGAAAGCTAGTTCTGGTATAATGAATCATATGCCGTCACGCATTCTGTACCGGCTTAATATTTCGGCACACTGCCGCGAATACCGCGTGCCGCTGTGGCAGTGCCCTGATTTTCTCTTTCCCCTGATGGGTGTGATTATTATTACCGCGATGCTGGTGAGTTATTTTATTGCAAGCCGCTATCTCGAGGATCCGTTCCTGATTGTGTCGCTTATGTCGGTACTTACCATCGTGCTTATGGTATTTGGCTTTCTTATCAACAAAACTTTCGAGACGCTCGCGGAATCCAATAGAATAAAGTCGGAGTTTGTACGTATCGCGTCGCATCAGTTGCGTACGCCGGTAACCGCAATTGGATGGGCGGTGGATCTTTTGAAATCAGAACGTGTGGGAGACTCCACGATAAAAAAACAGATTACGATTATCGCGGAGAGTCATGAGCAGATGACGAAACTTATCACCAACCTCCTTGAGGTAAACCGTATTGAAGAGGAGCGGTTTTCGCTCGTGTTTCTCCCCGTATCCCTGCGGGAGGTGACTGCTGAATTGGTGCAGAGGCTTACTCCTCTTGCAGCCGCAAGCAATGTTACGCTCCACTGGACTCCGCCGCAGAATCCATTTGTGATCAGCGGAGATCCCGACCGCACTCGTCTTGCAATCCGCAACCTCCTTGAAAATGCCATCCAGTACATCGGGCGCAAGGGCGAGGTGTGGATCTCGCTCTCACAGAACGGAACGTGGGCACAGTGGGAGATAAAGGATACAGGCGTGGGCATTCCCCGCTACCAGCAGCGAAATATTTTCTCTAAATTCTTCCGTTCCGATAACAGCCTTCGCCACCAGACGCGGGGGAACGGGTTGGGGCTCTTTCTTACCAAGGCGATTGTCACCGCTACCGGCGGCGAGATAGGGTTTGTCTCGCGCGAAGGAAAAGGAAGCACGTTTTGGTTTCGTGTGCCACTCGCTGCCGCATAACCTTTTTATAGTATGGCAGAACCATCAAAAAAGATTCTCTTTGTGGAAGACGAACCGGCGCTCCAGCAGAGCATGAGCGAAGCTCTGCGGCGAGCAGGTTTCGAGGTAGTATCAGCCCTCGATGGAGAGGCGGGGGAGCGGCTTGCAAAATCCGAGCACCCCGATCTCGTTCTTCTCGATCTCATTCTTCCAAAGAAAAATGGTTTTGAGGTGCTCCAAAGCATCAAAGCCGATGCAGAGACAAAGAATATTCCTGTAATCGTGCTCACGAACCTTGAAGGGGCGGCGGATATCGACCGCGTGATCTCGGCGGGAGCTACTACCTATTTGGTAAAAGCGAACTACGGGCTTCATGAACTCATTGAGAAGGTAAAAGATACGCTGCATATGTAGCATTGCGCGGTGAAACGTGTTGCTTCGGAGGCGTTGCTTTGTATCCCCATGACCATCGATACCCAACAACTCAAAACACTCCTGCTTGATACCGGAACCCTCAAGAAAGAGGAGCTGGTAAAAGCCGAGGCGAAAGCTGCCGAAGAAAAGATTGCGTTTGAAGAGGTGCTCACCCGAGAGGGGCTGGTGAGTGAGGATGCGCTCGCGCAGGTGGAGGCATACGCGCTTGGGATTCCGTTTGTGAATCTCGAGAAGGAGACGATCCCACCGCACATTCTCAAGCTCATTCCAGAGCCGATTGCCCGTAAGAGCAATATCATTGCATACCGTAGGTCAAAAGACGGGCTTGAGGTGGCGATGCTTGATCCCAAGGACCTCCAGACCATTGAATTTATCCGCAAATCCCTCAACCTGCGGATCTTGCCCCGGCTCACATCTGGGGCAAGCATCAAAAATGCGCTCAAGCAGTACCAGAAGAGCCTTGAGGCTGAATTCGGAGAGCTTATCAAGGGTGAGGTGCGGGGAGTAACGCCGGTTGAGGTAGGGGAAGAGGTGCAGGGAGAGGATCTTAAGAAAATGGCGGAGGATCTTCCTATCATCCGCATCGTTGATACCCTTCTTAAGCACGCCATCTTGCAGAACGCCTCGGATATTCACATTGAGCCCTATGAGAAAGAGGTAATTATACGGTATCGGATTGACGGGATTCTGCACGATGCCATGACCCTGCCGCGGCAGGTGGAGTCGGGTATTGTTGCGCGTATTAAAGTGCTCTCGAGCCTGAAGCTTGACGAACATCGCCTTCCGCAGGATGGCCGCTTTAAAATTGAGGTGGATGACTATCGAATCTCGTTCCGCGTCTCCATCCTTCCGGTGTATGACGGGGAAAAGGTGGTGATGCGGCTCCTCAAGGAAGGGGCAAAAGGCTATGCCCTCGAAGAGCTTGGGTTTATCGGAGAAGGGCTCGAGCGCATTCACCACGCGCTCAAGAAGGCAAACGGCATGATCCTCGCGACCGGCCCTACTGGTTCGGGAAAAACCACCACCCTCTATACGATGATGGAAATTTTGAATACGGCGGATGTAAATATCTCCACTATAGAAGACCCTATCGAATACCGGATGCCGCGTATTAACCAAACACAGGTGAAGCCGCAGATCGGGCTTACCTTTGCGAATGGCCTGCGGTCACTCGTGCGCCAGGATCCGGATATTATCATGGTAGGCGAGATCCGCGACACCGAAACTGCTTCGCTTGCAATCAATGCCTCCCTTACCGGCCATCTCGTGCTCTCTACCCTGCATACCAACAGCGCCGCGGGCGCGCTTCCGCGCCTTATTGATATGCAGGTGGAGCCGTTTCTTATTGCCTCAACCGTGCGGGTGATCATCGGCCAGCGGCTTGTGCGGCGCCTCTATGAATCCAAGCAGAAGCACAAGCTCACCGAGGGGGAGCTGAAGTCGCTCGGGCAGGTAGTGGATCTCGACCATATATTGGAAATCCTCAAACATGAGCGCATCATCGATAAAAAGACCACATGGCAGGATATCGATTTTTACAGCTCCAATCCTACCCCCGAATTTCCCGATGGCTACCACGACCGTATCGGCATCCACGAGGTGCTGGAGGTTACCGAGTCCATCAAAGAGCTTATCATGCATTCAGCAACATCCGATCAGCTCGAGGCGCAAGCCCGCAAGGAAGGCATGATCAGCATGGTGGAGGATGGCATCATCAAATGCGTGCAGGGCATCACCACGCTCGAAGAGGTGCTTAGGGAAACAACAGAATGAAATCAAAAATCAAAATGCAAAAGTCAAAATTAATGTACCAAAATTTGCAAAGCAAATTTTGGTACCTTCATTTCGAAAGCTAGGTAGCTAATGAAGCTAATAAGCTAAAAGCTAACTCAATGCCTGGGTATACTTATACAGGAAAAACACGTACCGGAGAGACCCGCACCGGCTACGTAGAGGCAAAGGACGAGCACGAGGTTGCGCGCCTCCTGCGCAGTGAAGGGCTCTTGCTTATTTCCGCCCAGACATCAGAGAAATCTTCCGAGCATCCTTCACTCGCGCATTTCAATTTCTTCCGGCGCGTGCCGTTTGACGAGGTAATGCTTTTCGCCCGTTATATGGCTACCATGATCGGCGCAGGTCTTCCGATGGCCCGTGCGCTTGAGGTGCTCGTTGAGCAGGCTGAAACTAAATACTTCAAAAAGGTACTTGCGGAAATACTCGAAGCGGTCAAAGGAGGGCAGGGGCTTGGCGATACACTTGCCCATTACCCGGAAATTTTTAGCGATCTCTTTGTGAATATGGTGCGGGTAGGGGAGGTGAGCGGAAATCTCGAACAGGTGCTAAAGCTCCTTGCGCGGCAGATGCAAAAAGACCACGATTTGCGCTCGCGGGTGCGAGGAGCAATGATTTACCCCGCTGTCATTTTCCTCGCCCTCATCGGCGTAGGAACTATTATGATGATCTATGTAGTGCCCCAGCTTGCCTCCACTTTTCGCGAACTCAATGTGGCGCTTCCCCCCACTACACTCTTTGTGATTAAGGTAGCTGAATTAGCCGAGCAGTTCTGGTATCTGATTCCGGTGCTTTTTATCTCGCTTTTTGTGCTTATTCGTATTCTTGCACGCACCGACTTCGGAAAGCGGTTTCTGCACGCGCTCATCCTCAAAGCTCCCATGATCGGGCCGCTCGCGATTAAAATCAATGTTGCACGGTTTTCACGGCTCCTCTCTTCGCTTATGAAGAGCGGCGTTCCCATCGTACAGGCGCTCGATATTATGGCGCACACGCTCACGAACGTATATTACAAAGATTCGCTCAAGCAGGCATCGACAGATGTGGAGCATGGCAAGCAGCTGCATGAGTTTATCGTGTTCTATCCGAATCTCTACCCGCCGCTCCTGAAGCAGATGGTGCAGGTGGGCGAGGAAACCGCAGCAATAGAAGAGCTCCTCCTGCGCCTTGCTATCTTTTACGAAAAGGAGGTAGACAACATCACTAAAAACCTCTCGAAAATCATCGAGCCCATTCTCATGTTGGTGATCGGTACCGCAGTAGGATTTTTCGCTATCTCCATGATTCAGCCGATCTACTCGCTTGTGGGAGCAATAAAATAAACACCGCAAGCGGTAATGTCCAATTTCAAAATCCCAATGTCAAATAAATGTCAAAATCCCAATACCAAATGACTAATGGAGCCACACATTGGAGTTTTGGATTTGGGATTTCTTTTGTCATGACAAAAGCAGGTTATTCACTCATCGAAGTACTGGTCGGTATTACCGTGTTTGTGGTGGCGCTTGCGATTATCATTGTTTCCTTGCGGGGGTTTCTCGCAAAAAAAAGCGTGGAGACTGCCGCAGAGAATCTCTCTAATACCATCCGTCTTGCGCAGTCGAATGCGATTGCGTCGCAGGGAGACGCGCCGCTCGGGCAGGTTGCGTATCCCTCTGACTGGGGAGTGCACTTTGATTTGGACGGGCCCGGCCCCATTCAGGATGACCGCTACTGGGTGTTTCGCGGCGTCTCGTTTGATCCGGCGCAAAGCCAGGTATACATGCTTCCCGCAGACGTACGTCTCGCTGACCTTGCGCTTGGGAGCATGCCGTATCTTGATGAGATAAATGTGATTTTTACCCATGTAAGCGGGGAGGCAGATAAATCTGGTTCGATTGTGCTCGCGCACCGTACCACCGGCGATCAGGTGACGGTGTCCGTGCTTCCGTCGGGCGAAGTGCAAGTTGGGACACTTACGATTCCTGCAGACTCTCCCACGCGGGTAAGCGACAGCCGGCATGTGCATGCCTCGCTTATCACACCTCTTCCCGCGAACGCGGTGGTAACGCTTGATTTTCCGGATTCCACTCCGGATGTGGTGATCACCGCGGGGTCGTATATCGCGAACAATATCTTTGACTACACGAGCACCGCGAGCAGCCAGTATATTCGCCTCCATACCCATACTCCCACCACACAGGCGAATCCGCTTCTCTCCATTGATAGGGACAGGCGCAAAAATACGCTCGCGGTAAGCGTGAAAATCAACTTTCAGGACGGTGGCGGTGACCGAACAGTGGTAAGTTATGATGCGGCTGGGGTGATTACCGCAGGCTCCGGTGCAACACAGATGGTAGCGCAATAATATATGCAACCAGTATGCAACGCAGAAAATGTATACAGCACGGAATAGGAATGATAGAGATAATGGTCGCGGTTGTCGTGATCGGGCTCGGGCTCGTGGGGGTGGTTTCGCTTTTTTCGTATTCTCTGCGCATACAGAACAACGAGCGCCAGCGCGTACGGGCCGCGGTATACCTTGAAGAGGGGATGGAAGCGGTGCGGGCAATGCGCAATGAGAGCTGGGCAGGGATTCCTGTGCCGGGTATTTATTATCTCCAGCTCTCCGGAGGCGCATGGTCGCTTACTGCTTCCAATCCGGGACTTATCGATGGCATCTACACGCGCAGAATTATCGTGATACCCGCCTACCGCGCGGGCGGCAATCTCTTGGATCAGGGAGCCGGAGGGGGTGTGGTGGATCCGGATTCGGTGAAGATCCGTGTGGAGGTAACGTGGGCAGAGGGGACCCAGACGAAACTCGAGTTTATAGAATCATATTTTACTAAATGGAAATGAGGTACCGCTTTTTCCTCGCCCATCGCACAGAAGCCTTCTCGCTTGTCGAGATCATAATTTACACGGGAGCGCTCGTACTCATGATGGTATTCGTAGTGGGATTTTTTATTCGTTTTCTCAACAGTTATGCGGCGGCGAAAACCCGCCGCGCGCTTGAGGATAACCTTACCTCTGCGATGGACAGCATTGTACGTGAAATCCGCCAGGCGCGAAGCATCTATTACCCCACCAGCTGTTTTTCTCCTCTGCAGGGAGGGGCGAGCCCTTCCTGCAACGCGCTTCTTGGGCAGGTAAGCCTCGAGACCACTCGGAGTCTCCCGTTATACGGAACAGAGAGTGCAAGTACCGAGACGCAATCGTTCGTAGATATCTATGTCGCAAGCGACGGTACCTTTCTGCGCAGACGCGAAAATGCCGCTGTGCCTCTGCGGCTTATCTCCGAGGAGATGCAAGTGACGCGTCTGGAGTTTCGTGACCGCTCTACCGCGAAAACCCAGGCGGTACAGGTAGAGCTTGAAATGAAGAACAAATCCGGACCCGAACAGCGCCGTTCGATTCAAACCACCGCGATACTGCGCGAGTATAATCCCTAACCCATGCGTACTTCTTCTTCCGGTATTGCCTCCCTCATTCTCACGCTCTTCGTGCTCGTGATTATTCTTGTGGTAGGTCTCTCCGTCGGGTTTGATGTAGTGCTTGAACAGCGCGAGGGAACAAACCGCATCGCGTCGCTCAAGAGCTACTATATTGCTGAAACGGCAATAGAAGACTACCTCCTGCGTTATAATCGCGGGGAAATTCCGCCTCCTGCGAATACCTACTCCAGTACACTCTTCAATGGAAGCGGTTCAGGCGCGATCAGCGTGGCAAATGATCCGCAGAATCAAAACATTCTTCTTCTTACCGCGCGGGCGGAATCTGCAAAACGTGCGCGCGAATTCGAGGTGCGTATCCTCAAAACCGCGCAAACCGTTAATTTCAACTATGGCTTGCAGATAGGATACCTTGGTCTCACCATGAGAAATAGTTCAAAGGTAGTAGGCTCCGTGTATTCGAACGGCAATATTGATGTGCGGAACACCGGGCACATTACGGGAGATGCATGGGTAGCCGCCGGCACTGCCGCAACGCCGGACCAAAAACAGGAGACCCAGACCGATACGCTGAATCTCCACGATGTCCAGGCGAGGCTCGATGGTGCGCAGAGTTTTACTCCTTCTATTACCGCCGAAGTCCGCAAAATTGGCGTATATATCAAAAAGGTGGGAAATCCCGCTGCGGTCATCGATATTAAGATTCTTGCTGATAACAACGGCGTGCCCAAGTCATCGAATGCCCTTGCCACCGGCCGCATTTACGCACAAGACGTCACTTCTAGCTTTGCATGGGTTGAGGTTGCGCTCAACTCGATAAGCCCGGTGATTCAGAATCAACCGCATTGGCTTCTCTTCGATACCGACAATGACAACATATCAAAGTATTACGTCATTGGCGCTGCGGCAGATACGAGCTATCCATCCGGAACATTTCTCTATAGCCCCCGGTGGGACGCGGTTTCACCCGTGTGGACTACCACAGGGAAGGACAGCATGTTTCGGGTATACCTTGGCACCGTTACTACATCCATCGAAGGTGCTACTGTCGGGCAGGCTGGCGTGGGAGATGTCCGTGCAAATACGATTAAAGATTCCACCATTGCGCGCAATGCCTATTATCAAACTATCACCAACAGCACGGTAGGAGGAACGAGCTATCCGGGCTCTCCGGATCCACCCCCGCTCACTATGCCGCTCTCGTCGGGGCAGATTGCGCAGTTTAAGGCCGACGGCGATGCGGGCGGCACATGTGGGCAACCCCCCTGCGATGCGCAGGGGAATCTCGATCTGCTTAGCTTGCAACAGCTTACCATCGGACCGATACGAATACCGGGCAGGCTGAAGCTCGATAACCAAGCGCAGATTACGATGAACGGCACCATTCATGTGGTGGGTGACCTTATGCTCAACAACAAATGCGTGGTTAAACTGGCTCCGGGCTACGGCACCGCGGGCGGCATTATTGTGGTTGACGGTAAGGTAGACGTGGATAATGAGTGTACCTTCGAGGGGTCGGGAAATCCTGCAAGTTATATTATGATCATTACTACGAGCTCTCAGATGGCAAATCCGTATGCCCTGCGGGTATCCAATAAGGCAACAGGAGTTATCTTCTATGCGGCGGAGGGGGCGATGAAAGCCGAAAACAACGCCGCGTTAAAGGAGGCAGTCGCGCAGAAAATGGTGCTTGAGAACAGTGCGCAGGTTACCTATGAATCGGGCCTAGCGCATGCCCTTTTTACCGCAGGGCCGGGCGGGGGATATAAGGTGGTGAGTTGGAAAGAAAAATAAATACCGCTTCGCGGTAATTTCAAATTTCAAAATCCAAATGCCAAACGACTCATTGGGGAGCGGTTTAGGATTTTTGATTTGAGTTTTATTTGAAATTTGGATTTGGATATTTGGATTTCCCTCTACCTTGAATATGATATAATAAAAGGGATATGCAATTATTTCAGCCGCAGTTTAAGACATTTGGGCTCGATATCTCGGACCAATCCGTGAAGGTTGCTGCAATTGAGCCAAAGGGCAAGGACGAGTATGAATTGGTGTCATTTGGCGAGGAGACGATTCATGAGGGAGCAATGGAGCACGGCGAGATAAAAGATGGAAGCGCAGTGGCGCGCGCGATAGAAACGGCTATCCACAATGTCATCGGCAAACCTCTCAAAGGCCGGTACGCAGTAGTTTCGCTTCCCGAAGAAAAGTCGTTTGTGCGGGTGATTCAGCTTCCCCGCATGAAAGCAGAGGAGCTTGCGGCGGCGGTGCCATGGGAGATTGAAGCGAATATCCCTTTGTCGGTCGATGAGGTCTACTACGACTGGCAAAATGTATCAACCCGCATCCAGGCGCTTGATCACTTTGATATCGCGATCGCGGCAACACCACAACCCATCGCAGATAATTATTTGAGCGTGCTTAAAAAAGCAGGGGTCATACCCTATGCCTTTGAGATAGAATCCATCCCTATTTCCCGTGCTCTTCTCAAAAATGGCACCGCGGAGCGGCCGGTGCTCATAGTTGATTTCGGTTCGAACCGCACGAGTTTCATTATTTTCTCCGGCACGGCGATCCGCTTTACCTCTTCTACTACCTTTTCTTCTGCGCAGATGACCCAGCAGATTACCAAAGACATGTCTCTGCCCTTTGCAGAGGCAGAGAAGCTCAAGCGTACGTTCGGTTTGGATAAGCGCAAGATGCGAGGGCGTATTTTCCGTGCGGTCTCCGACACGCTCAACCATATTGTGGGGTACATCCAAACCCATATTGCGTACTATCGCGATCACGCGCCCCATGAGCATGAAGGAAAGGCCGAGATCGCAGAAATAATCCTCTGCGGCGGAGGCTCAAACCTTCTTGGGCTCGATACATATCTCTCAGTAGAGCTCAAGCTTCCAGTGCACCGCGGGAATCCCTGGATCAATATTTTAAAGCCACCGTTAAAAGAAATTCCGCTCCTCCCGTACGACCGCTCGCTCGGGTATACCACCGCGCTTGGTTTGGCGCTGCGTTCGATGAATGACTGACGTACCATGCTGTACTTAAATCTTCTTCCCCCAAAGGAAAAAGAGCGCCTCGCGCTCATCTGGCGCCAGAAATATCTCTCCGCCTTCGGCTTTTCGCTTCTCTTTGTACTCGCATGCTCTGCGGTGCTGTTGTGGACGGAGGGAGCATATATCAGCATTCAATCGAAGGCCGTGCAAGAGGTGCTCGAGCGGGACCGCAGAGACGGCCCGCTTAAGGATATTGAAGAGAAAGAGCGGGAGATCAAGAGCGCTTCGGCTGTCGTAACCCGCCTCTCCGACATCCGTAGTATCCGTATCCCGTGGTCGCGTGAGATTCCGGAGCTCACCGGAACGTTTGCAGAGGGGGTAACCTTGAAATCACTTCTTGCGCAAGCCGCGCAAGGGGAAATGGTGGTACAGGTGCGCGCGGTTACCCAGGATGCGCTCGTACGCACTATCCAGGCTCTCGAGAGGCGGTATCTGCGCGTTGAACCTGCTCCTGCCTGCGCGTTTCAACTTGCGAACATCGAGTGCCAAATCACTGTCTCACGGAAAGAGTCGCCCTCCTCGCCCAAACCCGCCGTACCGGGAGGGGGAGACATCCCGGGACTTCCTTAACCGTACACGCTATGCCGGAGGGACGCTCACAAAAGAACATATTCTATCTCACGCTGGGGGGTATTACTGTAGGGATCGCGGCGCTTGCCGCGCTCAATGTGTTTCTCTTCTCAAATGTCGCGAGAGAAAATGAAGCGTTCCAGCAGATCCGTCTTGACCAGGCAAAAGCGAATGGCAAGCGCGACTTTATTACTGAAATTGAGGAAGAGCGCAAGAAAATCGAGGGTATTACAGAATCAACCCGTGCCGCATTTTACGTAGAGAAAAACAGCTTTGCCTTTTCGCGCGCGCTTTCCGATATGGCAAGCAGTACGCATGTCACGCTCAAAATTGATGCCTCTGGTGCGGCAAATCCGTTTGCAGGGCCCGCGGCGCCTCCTGCAAAAGAATCCGGACTTCAGCCGAGCCACAGCTTCAATCTGCAGGTACAGGGAACGTACGCAGATATCATGCGGTTTCTCACGGTACTTGAATATATGCAGCCAATTACCATTGTCGAGAACATAAAGATGGAGAAGGCGAATACAGGCCTAGGCGCATCCGCGGCGACCGGCCCTGTGTTTGCCACCATCTCCATTGGTCTTTTTGCAAAATGAAACTGAACTCACACATCTCCCTCTCCACTCTCAAAAGCGCTCTTAGGCGCGCGATTGCTTCGCCGCGGTTCCGCCATATACTCACTGTGCTTCCCTCATGGATTGTGCTTATTGTCATATTTACCATGCTTGCGGTCGCTCTTACCGCGCTTCTGCGATTTATCTATCTGCCCTCACGTATTGAACAGAAGCCGCCGATTGATTTCACGCGTGTTCCACCCCAGCAATTCAAGGAGATCACCGAGTGGATTGGCCGCAGTAAGACGATTATAGAAGAGGTACAGGGGATGGAGTTTAAAGACCCTTTCTGAATTAAATCAAAAATCAAATATCAAAATGAAAGATCAAAAAGAGAAAAAGCACAGCTTCCTGTCTCTTTACATTTTTCTTTTTCATTTTGATATTTGAGATTTGATTTTTGCATTTCATGCGTGGTTTTACGATTATCGAACTTATTGTCGTTGCGGCAATTATCGCAATTCTTGCGGCGGGAGCGGCATATAGTTTCCGGCAGAGTGAGCGGCCGGTGGACCTTGAGCGGGTGGCAAATAAGGTGGTGAATGACCTGCGTGACATGCAAAACCGCGCTCTTGCGGGTGAGCGATGCGCCATGGCCGGATGCAATAATAATGTGCCGTATGGCGGTTACGGCGTGCAATTCAGGAGCGATCTCGTGGACGTGTGGTATACCACGTTTGCTGACTTTCAGATTCCACAGAGTGTGAGTAACTGCAATGAATGGCAGACCACAGAGAACACGGGCGGGTATACCACTGTGGGTCAAGAACTTATTAGGACAACGACGTATTCCGAACTTTCTGCAAGCGGTGATTTGCATTCCGATATTTTCCTTAAAGACTCCGCCGGTGCGTCTCTCACTTGTTCAGGAAGTACCTGTGATGTTGCGCATGTGGTATTTCTTCCTGCAAATGGAGGCGTTGCGATGAAAGCCCGCAATTCATGGATCTATACGTGCAGCGTACACACATCGGGCGGGCAGATGGTGATACGGGTACGACGAGGCTCTTCTGGTTCATGCACCACACAGGGGCAGTGTATGTGTATTGTAATAAAAACCAGCGGTGAAATAACGCTCGATAAAAATTACACATGCTCTTAAAAAGAAGCGAAAAGGGGTTCGGATTAATTGAAATTCTTATTATCGGAATAATAATAGTCGTTGCGATCGGCGGGCTTGCCGCACTGTTGGTGCGTACGCTTCAGGGAAATCGTGAG
>CAYVXU010000001.1:64452-65613 GCA_964454705.1 uncultured Candidatus Saccharibacteria bacterium | reverse complement strand
GAATCACGTTATTGCTACGTATCTAGCCGAGGAGGGAGTTGTATTGTTTGATCATCTTCGCAAACAGAATAGGTTGAAGCAGTGGCAATATGACGAAAGTTTCGAGCTGGATACCAACAAGTACATTCTTGATTTTATAGACAACAACCGTCGCAGGACAAACAACGCGGGTGACCCGGCTAATTATTATGACTACAACGATTCGCGGCTTACACTTTGTGATCTTACTGCAGGTTCGCCAGTACTGCATGATTCTTGCAGGCTTTACACTCAGCCATACACACCGATCGGCAGCGCATATGGATACGTCTATCCTTGTGCGCGCAGCTATTTTCACAATGACACAGTCTGGCCAGCGTTTGGAAGCGACGGGGCGTGTGACGTGAGTTTTGGAGCATTTGTTGCCACACCTTTTTATCGCCAGATCCAAGTCCAAAGCTATACCTCCACAAGCGACTGCCCCCAGCGGCCCGAGCATGCAGGAGTCCCCGGATGTAAGAGAGTTGAAAGCACGGTTGCGTGGCAGGAGAAGGGGGTGACACGCATCGTGAAAACCGCAACCTTTTTTTATGATCTTGCAGAGTAGGCTAGGAAGAGGCGTTTCGCTCATCGAGTTTTTAATATACACCGGTCTTGTAATTGTAGTGGTGGGTGCAGCAACTATCTTTGCGATCAATCAGCTCCATACGAATCGCGCAGTCCAGCAGACAGCAGATGCGTATGACAATGCACGAGCAATGCTTGAGCAGATTGGGCGCGATGTTCAACTCGCAGATCCCAGCAGCCTGCAACTAGGATTCGCCTACCCCTTTTCAAGCCCGTGCACATATCAAAATCTTGCGGCGTGGGGAGCTGCGGGTTCGAACGTAGCTCCATGCCTGCGGTTTACGCAAGTTGCTACTGTAAGCGGAGTCGGAGCAAGCGGGCAAACTATAACGTATTACTTCAACGGCACGGATATTATGAAACAAGCAGGAAGTGGAGCGCCTCAAAAAGTGAATCATCGCAAAGTCGAATACTTCGGCTTTCTGGTGTATTATTCAAAGAATACCTTGGGAGGAAATATACGCGTCACACTTCTCCTCGATGTGAAACCGCCTACTCAAACACCGCAACCAGCCGCTCCCGATACGGTGTTTCAACGGACGGTATTTCTTAATC
>CAYVXU010000001.1:36116-64442 GCA_964454705.1 uncultured Candidatus Saccharibacteria bacterium | reverse complement strand
AGGTTATTCCTCCACAGGCACCATAATGAATCGGTTGAAGACGAGCAACATATTTCGGCGTGCCGAGCGCGGGCAGATTGCCACCTTTGCGGTAGTGGTGATTATTCTCGTTTCGCTTGCCGCTATTTTACTCGTGAGCGGGCTTGCCACACAGGAACTCAAATTCAGCAACCGTACTCGCACGTCTGCGGAAGCCGAAAAGCTCGCGCGCGCCGCCGCTGAATGCGGTATTGCCGCCATTCTCGCAGGTAACTTTGACCACCTCAAACCCATTGCTACTGTTGATAGTTGTAAGGCATTGCTCGTGTCGGCAGCCACAAATAAAAAAATTGATATCAAGTTTGAAACTGCCGAGCTTGGGAACATTGGAGGCATCAACTACTACACAGGCGACTTTATTACCGGGATCGGGCAGGTGGGGTCTACCATCCGCGCGGTGAGGCTTGAGAAGCCTATTACCTGTAATCTCTACGGCAAAGCGCTTTCGTCCAATGATTTTCCCGATATCAATAAATATTTTGATGCAACAAACTGCCACACACTTCCGGGCGGCGACAAGAACTGTGAGGGAGAAGATGGAGTGGTATATGGCGATAACGATAACGAAGCCACGGCCGGCGTAAAAGAGAAGGCACGTGCCGATTTCTACGATGCCATCGGTAAAGCAAATATAAACGGCGATGCCAACGGTAACGGCCGCGCTGACGATCCCGGTGAGGATGAAGAGATAGTCGGGTGTTTAATGGGTCCCGATGCTGACGCCAAAGCGATTCAAAGTATCTGCGATGCTACCGATCCTTACTACGAACCAATCAAGCGAAGACAGGTGGAGCGGGGCGTTTCTGATGCGGGGATCTTGGCGTATCCGGATGGCCAAGCTGGATTGGGAAATAATCCGTGGCTTATCACGACGATCGATCCCCCGGGCCCTCTCCCTGCGCTCAAACGCGTGGATCTTAATCTTGTGATTACCGCGCGCACGCCTATCTATGCGGATTTACGGGGCGGTCTTGACGCTATGAGCTTGGTATTTAAGTCCACCCGCAACGTGGTGCTTAAAAATACCGTTCTCATTGCACATGTTTCGGATAGAACAGCCGGAAATCAGATTGATATCAATACCTTTGATGGAGTCGCGTTCGATGGAGTATCGGTATTGCCTGCAGGGCAGGTATACCTCCAGGGAGCAACACTCGTCGCGTTAAGAGGGGTCATTGTGGGATCAAAAGGGGACAAGCAAGCTGACCTCAGAATTCCGAACGTGGTGTATGCGGACGGGCGTACGCTCATTAAAATCCTCAAGAGGACAAACAACGAAGACAACATTTATATTCGTGCAGAAACATTAGTGAGCCTGTCCGAGACGTGTCTCTCGACCGCGCGAGGGATCGATATTACTGCACGCAACGGATACGTTTACGCGCCACGGATGCTTTTCGTGGGAAGAAAGCGGGATGCAGAGGGAGGTCTTACCAGCAATACCCAGATCACCGCATATAAGGGAAGCGGTGCTACCGCCTGTGCGTCGGTAACCGATGGTACTATTGCTGATGCGCATGGCGCCGCTACCCGGTGCGGCAGTATCAATATGTCGGGAGCGCTGGTGAGTGAGCGCGATGCGAACGCAAGCGTCGAGAAGAGCATTAATTTTCTTGCGGATCAGTTTATTGATATACGAAATGTAAATGAGCTTGGTTCTTCCGGATCCAAAATATCGATTGCGATACGCCCGGGCTCATCATATATAGGTACAGAACCGAGAATTTTTGCGCAAAACGCGATCATACGGGCATATAAAACAATCGAATTCGACAACACTGCCGCCGATGCTGACATCGCGCTCGGAGGGGCAAAGCTCACCACAAGCATAGGGAATGAAACAACCGATGGCGATCTTGCTGCGGACATCGCGGTGGTTGCAGGAAGGCATGTATGCGATACCATCGATATTGCGACCGATACCTGCCAGATAGGATCCGGAAGTCTTAAGACGTGGGCAAAAGCCGCTCATGAGACCGGCGCAATTTCGATTCAGGGGGATCGTCGTTCCGGAGATGGAGTAAATAACGGAGACGTCCTTCTGCATAATCCCCGGTTTGCCGCAGGAAGAAATCTTTTTATCAAATCGCTTGTCGCAGGAGGAAACTCTGCGGGGCGCGATATCCAGCTCGATTATCCTTGTTTTGAGGTGGGTAATCCGGTGAGCGGGCCGGGTCAGATTGATATACGCGGGGCACGAAAGACAAAGGTGCTAAGCGATAATGCCGCATGTGTAGGGACGGTCCCGGAAACACTTAGCGCGGGGGCTGCGGGCACATGGAATACTACAAACAAGTGTTCGGTTGTGTACGTACATGGGCATCCCTCGCAGGCAAATACCCAGATTCTTGTTGGAAAGGGCGTAGGCTCCTACGCCGCAAGCGATATAGTACGAATCTTCAGAGGATTATTTCTTATGAACAGGGTAAATGAAGATATATCAGGTGAAGCGGGTTTTCCGGAGTTTAGTGCAACGGGAGGCGACGAACTTCCAACCGGTTGCCACAACATATGTGGCGTGGCCGGTACACAGGGAGAGGAGTGTTCGCCGTCACCCACATGCGCAGGTCCTGCCCTTCGCCCCGATGAGCCATCGGTACCATTTTTTGCGTGCGGGAATACGGGAATTATTGATGCAAATTATGATCTATGCACTGGCGCCAACCAAAAATATGCATGTTTCTACTCTACTCTCCCTCTCTTGAGGGCATGGTGGCGTCTCGATGAAAGCGCCGGGACTAATGCGGATGATTCGTACGCCTCAAATGATGGAGTGCTCTGCACGACTACCGGATCACCATGCGTACAGCCTCCCTTGCCGCAGTGGCAGCCCGGCGGAGGGAAAATTGCGGGAGCTCTCTCCTTTAATGGTACATACTTTGTAAGGACTACCAGCATTGACTATTTAGATAGCGGCATGACCGTAGCGGCATGGGTAAAGTACAATAAGGCTGACTGTCCCGGAGAGTGTTATGTAGTGTCGAAAGATAACGATACCAATCCAAGTGATACCCCATATACCATTTCTTGCACAAATACTGGTGATTGCCGATTTTATGTAAAAGGCCGCGTGCTTTCGACGGGAAACGGGCCAACGCCTGGAATATATGGTGATAGTCAGTGGCATCTTTTGGTGGCTACGTTTGAATATGGCGGCACGGCCCCCAATTTTACACAATCTTTTACTTTCCGGGCAGACGATGGAAACGGTGTTATGCGGCCCCAAGACGATCCGGATGACCCCAATGATACGCATTTTGACGATGCGCTTGCCAATAATAGCGTACGAACAACTATCGGAGGCGCTTTGGCAAATCCTCCCGGTAATAATCCGTGGAGAGGGTCAATTGATGATGTGCGTATTTACGAGCGAAAGTTGAAGCCGGAGGAAATCCAAAAACTCTATAATCTTACCTTGGCATGTCCTTACAATCCTGCTCCTACCCAGTACGATCCATTTGATGATGATGCAGGAAATGATTTACAATGTGTGCCAAAACTCACCGCCGATCCGCAGATGGTTCCTCAACCGGCAATCGAACGGATTGGGGTAAATAATTTTAAGGGGGGCTCGACAGATTCATGCGCAGACGGACTTGATAATGATGCAGATACGAAGGCAGATGGTAACGACCCCGATTGTTATCAGATTGTGATTACGAACCCGCCTAACGATGCCGTGTTTCGCGCGGTGGCAACAGACATTACACTCGACGTATCGGTAGGCTATCCCGGCAAGCTTTCAGGCGGTATTGGCAGTGTAAGATGGCATAGATACGTGGATAACGTGGAGGTGGGAGATGCCGCAATTAACGATTCAGGCTGTACAGGTCCATCCCATAACTATAGTTGTCCGGGGACTACAGTACCGCTTAATGCGAATAAATGGAATAAAATCGTGATGCGCGGAACGTATACCGACGGCACCGCCGCGTCGGATACCATTATGGTGTGCCAGGGAACGTGCGAATAGCACGCCAGGACAAAATTTGACTGGCATATCGACCCCATTCAGCTTGGCGCCCAGTTCGTAAAGGCGCGTGAGGCGGCAGACTACCCGCGAATGATAAAAGAAATCCCTAAAAAGGAGTGGAAACAATTTTTTATTGACGAGGCAAAGAAGCTCAAAAACGACGTCTTTTCATAGCTCAAACGTGCAAAGAAGGCTTGCAATTCCTTTATATATTCAAGTATCGTGAATAGGCGCTCCATGAAAGATGCCTCATGGAGACATTGGTGTAACAGCAGCACGGCAGTCTGTGGCACTGCTAGTAGGGGTGCAAATCCCCTATGTCTCCCACTTATACAAAATTCGGCCCCCGGCCGGATTTTGTATAGAGGTGACTAATTTTTCAATCCGGATTTTCTTTTTATTCCGGTCTATCGGCGGAATTGGTATAATAAATAGAAGGCTGGTCTTGCTGGCTTTTTGTGAATTGCCTATACCTTTAGCTTACCCATGAAACTAGTTGGAATCGATATCGGGGGAACAAAGATGCGCGGCGTGGCGTGGAACGGGACGCGTATTCTCTCCGCGCACGAAATGCATACTCCGAAGAGGAAAGCAGATTTTATCCGCGCTATTCGAATACTCGCCGCACATCTTATACGGGGAATGCCGCCTGTGCCGGTAGGGCTTGCGGTTGCCGGAGTGGTGAAAGGGGATACGATAAAGCTGTGTCCGAACATTCCATTTGTGAAAAACTGGAACGCAGCGGCTCTTCTTGGCACGCCCGTGGTGCTTGATAACGACGCGCGGTGTGTTGCCCGGGCAGAAGCGCGGTACGGGAATGCGCGCGGAGCGGCACGCGCGTTCGTATGCACGATCGGCACAGGAATAGGACGAGCGTATGTGCAGAGGGGAGCAGTGAAGAGAGTAAAGCGGTTTGAGTATCCCGAGTCATGGGAAAAAGAGTACCAGCGGATGCGCACAAGGACTAACAGAAAAGAGGTTGCAGGGTATCTTGCGCACAGACTTTTTCCGCTTGTGGAGCGCTACGCGCCCGACCGGATCGTGATTGGGGGAAGCATGGTTGCGCGCCCCGCATTTCTTAGATATATACGTACGGCATGGCACGAAGAAGGGCTTAAAAGTGAAGTGCGTGCGCTGCGCTTTCGTAAGAATGCCGGCGCACTCGGAGCAGCGCTCCTTATTGCACGTCGCTAGAACTCATTTCAATAACAATGGCGAGAGAAATGGGCAAAAACCCGTCACGAGGCTCAATGAGGCTGTTTTGGCGTACTGGTGGTACGACAAAACAGATGAAGCAGGGCCGCAGTAGGGTTTTTGCCTATTTCGCCGCCACACATAAGGCTTTTGTAGATTCATATGGTTATTATTGAAATGAGTTCTAGGTATGTTTTACTGGGGGGCAGCAACAAGCGCGCATCAAGTGGAGGGGGGTAACCACAACGACTGGACCGAGTGGGAGATTCAGACCGCGCTTGAGAAAGCCGAACGTGCAAAGAAGCGGCGCTGGCCCGCGCATCTGCTTCGTATGCGTCCGTCGCCGCAGTGGCGGGAAAACTATATCTGCGGCCGTGCGGCTGACCACTATCACCGCTTCCGCGGAGATTTTGATATCGCGCAAACCCTTGGGCACACGGCGCACCGTTTTTCAATTGAGTGGTCACGTATCGAGCCGGAGGAAGGCAGGTGGGACGAAGAGGCAATTGCTCATTATAAGGAGGTGATCCACGCGCTCAAACTTTGCAATATTGAACCGTTTATTACCCTGTGGCACTGGACGCTTCCCTTGTGGGTGCGCGATCGGGGCGGATGGAGATGGAGGGGGGCAGTGGAGCGCTTCGCCCGCTACGCGCAGATGATGGCGAGGGCATATCCGGAGGTAACATTTTGGATTACGGTGAATGAGCCGGAAGTGTATACCTTCAATAGCTACGTCCGGGGTATATGGCCTCCCCAGCAAAAAGGAGTGGGGATAGGAGTAATGAGGGCGCTCGGCCGCGCGCACTGCCGCGCGTATGAGGCGATCAAACGGGTGCATCCGCACGCGCAGGTGGGGATCGCAAAAAATAATGTATTTTACGAGGCGGCAGACAGAAATCCGTGGAATGTGATGCTATGCCGCGGAGCGGACAGGATATGGAATCACTGGTTCCTGCGCCGCATTGCCCGCTGTCAGGACTTTATCGGCCTCAATCACTACTTCCACAACCGCATTCGGTGGGGCTTCAACCGGAACCGGAATGAATGGACCTCCGACTTGGGATGGGAGGTGTACCCGCAATCCCTTTATTACGTAATACGCGACCTCGCGCAGTACCGTCTGCCGGTGTATATCACCGAAAGCGGCATTGCGGATGCGCGCGACATACATCGGGAGCGCTATATTCGCGAATCCATATATTGGATGAAGCGGGCGCAGAGCGAGGGAGTGGATGCGCGCGGATACTTCTACTGGTCGCTCCTTGATAACTTCGAATGGGACAAAGGGTTCTGGCCGCGCTTCGGCCTTGTGGAGGTAGACTACCGCACGTATGCACGCACGATCCGCCGCAGCGCCTACGCCTACAAAGAAATTATCGAGTCTTCAGAGGCGCTATGAACTGGATCGCTGCCGCCATACTTGCTCAATTTGTGCTGGGGAGCTCCGCGGTTGTGGATAAGTTCCTTCTTGCCAAACGCTTTCCCAATCCTTATGGATACGCCTTTTGGCTGGGGCTTCTGGGGATATTTTCTGTACTGCTCATCCCGTTTGGCTTTGCTGTGCCTCACGCAGGTATCGTGGTAGTGGCGCTTGCCGCTGGCGTTACCTTTCTCCTTGCGCTTCTTTTTTACTTTGCAGCGCTTTTCCGCGGCGAGGCCTCGACGGTAACTCTCATCGTAGGCTCACTCTCGCCAATCGTAACGTATCTTGCCGCGTTTTATCTCCTTGAAACGGATTTAAGAGGGTATCAATGGGGAGCATTCGCGCTTCTATTGGTGGGCGGTGCGTTGCTTGTGCAAGCAGAGAAGAAAGAGTTTCGCGGAGCGGTGCTCGCGCTTTCACTCGCAAGCGCAGTAATATACGGCGTCTCCAACACGCTTACGAAGGGGGTATTTGAGCACGCCTCCTTTATTGCCGGATTTGTGTGGATTAAATTCGGCGGTGTGCTTGCTTCACTCTTGCTTCTTACGATCCCGCAATTTCGAGCACTTATCCTTGCGCGCTCGCGCCGCACGCGTATCGAGCGGCAGGGACTTTACTTCGCGAATCGCGCCTATGCCGCGCTCGGCTCGCTCCTCCTCTATTTTGCCTTTAGCATAGGGCATCCGGCGCTTGTAGATGCCACCAACACACTCAAGTACGGGTTTATCTTCCTCGGAGGCTGGCTCATCTTGCGCGAACGATTTTCCGGAAGAGTGCTTGCGGGGAAGATTGCAGCGCTCATCCTGATTTGCACGGGAATCTTTGTGCTCGTGGCAGGTGACTACCTTGCCGCAACCCGGCCGGATCCGAACCGGCCCATCCGGTGGGGACTTACCTTCTCCCAGAAGTTCATGCAGTCATTCGGGGTGGAGTGGCGCGAAGCGTACCACGCGATGTTCCGCGATCTGGGGGCGCGCCACGTGAGGCTCGTTGCCTACTGGGACAGCATGGAGCCGGCACGCCGCCATTATGTGTTTGACGATCTCGATTTTCAAATGAAAGTCGCGGAGGCGTATGGCGCAGAGGTAGTGCTTGCGGTCGGGCAGAAGACCCCGCGCTGGCCGGAGTGTCATGTGCCTGCATGGACGTTCGGCTGGGCAGACCGCGAGCGGAATACGGCGCATCTCGAGTTCCTTACACAAGTGGTAGAGCGGTATCGCGATGCGCCGGCGCTTGCAATGTGGCAGGTGGAGAATGAACCATTTCTTCCGTTTGGAGAGGGAGCGTGCTCGACGGTGCGTGCAGAAACGCTTGACCGCGAGATCACGCTTGTACGCTCACTGGATCCGCGCCACCAGATTCTCATCACTGATAGCGGGGAGATCGGCCGGTGGTACCGGGCCGCGGTACGCGGGGATGTCTTCGGCACCACCATGTACCGGCGCGTGCATAACCCTACCTTTGGATTTGTGGAGTATCCTCTCCCACCAGAGTTTTTTCGATTAAAAGAAAAAGCAGTGCGTATGCTCACGCGGGAGTACGAGAAACCGTACCTCGTGATCGAGCTTGCCGCAGAGCCGTGGCTTCCGAAACAGCTCTATGAAACAAGTCCGCAGGAGCAGTTTGCGCGCTTCGATATTGATTTTTTTAGCGATACCATCGCGTATGCAAAGGCCACCGGATTTCCTGCGTACTATCTGTGGGGAGGGGAGTGGTGGTACTGGCTTGCGTACGAGAAGGGCCATCCGGAGTTTTGGGAGTACGCGAGAACGCTCTACCGCACTTCACAATAGGGTAAATAAAAAAGCGGCCCGGTATTACCGGGCCGCTTTTCGGATAGCTGGATTAACGGGTTGCGCTTATCGTCTCGCTTAACTCTGCGCTGGGAGCGCTTATCGTCACGCGCCCGCTTGTCGCGTCACGCTGGATGTTGTAGCCGCTGTTGTACGCGCCCGAGCAGTCCTGTACCCCTGTGCCTGCGCTCGGGTCCTTCGGAAGCAGTGAGAGATACTGGGTGACAATGCAGGAGCAGATGTTATATCCACTCGTGTCGCGCATGGTGGTTGCAGTGGTAGGGATGGCGCCTGCCGCACAGGTGAAGTTGCCGCGGTTATCCACCGCATTTTGGTGTACCGCATTGAGAACCGCAAGCACATCGGTGCGGCGCTGTGCATTGCGTGCCTGCGCAAACTGCCGTGCCGGGTTTACTGCAATGATGACTGCGGCGGCGAGAATTGCAAGGATGCCGATCACTACAAGAAGTTCAATAAGCGTAAATCCGTTTGATGGTGAGTGGTGATGTCGTCGCATAGAGAATGAGTAATGACCTTTGGGTGGGTAATTGTTGGGTAATACTGGTTTATGAAGTGGAGTGAAAGAGCCGGCTGATAATGCCTGAAAAGCGACCTTTTTTTTCAAAATGGGTAAGAAGATTTACGTGCTCAATTGCGGGGTTCGCCGCAAGCGCGCGCAGCGCGGCGCCGATGCAGGTGGCGTAGAGTACCGGGTCGGTTTGGAATAGGTGCGGCGCATCTTTACGCGCCAGCATCCCGCTAATATCCACAGAGGTCCACGGATCTCCCGGCAGTACCTCGATTTGTAGCATACCCGAGAGATATGCATAGATACCGGGGAGAAGGCTTGCGCCTCCGGTGACGAGTGCGCGGTCTGCATGTATGCGTCGGGATGCGGCAAAGGAGTGGAATGCCTTGATTTCTTTCGCGAGCCGCCCTATATCCTCAATCAGTACTTCCCGAATGCGATTATCCGCATCGGGGCCAATACCCTGCGTGTGGGTGAGTGCCCTCGCTTTTTCGAACGGTACGCCGAGTTTCTCTGCAACCGTCTGCGCCCATCCTTCGCCGCCCATGGGGAAGGATGCGGTGAGTCGCGGCCGCCCTTGCTGCACCACGGCAATATCGGTACTGTGCGCGCCGATATCAATGAGAAGGAACGAATTAGTTCCATTATAACTTGGCGCGATACTGCGGGCAAGCGATACAAGTTCAGGCTCGAATATCACCGGCTCCAATCCCGAACCGGAGATGACGGCGTGCCATTGCGAAAGCAGCGCGCGCGGCGCGGTGGCGAATACTGCCTCCCTGCTCTGCGCGCCTTCAGCGATAATGTGGTAATCGCTTATGCGCTCCGCAGGAGCAAGGGGGATGAGCGCAGACGCCTCTTTTTCAAGGTATGCAAGCGCTTCATCTGCGGGGAGAGAGGCAGGAACGGTAAAGTAATGCAGATACGTCTGTGATTCAGGAAGACTCACAATAGCCTGCCGCGAGGGGAAGGCGCCGAAGAGTGTATGATGAGCAAGAAAGTCACGTAAGATGCGCGTGAGCTCGGGAAGATTAAGGATCGCGCCGTGTGCGAGAATCCCCCCGGGAAGCTCCCGGTATGCCATTGCCGTAAGGGTAGGATGGTGAGCATTTTCAAGCGCCACCGCCTTCACGGAGTGGTCGGAGATGTCGAGACCAAACGCGGTGTGTTTAAACAACATAGCGAGAAAATGATACTGGTTCTTTCGTCTTGAAGAAGCACATAATGTGTACTAGTTAAAAATTCCAAGCACCAAATTACAAATGCCAAACAAATTCCAAATTCTAATGACCAGATTTTTCACGGTTGCTATTTAAAATAGAGGAAAATATTTTGCGGAATTCCATTGCCTCATTTAAAAGGGAGAAATCTTTTTCTTGGAATGTCATTGTATTTGTTTCCATGATAAGTCTAAGCCAATATGTAGTTTCTTTCGCTTCTTTTCGGCAGATTTTAATTCGCATGAGAAAGTCTTTTTTGCTTAGAGCCTCATTCGCCTCAATATAATTCGCTCCAACTGATCCAGCTGCTCTGATAAGCTGACGTGTTAATTCAAGGTTGCTTATTGTATGAGGGAGTTTTTTACAAAAAAGTATGATGTGCTTCGTAAATTGAAAGGTTCTTTCTTCGAGATCGTACTGCACAGTAGGTTTGGTAATTTGAATTTCGGTCATTGTTTGGAATTTGCCTCCGGCCCTCCGGAGCTTTAGCGGAGGAGGGGTGCTTGGGATTTGGAATTTATCCTGCCAAGGAGCCATAGAGTTGTGCAATCGGAAGTATAATCGAGAGCGCGATCCACAGCACAATCACTCCAAGGCCCACAATAAGGATCGGTTCAATAAGCGCAGAAAAGTTGCGTGAAGCGTTCTCCACCTCGTCTTCATAGTAGCGGGCAAGGTACTCTAAGAGCTGCTCGAGCGTGCCGCTCTGTTCGCCAATCACAATCATGCGCGAAACGAGCGGCGGGAAGAGGTGCGGTTCGCGTGCGAAACTTTTTCCGATTGAAGAGCCGCGGAGGGAGGCGTTGCGAACGCGGAGGAGCGCTGCGGTATAGAGAGGGTTCGTAAGCGAAGCGGCGCATATCGCGAGCGACTCGGAGAGCGGAATGCCGCCGCGCAAAAGCGAGTGGAGTACCCGCGTAAGGCGCGCAAGCGCGATATCCTGCAGGAACATACCCGGGCCCGGCAGCCGGAATAACAGCCGGTACCACAGCGGTCGGATGATGTCGGTCCGCATGAGAGCGATCATAAAGAACACCGTCGCCACCCCCCCTGCGAGTATCCATATCCAATACGTGCCAATAAAACCGGTGACAGCAAGCAGTATGCGGGTGGGGAGCGGGAGATGGATACGCAGGGAAAGAAACACTGAGGTCAGTTTGGGGAGGATAAAAACGGCAAGCCATGTCCCCAACGCCACTGCAACCGTAACCACCACTGCAGGGTACATGAGCGCGCTGCGGATCGCGCGCCGTATCGCCATCTCTTTTGCAAGCTGCTTTGCGAGGTGGGTGAGTTCATCTTCCATATTTCCGGAATATTCAGCCGCGCGTAAGAGCCGGGTAATATAGAGCGGAAAGATGCGCACCTCGCCAAGGGCTTCCGCGAATGAATGGCCCGCCTCCACCTTTTCCCGTATTCGGGTGAGGGTACCCCGCAGGCGCCGCGACCGCGCTTGCTCTTCAAGGAGTGCGAGGGACTCTGGAAGCGGCATGCCCGACGCAAGGAGCACCGAGAGATGCTTCAATAGGAGCGTGCGTTCGAGGTAGGAGATGTTTCGCAGGCGCATACTATGCTTCCTCTTCACGGGTAACTCTTAACACCTCTTCGAGGGTGGTTACGCCGGCAATGACCTTTGCGATCCCGTCTTCGAGAAGCGTGGTCATGCCTTCCTGTCGGGCAGTTTCACGGATTTCATCTGCATCGCTTCGCTTGCGGATAAGCGTGCGTACCGCATCGGTAATTTCAAGCACCTCAAATATACCGATGCGGCCGCGATACCCTGTGTGGGCGCAGGCCTGGCACTCTTTCCCGCGATAGAAGGTATAGTCTCCCCGGGGCGATTTGTACATTTTTTGCATCACCGCAGAGAGGTCGGGGTGTTCACGCTCGAATTCCGCGCGTTTCACCGGATAACTTTCGATGCACTGCATGCATATTTTGCGTACGAGGCGCTGGGCGATTACGAGGTTTACGCTCGAGGCAATCAGAAAAAGTTCAATTCCCATATCGGTGAGGCGCGGAATGGCAGTGGCGGCGTCGTTGGTGTGGAGGGTAGAGAGCACGAGATGTCCGGTCATTGCGGCGTTCACCGCGATTCCCGCCGTCTCGCCGTCGCGGATCTCTCCCACCATGATAATATCGGGATTCTGGCGCACGATGGCGCGTAATCCCGATGCGAATGTAAGGTTGGTTTTCGAATTTACCTGGATTTGGTTCACTCCTTCAATATCGTATTCCACAGGGTCCTCAATGGTGGAGATATTCACACCCCGCGAGTTGAGAATTTTGAGCATCGCATAAAGCGTGGTGGTCTTTCCCGAGCCGGTGGGGCCTGTGGCGAGCATCATGCCCCATGGCTGGGTAAGGTTGCGGCGCACCACCGCGTAATTCTCATGAGAAAATCCGAGATCCTCAAGGCCGAACCGCTGCGCGTGCTCCGAGAGGAGGCGCAATACAACCTTCTCTCCTTTGGTAATGGGCACAATCGAGACGCGTATGTCCACCGGGGTGCGCGCCGCATGTATTTGAAAACGGCCATCTTGCGCAGAGAAATGCTCGTCAAGGCGCATCCGCGCAAGCACCTTTACCCGCGCCACCACTCGCGCGTGGAGGGTGGGCGGGAAGGTGCCTACATCGTGCAGGATTCCATCGATGCGGAGGCGGATTACTGTTTCTTTTTCGTGCGGTTCAATATGAATATCGGAAGCATGGTTCTCAAAGCCGTATTGAAGGATATGGTCTACGAGCTTTATCACCGACGCCTCTTCGTTTCCCCCGGTTTCCTGCGTTGCCTCACGGGTAAGTAAATCCAGTCGCTCGGCAAATACCGTTCCTTGCTGGCGGTAGCGCGCAAGGGCCCGGGCCAGATCATCCTGGGTTGCGTAGTAGGGAAGAATGCGTTCACCCGTGCGCTTCGCGAGAAAATTGAGCGCCTCAAGGTTATCTGGCTGGGTGCTCGCAACTTTGATACCGCTGCGGTCGCGCGCAAATGCAATAAGACGCTGAGCGCTTGCTACGGCTTCAGGGATGATCTTGAGCACGTCTTCCGGTATATCGATGTCCGCAAGATACACAAAGGGATATCCTTGTGCGTCCGCAAGGAGCGCGCCGAGCTCCTTATCGGTAATCTTCTCCTGTTCGATGAGCAGTTCGCGGAGGGGTTTGTGGCGTGTGTGTACTTCGCGCGCAAGTGCGCGCGACTCCTCCTCGGTGAGGAGCCCGGAATCCACCAGCAGTGATCCAAGTTGCTCGTCGGTGAGTTTCATGATCGCACATGCGCCCTAGCGGGACGCAGTGAAATACTGCGACACCTTCGCAACGATGTCAGAGAGGGAAAGCTCGGTTTTAATGAGATAATCCACTGCGCCGAGCGCGAGGCCGCGTTCGCGGTCAGAAGCCTGGCCAAGATTCGAGAGGATGAGCACAGGGACGTCGTTGATTTTTGGATTCGATTTTATTTCGGTGAGCACGTCGAACCCGTTTTGCCGCGGCAGAATGATATCGAGAATCACGAAATCGGGCTTCGCGTCGAGCATTTTATGGATTCCCTCTTCTCCGTTAATGGCCTCTGCGACATCAAATCCCGCCTGGCGCAGTTTATTGCTGTACACCTTGCGCAGGAACCGGTCATCTTCGATGAGGAGAATTGTTTTTTTCTCGCCGGCCATACGGGTTTATGATGCGGTGTGTATAGGAAGAGTAAAATAGAAGGTAGACCCCTTTCCCTCTTCGGAGGTAAAACCGATTTTACCCCCGTGCTCTTCAATGATTGCCTTGTCAATATAGAGCCCCAGTCCGTTCCCCTCCACCTCCATTTCCATCACCCGGGGGCTTCGGTAGAATTTCTGGAAAATTTTCTTTTGTTCCTCTGCCCCGATGCCGATGCCATTATCTTTGCAGGTAAATTCAATGGAGTCTCCGGCGCGCCGCAAGTGAACGCTCACCTCCCCTTTTCCGCTGCTGTAGCGGATTGCGTTTGAGAGGAGGTTGTACACAGTAGGCCGTATCTTCATGCGGTCGATCGAAATGAGGGGGAGGGGAGTGGCGGAGTAGGTAAGGGTAATGTTGTGGGCAACCGCAAAGGGCGTCATGTCACTCACGATTTCCTGCACAAGTTCTTTTAGATCGGTCTTTTCTTTATGCAATTCGAGCCTGCCTTCTTCAATTACCGATACCTCAAGAAGGCTGTTGATGAGTTTTGCCATTCGCTCAACATTGGTGAGCGCATCCCGCAGGTACTCACGTTGCGCGGCAGTTACCGGCCCCTGATCACCATCAGCGAGGGCTTCGAGGGCACCTTTGATAACCGAGAGCGGCGTGCGCAGACGATGCGATACCACAGAGATAGCTTCTGCAATACTCTCGCGTGTGGGTGGCGCGGCCTCACTCATGGTGTATACGCGAGGGGAGCGTACGCTCCTGGAGCCGCACCTTTTTTATAAACTCCCGGTTGTCGCGAAGTATTTTAAAGGTAAGAGTATCACCCACGGAGGATTTGCGCAGGTAGTCAACAATAGTATTCTTCGTGTCAATCGGCTTCTCATTGCACTCAAGCATAATATCGAATTCTTGGATGCCCGCCTGCGCGGCGGGGGATCCCGGCATTACCGCCATATCTCCAGGCATGCCTTCTCTAATCACAAGCGCGCCGTGATCCACTGGCAGATTGTTGCGCACGGCGAGCTCGCTTGTGAGCAGAAGGTATCGGATCCCGAGGTAGGGAGTGCGCAGATGGCCGTGCCGCGCGATATCCACCAAATCCCGCTTCGCGGCGTTAATGGGAATCGCAAAGCCTATGTTTTCAGCGCCATAGATCACGGCCGCGTTGATCCCCACGGCTTCTCCGAAGAGATTTACCAGCGGCCCCCCGGAGTTTCCCGGATTAATGGATGCATCCGTTTGGATCACGCCCCGGAGCTGTTCAGCTACCTCTCCCGCCGCCTCGGGCGAGAGGAAGCGTGAGAGGCCGGAGATGATGCCATGAGAAACGGTATTTTGAAACTCACCGAGTGCATTGCCGATGGTAATGACTGATTGTCCCAGCTCAAGCTCATTGGAGTTGCCAAGGGGGACTATCGGGAAATGTTCGTCTTTTACTTTGAGAATAGCAATGTCATTGAGCGGGTCTTTTGCAAGAATGGATGCCTGCAGCGTCTGTTCATCAGAGGTGACCACATCGTATGTCGCTTCGTCGTCGTACACCACGTGCTTGTTGGTGAGGATGATGCCATCCGGGGAAACAAAAAAACCGCTCCCGCCGCCCACACGGACCTTGCGGGGAGTCGCGCCATCACTCTGATAGCCGGGGGGAACAAAGGGAGAGAGAATGTCGTCAAATGAATCAACTCCCGCAGGAGCGGAGTACATGGAGTTATCGTCAATAAAGTTGCGGGAGATGGAGATGCTTATCACCGCAGGGCTTATTTTCTTTACCGCCTGCACAATAGAAAGAGGTCGGGGCATACAGTAATGTTCCTTTTTCATATTTTAGCACAATTTTGTACGTTTCAAAATAAACACGAACACTCAATAGAATAGGAATATAAAAACATAGTTAATCCGTTCTTGAACGAAGTTTGTTTTCCACATAAAATAGAACTTATGAGAATAAATAAAAAAATTGTCGATAGAATGATGCTATTGAGACAGAAAGGATACAGTATTCCTGAAATAAGTCGTATGCGCAGTGCTTCAAAGTCGAGTGTTCTGCGATACGTAAAAGATACATCAATTCTTCCTCAGTATTATCAACGATGGATGGAACGGAGAAATGCGGGCAGAATTATTTCGCAAAGAAACTGGGTGTTAGCTCAGCAAAAAGCTGAAACTCTTCTAAGAACTTTGAATAAAAAAGAGTTAAAATTGATGGCGGCAACACTCTACTGGGCGGAGGGGGCAAAAAAAGATTTCGGCCTTTCCAATACAGACCCCGCTTTGATAAAGGTTTTCCTTTATATTCTAAGATCGGTTTTTGGTGTAGAAGAAGAAAGAATCGTTGTTTCCTTGCGGTTATACGAAGATCTTAACAAAAGAGAATGTCTCGCTTTTTGGTCTAATTTAACAGGATTAAAGCTAGACAACACAACTAGTGTGACTGTATTGAAAGGCAGTAAAAATGGAAAATTAAAATATGGAATGTGTAGAATAAGAGTAAGGAAAGGAGGCAACTTATTGAAAGAATTTTTTTCTATAATAAAACAAGCGGAATTTCTTATAACTCCTTCATACATATACCACCCCCTCGTAGCTCAACGGATAGAGCACCGCTCTCCTAAGGCGGTGATGGAGGTTCAATTCCTCCCGAGGGGACAAAGTACAACCACTCCTTATACAAAATAGTGGATAAGTAGGGTTCGAGATCGGGCGAAAAAGTGGTATAATAGAACAGGTAATATTAGCCGAGTTACTTCTGCCATGAAATCACCTCTTTCCGCGGTATCTCCGCTCACGTCTACTATTCTTTTGGCGTGTGGGTTTTTTATTTTTGCGTTATTTGCACTTGTCCCCGCCCACGCCTCCTTCCATGAGAGCAACGCCTCCCGGGGAGAGTTCCCTGCCTTCTGTCCCGCTCCCTCACCCGCCGCGGTCCTGCGTCAGCTAGGCCGGTGCACTTCGGTGGGGCGGGGGAGCAGTGCGTACAAGTGCGGGAACACCTACTATCTGCGCGCGAATCCCACCTGTGAGATTGTGGTACCGGGGAAACGGGGAGATCGCTCTTGCGCAAGTCACTTCGGCGGCTGTCTTAACGCTACCACACGGGTTACGGTGGGCGTAAACGAACCTTTTACCGTGCAGTGGCGCACGAACGGCGCCGAAGGCGCCACACTCTCGGAGTGGAAGGGGAGTCTTGAACCGGCCCTTTGCAGCCAGTCGCTTGCAGCCTGCCCCCCAGACTCTCCGGAGCGGTGCGCCTTCCACAACGTGAAGGTCACTTCTCCGGGGAGAGCCAAGATTGCCATGAAGGTAGGCGCTACCTCACAGCAGTCCGGAGTGATCTTTACCGGATACTGTGATCTGCAGATTACTGCGGTGCAGGGAGCGGGCGCTACCTCTCCTCTACCACAGTCGACACCTTCACCTGCCTTGTCCGTACCGCCTGTGCAGTCAATAACTCCTTCTGTTCCTCCCGGGACCGCAAAAGCATGTATTGTGAAAGTAGAACAGCGTCCTGCGAACGCGCCCGCAAATCCGTTTGCCGGTTTCAATCCTGATTTTTGGAGAAAATATCCTTCTCACACTTGGGATCCATTGGGGACCGGAGGGGATTACATTGGACTCGCATCTAATAATCCAGTCTTAAGAGATCTTTCCCAGCAGCGCCGCGCGGCAGAGACCGCTGGGAATCGGCCGCTTGCAGAATTTCTGGAGATTGTGTACGACACGTGGAGACTGGGAGGCCAGAACCTCCACAATCGCTGGAAGCAAATCTACCCCTCTCTTCCTCCACCGCCATGGGGGTTCCGCAGAGGTCAACGACAGAGTCCCATATCACCAGATGGGAACATAGGTGCATGGTTTGCGGACTCATTGCGGACCAGGCCGAGTTTTGCAATTCCTTGGTATTGGGCGTGGAGACCCTCCGCAGACTTTAAACCTCCATTTTGTTCTACACGCGCAGTCTATGTTTCGGTACCAGCGCCCGATACCTATCCGGGCCCCTCGACCCCTCCGCCGGTTATCTCAACACCCCCCATTCCCACCACGAACCCCAACGCGCTCCGTTGCAGCATCACCGGCCCCACAAAGGTAAGGGTAGGAGAGCGGTTCAACGTCTCCTGGTCTCACAACAGCACGTGGCTCTCAAGCCTTCAGACATTAGGCTGGTACGGTCCAATCAAACCCGACTCCATTAAAGCCACTCCGGGAGGCGCTCTACGAAACCTCCCCTCGTGCAACTACCCGGGCGAGTCGTGCACGTGGGGCAATGTCTACCTCGACCAACCCGGCCTTGCCTACGTCTCCATTCGTGCAGCGAGAGGCAATGAAGCGGTAGTGTGCGGTTACGCAGTGCTTGCGGAGTCACAACCCGCTGCGGGCCAGTGCATACTTAATCCCGCCACTGATCCGGGCAAACAATGCAGTGGCGCATGGGTAAAAGGATGCGGCGGAAACCCGGGCGCCTATGGCTGCTACAATGGGGTGCGCATGGGAGCAAATTGCGAGACACCCTTTGGCCCGTTTCCGCCCGGATGGACGCGTCCTGCGGAATGTTCCGCACCAGTTCCTACCCCCACTCCTCCTCCAGCCCGAACTCCATCTCCACTCCCTACGCTTTCTCCTGAACCGATTGCGCCCGCCGAGTACCAGGCGGAATTTGTGAGCCAGAATATTCCCTCATCACTCCAGCCCGGGCAGGATGCAGTTTTTTCCGTTACGATGAAAAACACTGGGACGGTAACGTGGTGGAGGCGCCCCGGCAACCATCCCGAAGCGCCGCTCCGCGGAGAAGTATATTTGCGGACCATTTCCAATGCGCGCCAGATCGTAGATTGGGGACCCGATTCATTGCGTACTGATATCCCCCACGACGTGCCGCCGGGAGGTACGATTACTTTTTCGGTGAAGGTAAAAGGGCCGGTTGCGGGAGTCTATCCGCATCGGGCGCGCTTGTACGTACAACTATGGAGCCCTGAACATCGGCGATCAGGGTTTTTCGGCCAGCGCACCGGGCAAGCGTCGGTTACCGTGGGAAATCCTGTTACCGCATCCACTGCATGTCCCGCCGGTTCAATTCAGCTTGACCGCAACACCACGGTTACCGGCCGTGCGGGAGCAAAGGCGTGGGGAGGATATGAGACATACATTAAAGAAGGAGAAGTACATACCTACTGCGCGATCGTAGATGTGCCGGTAGAGCGGCGTCTTGCATTTGCACAGGGGCCTACATTCGGTGTTATCAACGATCAGGTTACCAATAGAAATATGACTATTGTGCCGCCGCCGCAGAGCGGTCTGCAAATTTACACTGATATAGGACGAGGGGGGAGTACCGGTGACACCTCTCACATTTACCAACATCTCACCTCCTCACCGTATTCACCGCGCATTCCTTCTGGTAACTATTTGGTTACCGTTCGTTTTCGGGATACAGCGTGCAGTGAGAGCGGCCCTGATGTTCCTTCGGGATACCGGTGTGGCGGCTACGGAGTATACTGGACGCACGACGACGATTCCCATCTATTAGCCGGTGCACCAGCTCCGGAGGGAGGCTCGGTGGCGAATGCGTCCTTGCCTGCTCCAAAAAAGCCTATGGCGCGCTTCTTTGAAGCTATTGTGGATGCGCTTGCAAGTGTGTATCACTTTCTCTTTTAGCCTATATAATAAAAGTCTTATTTTGATTCATTTTATACTTATACGTATCTATGGATGACAATATACAGATTCCAAAGACCGCCACGCCCTCTCAAGGCATGTTCGCCCGCGCACGAGAGACGCTTCAGCGGGATTGTATGTGTATCGGTACTACACGAGTGCATAGCGGCCGGGCATGGCTTGTTATTGGACTCGTTGCAGGATTTGCCGCGGGCGTTATCCTCGTCTCTTCAAGCGGTAACTTCGAAGTCGCAGAAGCAAAGGTGAGCCAGAAAGATGCCGCAAAAGCCATTCAAAAGGCAGTCGAGGCGCGGGATAAAATGGTAAAGGAAGCAGCGTCTGACGAATTTGTACTTCCGCAGGGAGCGCTTATTATCGTAAACGATATCATCGCGCGTGCGCAGCAGGAAATGAGCGCGGGTCGTTACGACCGTGCCCGTAATTTTGCAGGAGAAGCAGTGAAAGCGACTGATTACAGGGAGGCTGAAAAGGCGCTGGGAAAAGCGCAGAAAAAAGTAGAGGACCTTACTGAAAAAGCGGAACGGGATGAGGCGCAGGAGCAGTTTAACTTCAACAACGCGCGCAAGCGCGCTGAAAATTTGCTGCGCGAAGCAAACCTCGCGTTTGATACAGGAGACTACCGGCTTGTCCGGAAGCTTGCCGCCGATGCTATAATCGCAATTGATTATAAGAAGGCACAGGACGCGCTCAAAAAAGCACTTGGCTATCGTGATAAAATTAGCTCCAAATTCGGCAATAAGCCAGAATTGAGTGCGCTCGTAAAACAAGGCGAAGCGCTCGCAGAACAAGCCTCATATGCATTCGAACAGGAAGGGGATTATGTAAAAGTGCGCACGCTCGCCGATCGGCTAAGAAAACTCTTGGAAAGTGGAAAAGTTCCATCCACGCCCGCGTCTCCACATCCTTCTCCTACTGCCTCGCTTACTCCCTCTCCCAGTGCAACGATCACCCCTTCACCTACTCCTTCTCCCTCCGAATCTCCACAACCCCCCGTCTCTCCCTCTCCGTTCGGCTATCAGGGGTTTGGCGCAAATACCCTTGGAGCTGCAGGATGTCCTACCAGCTATACGACCTATCACGTTACCACGCTAAGCGATTCAGGGGCGGGAAGTTTGCGTGAAGGCGTGTCGAAGGGGTGTCGGTATGTAGTGTTTGACGTTGCAGGTACGATTAAACCAGTGAATGGCAATATCTATGTAGGAGGTCCGTACGTCACTATCGATGGATTTTCTGCTCCATCACCCGGCATAACCCTTTCCGGCTTCGGGGGGTTACGGATGAAATCAGATAAGGAGAAGGGACGTGATATTCATGATGTAATTGTACGCGGTATTCGTGTGCGACGGGCTGGGTACGATACTGAGCGGGATAAGACTATTGATGATACATGGGATGGTATTCAGGTAGGGGGAGGAGCGTACAATGTCGTAATCGACCATGTCTCAATATTCGGATCGGGTGACGGGAATCTTGACATCACCCAGCCTGGCACGAGGAACGTCACCGTATCGTGGAGTATTCTCGCAAAACCGGGTAAAGTAACGAATAAGGATCTTGAAAAGATTCTTGATCCTAAAATTACCCCTATCTTTCGCCCATCCAATGAGGAGAAGAATATGCTCCTTGCTTCCCGTGCGACGAATATTACCCTGCATCACAATATCTTTACCCACGCTTCCCAGCGAAACCCGCAGTCAACCTTCGACAACAACAACTTTACCCAGGATACGCGAGTGACTGTTGATATACGCAACAACATTATTTGGAACTGGGCGGGTGGATATGGTGCGCGGTTGCGCTATGGAACACGGGGAAATGTAATCAATAACTTCTTCGGTGGCGCGCAGGATTACGAAGATGCGCTCATCGTGTGCCGCGGCGATTCAAACGACGGCTCATGCTACGGCGATACAAAAAATATCGCACACGTATTCGTACAGGGAAATAAGAGCGATAACGCCAAGGCAAATATCAATGCCGAAACGACCGAAACGGCAGCGTTTCCCGCGCCAGCGGTAGACATTCAGGATGCGTGTGCCGCCGCTACGGAGATTCTCGCCAAAGCCGGAGCACGGCCGCTCGATGCCATTGATGAACGTTATGTGAAAGAGATCACCACGTCCGCGTGCAAATAAGGAGAGAAATACAAAAAATCCCCTCGCGAGGGGATTTTTTGTTTTGTTATTTCACTGCGTCCTTGAGGCCCTTCCCCGCACGGAATTTAGGGAGTGCCATCGCGGGAATCTGTATTTTCTCTCCAGTGCGGGGATTAACCCCCATGCGGGGAGCGCGCCGCGAGATCGTAAATACCCCAAAACCGGTAAGGGAAACATCCTCACCCCTTGAAAGGGTTGCCGATACGATTTCGGTAAATGCATCCACCATGCGCTCTGTCTCGGATTTGGTGTTCCCCAGTTTGGCCGCAATCGCTTCTACGAGACTATCTTTGTTCATAAAAATAGCTTTTAGCTTATAGCTGTTAGCTTTCAGCTATACAAAATCAAAAATCAAATCTCAAAAATCAAAATGAAAATGTAAAAAGTAAAGATGCCGCTGAAGGCGGACACCAAAATTTTGACTTTTGATTTTTGCATTTTGAATTATTATTATCGGGCATATTCCACCACGCGTGTTTCACGGATCACGTTTACCTTGATTTCTCCTGGATAGTGGAGTTCTTCTTCAATACGGTTTGCGATATCTCGCGCGAGGCGATGCATCGTAAGATCATCCACGTGTTCGGGGGAGACAAATATACGGATTTCACGTCCTGCCTGAATGGCGTAGGATTTGTCTACGCCCTGGAATGTGCCGGCGATTTTTTCAAGTTCCTCAAGGCGCTTGATATAGTTTTCTACGGTATCACGCCGCGCGCCCGGACGTGAGGCGGAAATCGCATCGGCGGCCTTTACAATTACCCCGTAGAGCGAATGGGGATGGTCTTCGTGGTGGCCGATGGACGGGTACGCCACCTCTTCAGGCATTCCGAATTTTTTCATAATTTCATATCCGATATGCGGGTGCCCCCCTTCAATTTCATGGTCAACCGCCTTTCCAATATCATGCAGAAGCCCGGCCTTTCTTGCGAGCACCGGGTCGAGCCCGAGTTCATGCGCGAGCGCCTCTGAAAGGTGCGCAACTTCTATAGAGTGCAGAAGCGTATTCTGCCCAAAACTTGTGCGGAAGTGGAGCCGGCCAATGAGAAATATGAGACGCGGGTCGAGCCCCACAATCCCCACTTCGTAGACCGCCGCTTCGCCTGCTTCTTTTATTTTTTTACTGATCTCATTCTTTGCCCACGTAACCGTCTCTTCAATGCGCGCAGGTTGAATGCGGCCGTCCACCAGTAATCGTTCGAGCGTGAGCTTTGCTACCTGTCTTCTGACGGGGTCAAACCCGGAGATGACAATGGATTCAGGTGTGTCATCCACAATAATCTCTACTCCGGTTGCGCGCTCAAGCGCCTTGATGTTTCTCCCTTCTTTGCCGATGATCCGCCCCTTCATATCCTCGCTTGGCAGGGGAACAATGGTAGTGGTTACCTCGCTTACATGGGAGCCCGCAAAGCGCATTACTGCCCACGCCATAACATCCCGGGCGCGCTTCTCGAGCGCTTCAGCTCCGTATTGCTCCATTTTCTTTATCCGCTCGAGGATATCAGCTTCATAATCGCGCTCAATTTTTTTAAGGAGTTCGTCGTGAGCCGCTTCCCGGGAAAGCTGCGCGATGCGTTCGAGGTCTTTTATCTCCCGCTGTTTAATCTCTTCTGCTTGTGTCTTTAGCGCCTTTACCTCGTTTGCTTTTTGCAATAAATCATTCTCACGCTGGGCGAGCGCGTCGAGTTTCTTCTCAAGCTGATCTTCTTTTTTGAGCAGCCGCTCTTCAGCTTTCACGAGCTGCTCTCTGCGGGTTTTTTCTTCCCGCTTCGTGTCTTCTAAGATTCTAACGGATTTGTCTTTTGCCTCGAGGAGTATTTCTTTTGCTTTTGCATTCGACTCATCAATTGCCTTTTGAATTTTCTGTTCGGTTGAATCGAGTTGTTTTTGCGCAAGAGCCCGGCGGACTATATAGCCGATCACGGAGCCGCCGGCCAACCCTAACACTCCTGCGAGGACGAGGAGTAGTATATTCATAAGAATTCGAATGTACGAGGTTAGTAAGCATATTTCGATACGAACGCGTAAAGTTGTCGAGACTGTGCGGCGTTCGCGCCGATGATGAATCCAGTCTATCAACGCGTCTGGGGCATGTCAAACCCAAAAGGGCGACCAGCGCCCTTAAATCAAAATTCAAAATGCAAAAGTCAAAATTACGGTAGCCGCTTCGCGGAGTTTCTTATACTTTTGCGTTTTGATTTTTGACTTTTGAATTTGAAGCTAAACGCTGGCACCTATAAGCTATAACCTAGCTTATGGTATAATACAGAATCAAAAACAGAATATGAAAACATACCGAACTGCGGTGCTTGTGGTGCTGGATGGGTGGGGAGTCGGTCCTTCGCACATTGGAAATGCCATCACACAGGCACAGACATCTGAATTTGACGCGATCGAACTCTCGTATCCCTTTACCACTCTGCAAGCATCAGGAATTGCGGTGGGGCTTCCATGGGGAGAGGCAGGTAATAGTGAAGTCGGGCATCTCACCATCGGAACAGGACGGATTGTATTCCAGCACCTCCCTCGCATTACCCTCGCCATTCAGGACGGGAGTTTTTTTACAAATCCCGCATTCATTGGGGCGTGCGCCCATGTGCGCAAGGGGAGAGCACGTCTGCATCTCATGGGGCTTCTTTCGTCAGGATCGGTGCATAGCTACATAGACCATCTGTATGCATTGCTTGAACTCGCGAAACGGGAAAAAATAGAAGAGGTATATATTCACGTCTTCACCGACGGGCGGGATGCCATGCCCAAAGAGGGTAAGCGTCACATCGAAAACCTTGAAGAACGGTTCCGGGCGCTGGGGGTAGGAAAAATCGCAAGCGTGATGGGCCGCTCGTATGCGCTTGACCGAAATGGGAACTGGGAGAAGACAAGGGCGGCATACGAGTGTCTCACCGGCATGCACGCATCCCGCACGCCGGCCGCGGCGCGCTGGATGGAGCACCACTATTCCGAAGGGGTGACCGATGAATTTATCCCTCCGGTGGCGGTAGAGGCTTCAGGAGATACCCGAATCCGCGCACATGATGCGGTGGTGTTTTTTGATTACCGCGAAGACAGCGCCCGCCAGCTTGCAGAAGCATTTGTAACTGAAGATTTTATTAGTTTTTCCCGCACCCGCATTCCCTCACTCTATTTTGTTACCATGACCGAATACCGCAAGGGACTTCCGGCACACATTGCCTTCGAACCCATCACCATCATACAGACTCTCGGAGAAGTGATTGCGGAACGGGGCTTGAAACAGCTTCGCATTGCAGAGAGTGAAAAGTATGCGCATGTTACGTACTTCTTTAACGGGGGGAGAGAGAAACCGCTCGAAGGGGAAGAACGGATACTCATCCCTTCCGAATCTGCTCCGCACTACGATACCGTCCCCGAAATGAAGACGCTGGACCTTGCCGAAGCGGCAATGCAGGCCTTGCGCACCAACCGCTACACCTTTATTTTAGTGAACTTTGCAAGCCCCGACATGGTAGGGCATACCGGCAATCTCACTGCTACCATGCATGCGGCCGCAATCGTAGATCAGGCAATTGGAAATCTGGTGCGCGCGGTGCGAAAGGCGGGGGCGGTGTGCATGATTACCGCAGACCACGGCAACGCAGAGGAAAAACTCGACCCCTATACCGGGGAGGTGCGCACGGAGCATACTACCAATCCTGTGCCCTGCTATCTTATTGCCGATGAGTTCATGCAAAAGAAATCTCCCGAAACAGCCGCGCTCAAAAAAATAGAGGTAGGAGGGCTTCTTACCGATGTCGCGCCCACCATTCTGCAGCTTCTTGGCATCAAAAAACCGGTCGAGATGACCGGAAAAAGCCTGCTTTCGCTTTTTGGATTTCCGCATTAGTCAGCGCTTGCGCTCTTCGTAACGTTTTTGCCCTTAATAATCTGGTCGATGATGCCATACTCTTTCGCCTCGTCGGCGATCATGTGGTAGTCACGGTCGGTATCTTTTTGAATACGCGCAAGGGTCTGCCCGGTGTGCTTCGCAAGGATGTGGTTAAGCCGGTCACGGAGGCGCAGAATGTGGCGCGCTGATATTTCAATCTCTGCGGCCTGTCCCTGTGCCCCTCCCATAAGCTGGTGAATCATCACCTCTGCGTTGGGAAGCGCATATCGCTTGCCCTTGGTTCCTGCCGCAAGGAGTATTGCAGCCGCTGAAGCGGCAATGCCCACACAGGTAGTAGACACATCAGATTTTACGTGCTGCATCGTATCATAAATCGCAAGCGCAGAACTCACTACTCCTCCGGGGCTGTTGATATAGAGCTGAATATCTTTCTTGGTATCCTGACCGTCAAGGAACAAAAGCTGGGCGATGATCACATTTGCGATCGGATCGCTGATCGGGCCGCCGATGAAGATAATACGGTCTTTGAGGAGCCGGGAATAAATATCGTACGCCCGCTCGCCGACATGGGTTTTTTCGATTACGGTAGGAATGAGATAGTTTGTTGATGGGATATATTCCATAAATTGTGCATTATTGCTTCGCCGCGGCATACCTCTCAAGCAATGCAAATACTTTTTCGTTGCGAAGAATCCCCCTAGTATACTCTTGCGCTTCCTCGGGCGCAAGGCGTTTCGCGGCATCCTCAGCCGATGAGTAGCGGGTAAGCAGCTTTCGTGCCTCCTGCGCTACTTCCTCATCGGAAACCGAAACATGCTCGGTTTCTCCAAGGGTGCGAAGTACCAGTGCAAAGCGGACACGTCTCAATGCGTCACCGCGCCAGTCGTTCCGGAGAGATTCGGGTGTTTTTTTGATGTGCGCATAGTACGCATCGGGGGTAACACCCGTATCTGCAAGATTTTTTTCGAGTTCACGAAACATCGTATCGAGTTCGCGCTCGATGAGTACATCAGGGACAGGTATCTCGGTCTTGTGTGCAATATCCTCAAGCATAGCAATCCGGAACCGTTCACGTTCCTTTTCCTCCTTTTCTCTCCGCAGTCCCTCTTCAACGCTCGTTCGAAGCTCCTCGAGGGTAGCAAATCGGCCGAGCGTCTGCGCGAATGCGTCGTTTAATTCAGGAAGAGAATATTCCTGCACCAGATGCACGGTTACCGAGAAATCAGCAGTTTTGCCCCGCAGCGCTACATCAGGGAAGGCATCGGGCAGGGTAAGTGAAAATAACTTTGTCTCATCCTTTTTCATCCCCTCGAGGTTCCACTCAAATTGAGGTATGAGCCTGCCCTCTCCCACTACGGCGGGGTAATGTGTGTGGTGGAGGCTTTCAATTTTTTTCCCCTCTACCGTCCCTTCAAAATCAATTTCCACCACATCGCCACTTTGGGCCGGGCGCGCTACCTCCTTTGTGGTGGCGCGGGATTTGCGTAGATACTCGAGTGCGCGCTGAAGCTCTTCTGGTTTTACCTCAACTGCCTGATGCGCCGTATGCTGGACAATCAGCTTGTAATCGGGAAGGGAGAGGGGAGGGAGTACCGCGACGGTGGCTTTATATACAAGGTCTTTATCCGGCCCGAGCGACACAATTTCCACGCGCGGTGTATCTACTGCTTCGAACCGCTCATTCGCGATTACCTCACTATACGTTTCGACAATGGCAAGGCGCGCCCCCCGTTCATAGATGCGGGCCTTTCCTACCTCACGCTCAACCATTTCTTTGGGTATTTTCCCGGGCCGGAAACCGGCAATCCTTAGCTCGTTCGAAAACTCCTTGATTGCCCGGTCAAGATACGGCGCGAATTCATGCGGAGTGATCGTGTAGGTGAGGAGAAGTTCGGTTTGAGATTGGTGAGTAAGAGTAAATGGCACGTTGATGAGTGCGGAGGAGAGCTATGCGCTTGCACGAGAAGCATCGCTCGATGAAGACTCGTTTTGGGCATTTTCCGCTTCACCGTGAGACCCATTTGAGGGTTTTAGCGATTCTTCGGGGCTCTCGGGCGGCGGGACCGCCTCGTTCGGAGAGGCGCTTACGGACTGGCTTGCGCCTACTCCTTTCACATCTATTTTCCAGCCGGTGAGTTTTGCGGCGAGCCGCACATTCTGCCCGCGCCGTCCGATTGCAAGTGAGAGCTGGTCGTGTGGTACCGTGACTGTCGCTTCATGCTGGTCTTTGTTCATTGAAACCTCTTCAACCTTGGCAGGGGAGAGGGCGTTGCTAATGAATGTGCGGGGGTCGTCGCTCCATTCAATCACGTCAATTTTTTCACCTCCAAGTTCGTGGATAACCGTGGTAACCCGCGTCCCTTTCTGCCCTACACAGGAGCCAACCGGGTCCACCCCATTCTCGTTGGAGTGGACGGCGATTTTTGAACGCGATCCCGCTTCACGGGCAATCGCCTTTAACTCTACACTTCCCGCTGCAATCTCCGGTACCTCAAGCTCGAAGAGCTTTGCGATAATCTGCGGGTGTGCCCGCGATACAATAACCCCGGGGCCCCGCGGATTATTCTCCACGTTCACTACATACACCTTGAGGCGGTCACCTACGCGGTACCGTTCGCTCGGTACCTGCTCTGGCGGCGGAAGCAACGCTACCGAGCGGTTGATATCTACAAATACCATCCGCCCCTCTATGCGCTGTACCACTGCGTTTACAATCTGATCCTTTTTATTTTTAAACTCGTTGTACGCGGCTTCCCGCTCTGCTTCACGGATTCGCTGGATAATCACCTGCTTTGCGG
>CAYVXU010000001.1:33021-36106 GCA_964454705.1 uncultured Candidatus Saccharibacteria bacterium | reverse complement strand
GTGCGGCAATTCTTCCGAAATCATCATGCGTTTCGAGCGGGAACTCAAGTTCTTCTCCCATCGCAACCCCTTTCTTTATCTTTTTCGCTTCATCAATCATAATGTGCTTTTCGGGGTTGTAGCGTATTTTTTTCTCTCCTTCCTCGTCTCCTTCTGTCTTCTCATTATAGGCCATCGCATCGTGTGTTTCCTCTTCATCGAGTTCGTCCTCTTTTTTGAGCATACTTTCTTCTACTACCGTTTTAATCAGCGTCGCGCTCATCTTTCCTGTATCAGGATCCATATGGACGCGAATATTCTGGCCGCGTTTGCCGTAGTCTTTTTTGTATGCAGCAGCCACTGCCATCTCGATAGTCTCAATGACTTTTTCTTTGGGAATTCCTTTTTCCTCGGCAATCTGTGCAATTGCGGAGGCGAATAATTTCTGGTCAATCATAGGTGTGTGAGAGTGCCTTTTAACAAACAAAGTCCGCTCGTGCGGACTTCCCTTAGCGCTCATCTTTCGTTGGCAGAAGTGTAGCAAAGAAAACAAGTCGTTGTCAATACAAATTTTTTCCTCTATAATCGTGAAGACAGAACGTATCGGAAAAAATGTATGTCGGGCCGGCGTATGACGGTAGTACGCCTGCTTTGGGAGCAGGTAGACCGAGTTCGACTCTCGGCGGCCCGAAAGCTGCGATCTCAATTAAAAATGCGGGTATCGTATAGTGGTAATACCACAGGTTTCCAACCTGTTGCCGGGGGTTCGATTCCCCCTACCCGCTCCATTCTTCGCAAGAAGAATGGCCCTGCGTAGCTTTATGCGGAGCATGGGCTGTTCTCTTGGTTCGGTTTGTTTCGGATTCGTGCTTCGAATGGCAGGCCAACATGCATTACGTTTATATTCTCAAAAGCATACCTAATCCTGATAGTATTTATACAGGATGGACGGATAATTTGGGAAAACGACTTCTTTCGCACAATAGCGGAGCAAATGCGCATACCAGCAAATATAGACCGTGGAAAATAGTGTGGTTTTGTGGCTTTACAGATAAATATAAAGCCGTTGCCTTTGAAAAGTATCTTAAAAGTGCTTCGGGTATAGCATTTCGAAAAAAGAGACTTCTATAACATTTCTGATAATTCAAAACCCCCGGGAGGGGGTTTTGCAGAACTGGCTTTTGTCTTACAGAATTGAATCTTTGGCTTGTTTGGCTACCCGGAACTTGAGCACGGTCTTTGCCGGAATTTGGATTTGCTCGCCGGTAGCGGGGTTGCGGCCCATACGGGCGGCACGATGTTTTTTTACCATCTTCCCGAGTCCTGGGAGCGTAACCTCGCCCGCGTTCTTCGTCTCTTTATAGACGAGATTCACCAGCGCATCCATAAACGCGCTTGCCTCCTTGCGGGATTTTCCCGTAGCTTCCGCGAGCGCCTGGAGCACCTGTGACTTGGTCATGCCTTTCGCCATATGAAATATGTTAATATTAAAACTACTCTCACCTTAAACTTCCCATTTTGCAAAGTCAAGCGTTTTTCATTGATTTTCCACAGATTTCTCGCTAGACTGTATATAAATAAGAGTGTCAATACGTCCCCGTGGCGGAACTGGGAGACGCGCAGCGCTTAGGACGCTGTTCCGTAAGGAGTGCAGGTTCGAATCCTGCCGGGGACACTTCTATTCCAGCGGATTTCGGGCAACTGGATAAAGCGCTTGGGATCTGTAGCTCGAGTAAAACTTGTCTTCATGGGTATTCCCGTCAGCACGAGTAGTGCGGCGGATGAAATATGCCTTCAGGGCGCCTGTAGGCTTGCGGTCGTATTCGTAAGGGCCTGCCACTTCGATTGTTCTGCCATCACTCGTGCCGTAGAACTCAAATATCAGTTTGGTGCCTTCCATGCGAGTCTGGATAAGGATATGGCCCGACGTGTCATTCTTGAAGCGGAAATCAACAGAGGGGGCGTATACGCTCGCGTCATACCCTTGGGGATTGTAATAGCGAACAGGGAATGCATGCGGATGACGCTCGGTAATAGGAAGGCCGGATTGTATCGCCGCACGAAAGGCGGTCGTAGATACCTGACACAAGCCCCCGCCATACTCATAAATGGTCTGGTTGTTCTTAATGACGAGCGCAGGACGGTACCCTTCCCGCGCATTCACCTTTCCCATGTACTTTACAAACGAAAACTCCTCGCCCGGCTTAATGAGCACGCCGTGGTAGCGGGCGGCACCAACTTTAATGTTATGAATACGGTTTATTGGTGAGCCGCTAAAATCTGATTCTCCCCTCCCAAGAAGGGTGTGGATTCCGAGTTGGTTCAGCTGCTCTTGGGTAATCGCAGGCGGTGTAACGTGTACTGCCAATTGTGAACTTGTCGCGGTGCCGCTCGCGAGCGTGGATTCAAACGCCGCAATTGAAGCCTCCCGGTCAAACGTGAGTCCGTCCTGCGCGGGCACAAACGTGGTTACTCTTCCGTTTTCCATTGCAAACACGGCATTTACCGGCTCTTTATTTAATGCGAGCGATACGGTGTTAAAGAATTGGCTTGATCGGCCGCGGTCGATTCCTATTCCGAGACGCATCGCTGCGTTATTGTGGGGCGGCATCGGCACGAAGGCGAGCCACTCTTCGAGCGCGGCCCGCGAGACCTCCCACGACTGGCCATTGAACGACAGTTGATAGGGTGCGCGCGCAAATACTGCTTCAGCCTCTTCTTTCGCTTTCCCACCCTCATCATGGGTGAGAATGGGCAGATCTTTTTTAAAAGGAAGAGTAATGGGGTCGTTTCGGAGCATGGCGGATTGTGCGAAGAGCCGGGATTGCAGTGTGCTCATATCAATTATCTCTCCCTCAATGGCCGGGCGGGGGAGATACGCGTGTCCCACTCCGTCAGCACGAATTTCATAACTGAAGTTGCGCGCAGGATTTTCAAGCCGCGAGAGTGCGTGTGCTCTCCACAGCCCAAAAGACGCATCATCCCACACCACGACCGCCGGGATCGAGGTATCCGAACCAAAAAGCTTTGCGTAGCTTCGGAGATCCGCGAGCGCATTTCCCGAGCGGCCATACGTGCGTGCGCGCGCAATGGTTGCGGGCACATC
>CAYVXU010000001.1:31891-33011 GCA_964454705.1 uncultured Candidatus Saccharibacteria bacterium | reverse complement strand
GGCACATCAATTGCAATGCCGAGCTCACGGGGGCTTGAGACAATTCCTTCACGCCGGCGCGGATCGGTAAGCGAGAGAGAAGTGGTGAGAAACCATTCTGCTTCGCTCTGTACCAAGAGTGCGGCGGCGTTGGGAGAAAACCCGCCTATGGAAGTAGTTCCTACGGTGAGGCGCGGGAAGAGGGTGCGTGCGTACATTATTTGTATCGAAAGCACCGCAGTTTCTGCGGCAATGAGGAGTACCAGTGCGATATGGAGGGGAATCCACCAATAGGATTTCATACGTAAAACAGAAAAAGCGGCAGGTCTCCGCTTTATGAATGCGCAGGAGGGCAGGCAATAGTCGCGCTAAGCGGTGCGCACGCGAAGCTTTTTGGTACGGGTTTTTTCGAGTTTCGGGAGGCGAAGGGTGAGAATACCGTTCTTGAGCGTGGCTTCTGCCTTATCCGCGTCAACGTCGGTAGGAAGGATCACTGACCGCGAGAACGCGCCCCAGTAGCACTCCTGATAATAATAGTTTTCTTGGGTGATTTCCTCATCCTTCTGGCGTTGGCCGCGGATGGTCACCATGTCTTTGGTAATCTCAATATCAAGATCCTCCGGCTGTACCCCTGCAATCGTAGACTTTATTACAATATCATTTTCGGTTTGATACACATCAATGGTAAGCTGGCCTTCTACGGCCTCCGGAAGCCAAGGTTCCTTTTGGGATTTGGAATTAAAAAAATCCCTCCTCTTTAACTGGGCATCTTGTTCCTCTTCTTGCATGTATTCTTCTTCACTGTGGCCGCCTCCGGAGAAGCGTCCAAAAAACGAATTCTTTTTCTGCGCCATAGTTAGCGGGAAATTGAAGTGGGTAGTGCGTGCTGCCGCGCGATCCTCATTGGCAGCAGCAGGAAACAGATGCGGCGCAACCTCCTGAATGCCGCTCCTACCCCAAGCGCCATCACCGCAAGGAGCAGGAAGATGAAAAGCGACAAGCTAAGATTGTCCGCTTCTCCATGTAAAATAGCATAATCGTATATACCATGCAACAACGCGGCAAGTGCAAGGCCGAAGAAAATTCCCCCGTAGCGATTCACCTGTCGCAAAATTGCCTTAGCCACAAAGTAACCTACTAT
>CAYVXU010000001.1:24616-31881 GCA_964454705.1 uncultured Candidatus Saccharibacteria bacterium | reverse complement strand
ACTATTGCTGACGCAAGCGCTTGGAAGAAAGTTGCGGTGATAAACCGCATAGTAAGAAGCCCCGCAACCGCCCCCACCGAACTTCCCGCTGCTGCGATCGCGGCCGTATGTTCATTTCCTGCGGCAAATATATTTTCCGTTGCGGCAAACCCAAGCGCGCTGATAATAAGGTAAATCATCGCATCCGTCGGTTCGTCGAATGCAGGATCGCGCAAGATGCGCGAGCGAACCACAAAATATTTTACATACTCCTCTACGAGCGCGATTCCGCCGAAGACAAACACCACATTCCTTGCCGTCTCGGTAATAGGAAGTATGTGGGTAACATCGAGCACAACCATTTCAATCACCGCCGCCACCGGGGCAGAGAGCATTCCCCAGAAGAAGACTCTCAAAATAAGATGGTTGGGCTCGGGGTGCACGTCCTTACGCAGATAGTAAGAGAGCCACAGCAGGCTGGGGATAAATGCGAAGGGAAGATACCAGTAATCGCGTACAATCTCCATGCCCTTCTATTATACCATACACTACTAGGTTATAGCTTATAGGTGATAGGTTATAGAAAGCTTCGTTAGCTTCACTAGCTTCCTTAGCTACTTAGCTTTCGCCTCACGTTCAAAAGTACAAGTCAAAATGCAAAAGTATAAAAACTCCGCGAAGCGGCTACTATAATTTTGCTTGCCCCGTAGCGAAGCGGAGCTTCTGCTTCGGGGACTTTTGACTTTTGATTTTTGAATTAATGAAGGGCCATTTCGCTGCCATGAGCAAATCATTCGTGCCGGGAGTGTGCTGCCATACTGCCTCGGTAACGAACGGCATAAAGGGGTGCAGAAGGCGCAGGAGGGTGTGGTGAAATTCAAAAAGCAGTGCGCTCACCCGTGCGCGTTCCCTCGCATCCTCCGAGGCAAGGCGAGGCTTCGCGTACTCGATTACCTTATCGGCATAGTAGTGCCAGAAGAAGTGATAGAGCCGTTCTGCGGCATGGTGAAACTGGAATGCATCGAGATTGCGGGTGGTATCGGTAATGAGCTTGGCGAGTGCGGCGCGCATTCGCTTCTCTTCTTTTGAATAGGCAATCGTACGGCCCCGCGGGGCGTGGGGTACATGCAAAAGGAGAAAACGGGAGGCGTTCCATATTTTATTAGCGAAGTTGCGATATCCCCTGATTTTTTCTTCGGAAATTATCGGATCGTTCCCGGCGGTGGTGCCGATTACAAGCGCCATGCGCACCGCATCGGTACCATAAAGCTCGGCGACTCCCAGCGGATCGATTACGTTTCCTTTGGATTTTGACATCTTCCGGCGGTCTTTATCACGTACAAGGCCGTGGAGGTACACGGTACGGAAGGGGACGTTCTTGGTACGGTAGAGGCCGAGCATAATCATGCGCGCAACCCAGAAAAATAAAATATCCCATCCCGTTTCCATCACGTCGGTAGGGTAGAAGGTCTTGTAATCACGCCCGCGGGGGAATCCCAGCGCGGCATACGGCCATTGCCCGGAGGAAAACCAGGTATCAAATACGTCCGGGTCTTGCCGCAGCTGCGTGGATGTACCGCAGTGCGGGCATGCGGGAGGGGTGGTTTTTGAGAAGAAGTAAGGTTCCGGCACGCCTTTTTCCTCGCATGCCCCACAGTACCAAATCGGTATTCGAATGCCCCAGGTGATTTGCCGCGAGATGTTCCAATCGCGCAGGCCACGCATCCAGTGCATGTAAATCTTCTCCATTCGCGCGGGGATAAAGATAATTTTTTTCTCCTTTACGGCGCGAACGGCAGCATCCCGAAGCGAGCGCGCGCCTCGAGATGGTTTTTTTGTCATTGCCACAAACCACTGCGGAAGGATACGTGGCTCGAGAATAGTCCCGCACTTATAGCAGGTAGCTACGGAGTGGACATAATTAGGGTCAATTTTGACCATCAAACCGTCTTTTTGCATATCCTCCTCCATGAGCGCACGGGCTTCAAGAATCTTTTTGCCATGGTAACGCTGTGCCTGCTTATTGTTGGGCCAGTGCGAAAGCAAATCAATGCGGCCGAACTGATCTATCACCGCACGCGGCGGGGGGATTTCATCGCGGTGCCGCTGCCACATCTCAAAGTCATTCGGATCATGCGCGGGAGTAACCTTCACTGCACCGGTGCCGAATGTGGGGTCCACCACTTCGTCTGCGATGACCTTAATAGTGGCAGGTCCGAGGAGGGTCTTGATTTGCAGCGTCGTTCCCACGAGATGTTTATAACGTTTATCCTTCGGGTTTACCGCAACCGCGGTATCGCCAAACTTTGTCTCAAGGCGAACCGTCGCGAGGGTAATCGGGCCGTATCTGATGTAATAGAGAGGATCCTTGCGTTCCACATACTTTATCTCAAGATCAGAGAGAGTGGTTTGGTGTTTGGTGCACCAGTTCACAATGCGGTTCTCGCGGTAGGCAAGGCCGTCATCAAGGAGCACCTTAAAGGTATCGTAGACGGTATCAATAATATCGGCATCGAGCGTAAATTTCTCCCGTGACCAGTCGCATGATGCTCCCAATTTCCGCAGCTGGCCCTCCATTACCTTTTTGTTGTGCTGGGTGAACTCATACATCTCTTGGTAGAGTTCCTCACGGGGGATATCGCGCCGGTTCCTTCCTTCTTTTTCAAGTTTCTTGTCGTATACGGTCTGTGTCTCAAAACCGGCATGGTCCGCACCGGGCAGCCAGAGAGTTCTTCGGCCGCGCATGCGCTGGTAGCGGATCATAATGTCTTCGAGGGTCACAAAGAGCGCGTGCCCGAGATGGAGCGCGCCGTTCGCGTTTGGCGGCGGCATGATAATGCTAAATGGTTTTCCCCGCTTGTCGGGGAGGTTATCGGGATTAAAAAATCCCGACGTTTCCCATCGGTGGTACATTTCCCCTTCAATTTTTCCCGGTTCGTATGTTGTGGAGATATTCATGCAAATCCCCGTTAACTCATTCGTATATTCTCGATATTACGCAATGAGCCGGTGATATGCAAATCTCTCTGGCACAATCAGTGCACAAGCGGCAAGTTCGCACGCGGAGTTACGTGTTTCCACGAAGCGGTGCCTCGGACCCTTACCTCGCCGGAGGGTGGGCGGAGGCGGGTGTGCTGCATATATGCGGCTGCGGCGATCATCGCCGCATTGTCAGTTGAGGTGCCCACAGGTGGGGCGTAGAATTCCGTACGGGGGGAGAACTCCTGGATTCGCTCTGCGAGGGTGTGGCGCAGGAGCCTGTTTGCGGCGACACCTCCGGTGAGAAATACAGTCTTGGGCTGGTAGAGAGAGAGTGCGCGGAGTGTCTTTTCAATCAATACCTCCACGATTGCCTGCTCAACCGATGCGCATACGTCTGCAACTGTTTTTTTGTTGAGCCGCTTGCCCTCGAGGGCGTACCGCACTGCGGTTTTAAGTCCCGAGAAGCTGAAATCAAAGTTTTGTGCGTGCATCATGGGCCGGGGGAATGCGTACGCCTTCGCATTACCGCCCTCGGCACGGCGGGCAATTTCAGGGCCTCCGGGATAAGGGAGGTTGAGCAGTCTCGCGACTTTATCAAACGCCTCTCCCGCGGCATCATCGCGGGTTTCTCCAAGGAGCTCATAGGTAAGATGGCGCCGCATCATCACGAGCTGGGTATGTCCGCCCGAGACAATAAGGGCGAGCACAGGAAACCGCACCGGTTTATTGTGCAGAAAATTCGCATACATATGGCCTTCCATGTGGTTGACTCCCACAATGGGTATACCGGATAGATACGAAACCATTCGTGCGAAATAGGTGCCGATAAGAAGCGTAGGAATAAGACCGGGCCCCTGGGTAACCGCGAGCATATCGATGCGCGAAAGTGAGATGCGCGCTTCGCGCAGGGCGCGCCGGGTTACCGGTGTTAAATTTTTAGTGTGCTCCCGCGCGGCGAGGGTAGGTACCACCCCGCCGAATGTGCGGTGTACCTTGATTTGCGAAGCGATTACATTGCTGTGCACCAAAAATCGTGGGCGGGTATTTCCGTGTGCCTCCACCACCGCCGCAGCGGTTTCATCGCAGGATGTTTCAATAGCGAGAATGCGCATACCGTTACCATAGATGAGAATGACGAGAAAATCAAATACACGTGCTTGTAAGATATCCTGAAAATCTGTATACTTGCATTACTTTGGCCCCGTCGTCTAGCCTGGTCCAGGACATCAGCTTTTCAAGCTGAGTACACGGGTTCGAATCCCGTCGGGGCTGCCACACTTCGCTAAAGCTTCGTGTGGCTTACAGCCACCCATAGCTTTAGCGACGGTTGTGCCTCTGGCTACCCACAGCTAAAGGTAACCAGCATGCCTAATACCGGCTCGCTCCTGATCTAAAACAAAGAACCGGAGAACATCAAAATAGTAAAAGTTGTATATGAAAAAACTCATCCTTCTTACGACATTCGTCGTTCTTCTCGTGGGAGTAGTCGGAATCTATAAGTACTGGATTTTGAGGGGCGAACTTTCTCGAGAGGCAGCAACTTCCAGTCAAAATGTAACATCGTATCCTACTCCGTTATCAAGAAACGCATTCTCTTTTAGTGCGAAAAAGGGCGAGAAATTCGGTGATCTTACCGTAAAATCAGTGCAGCCTTATGAACCACGTGAACCAATTGCCGAAGACAATCTGAAAGTAGAATTTTCCGGTTCCACCACAATAGAGGGGACATATACGATATCTGACATAGGAATTTTTGGGGAGGCTTTTCCCGAAGATCCCGGGGAGGGCTATGTATGTTTTGAAAGCACTGATAGTCGAATCCCAATTTACCAAGGTTATCCAAAAGCCGACTTCTGTTTTGAAAATCGAGACTTTGCAGAGAAAGCTTTTAGAGATGTGTTTGGCAAAAAAATGTCAGGTTCAGCCACGATTGTGATTGATCACTATACCTTTCAGGCTTACCAGATTGAACTATGGAGTACAGCGCGGCTTGTATCGGTGGTCGAATAAATTTTCAAGAATCTTCTTTGTGTACTTAAAAATAACAAAAGCCCCGCTTGTGCGGGGCTTTTGTTACGCATCAGAGCCCACTACTTCTACGCGAAGGGTGCGGACACCGAATTTGATTGCAGATGATCTATTGGGAAACCAGATATCCATGCGATGACTGAAACGCTTGGCCATGCGGTCCTCAACGGTAAATACTTTGTCGCCATACATGTCGGGAAATTTCACCTTCGTGCCGAACGGCAGGAAGTTTGCCGCCACGGTACCATCGTGTACGTGCGAACCTGACGCCGTGATGAACGGAGAACTGTCTGTCTGGTCAGGAGTGCTTGAGTACGCGGTTACCTGTACAAGCCGGGAGTGGGGAGCAACATACACACGGGCTTTCTTCGGGGTGTATGCGGCCGCAGCAACGGTACGATGAGTTTTCCCTTGCGTGGGTGTTCGCACGATCCCTTGCGCAAGCGCGGGCTTATCAACAGGGGAGGAGTGTGCAAACGGAATTGGTAACGAGTATTGCACTGTGCCGTCTTCGAACTCAATTCCTTCGGAGAGAGGCGCGAGAAGCGTCTCTTCGGTCGGTTCGTCCGCTCCCATTGCATAGGCATAGTGGGGTGAGAGAATCGCCTGGGCAAGCGCCCATAGAGCGATTATGGTCATTGTACGCATAGGTTTGGCTTCGGTGCCATTTTCCAGCTGGTTTTGGCTTATACAAGCCAATCCAACCGCCCTCCTATACGTAATGGCAAATAAAAATACCCCCTTTGCGGGAGTATGCCACATATTAGCATAGGGGATGAGCCGTGTCAACCCCGCTAGATTCGCCGTGCCGTAGGGCAGAACGGATCTCTAATGGGTGATTCTGGGTATTTTTCTTCCTAGGCTCTCCCAGTTAATGAAATGATCCACAAAGAAGATGGTTACCGAGAGAAGCTGTCAGCGGGTATTGACATAAATAAATTTTTGATATATAATAAAGTATCTGAAATAGGATAGTTGGTTGAAAACGAAATAATAACCGACAAGGAGGAGTAAGATGCCACAAAGAGGTCGAGGAGGAGGAGTTCCAGCTCCACCTCCGTCAACACCGCTCTACATCGACAGAGTAGATTCTCGTCTCGAAAATGGACTGTACATTCTCGTCGTGACAGCAGTGATTCCATCCGATGATCTCAAGATTAAAGCAGGTAGAACGCTCATATTTCGTTGTGGGCAGGTGGAGACAAAAGCGGATACCAAACAGGACGGGATTGCGGTTGCTACGCTCAGGGGTATTTCACCCGGAAGCTACGATGTAACTGCAGTTACTCAGGATGGAAGAGGCATTGCTTACTTCCATATTGATCTTGCTCCTCTGAAGGCGCGCGCAGTGGAGAAACTCGAGGTTCATCCACAGTTTTACTGGGATGGATACAGGTTTCTCATCAGTGTCTACGATGCCATGGGTAGGGCCATCCCCAACATGCTCGTTTCGATTTTTGGGATGAGGGGACTGCACAAGATTGCCCAAACTGATAACAACGGGTTAGGAGAAGTAGTAGTAAGAGGCGGAGAAATCTACCCAGCCGGTGATCTATTCCGCTTTATTGTGGAAGGACATGACATTGAAGATGTATTGATCGAACTCCCGGTACCAACTCCCCGATTAAGGGAGCTTCCATTGCCTGTTTCTATCAGCGGACGGGCAGGGGAAAACCGTGAACTTGCGCACATCGAAGCTCGCGCTCTTGGCGAGGAAGGCGGCTACACTTTCTACTTCTTTGCGTATGACATGCATGGGGTGGGGGTAAGCGCTAATCTCATCGTTACGAGCGGACACGAGGAGTGGCTTGTACGGGTTCCAACCTTCGGTACCGGTAAGCTACGAATTCACTTTACCGAACCAACGAAACGCTTCTACGTCGATGACTCGAAGTGTAATCTCAAAACAATGCACTTCGAACTATCTGGACCAGAACCAAGAAGGAAGCGGGTTAGGCCGAACTATAGACTAGGACTTCTCGCCAACTTCAGGCGAGGGCTTCGTAACAGGTAAGGAGACAACGAATGGGTGAATGGATTCGAAATCGACTGATAGACATCGGTTTCTACGGAGGCAGGCTGTGGGGAGCTACACTTGGCACCAACAATGCACGAGCGCGACTCGGATGGATACTTCTTGGGATTGCCATCGCTGGTTTCTTCGTGACTGCATTCACCACCGATCCGCTATCACGAACGTTAGTTCCACCTTCCGTGGAACTCTCAAGGCCGTGGCAGAAAACGATCAATCTCAACAAGTTCAAAGTTCCCCTTAC
>CAYVXU010000001.1:12025-24606 GCA_964454705.1 uncultured Candidatus Saccharibacteria bacterium | reverse complement strand
CTTACCAACGAGCAGATTGTAAAGCAGGAGAAGGGATATTTTTTACCGCAGAAACCTCTTCCACCGCCGCTCTTAAGAAGAAGTACGTTCTGGGGAGGACTCGCTCTTGTGCTTCTGGTGCTCGTAATCCCGTATTCACTCTTTGCTACACGCGAAGAGATTCGAAGTGTGGTAGAAAATGCCGTGAGCAGACTCTACCAGCGAGCCCAGATTGTGGGAGATCGTGAACGGATGACATGGCTTGAACGTTTCTCCACAGGCAGGATCGCGCTTACAAGCCGCGGTGCTCCCGCAGCAGTGGGGGCGGCTGCCGCTGCGCCAGCTGCCGCAGCGCCGATACCATCGCCTTCCCCTATGGCTGACCGTCTTCGTACCGAACGACGTAGTCCTCTGTGGTGGGAGATGATTAAGGAAATCATTGCAGAAGCTGGAACCGATGGGCTTGCAAAGATTGCCCGGTCCATTGTCTCGGGAAGGAGTGAAAGATGAGAGCAAATTTCGTGAACGTCTTGGGGGGCATTGTCGCCGCGGTGCTTGCCGGGATTCTCTTCGGCACTACTGCGATGGCATTTGTATTCAGCCTCGTGGTCTTCGTCTTCATGCTCGAGCGGCTCCGTAATGCATTTCCCGGTGCATTCGGATCTCTGCTCACTACTGCGATCATCGCAGTACTCGCCTTTGTGGTGCTTAGGCCGGTTCTGGGCGGTATCGGAGGATATCTCTTCTCAAGCATGGGGGAGCGGGGACGGGAAACTCTCGTGCGGTTGAGGGAATTGATTCACCCGGATACTCCCATCATCGCCCGACAGGCGCTCGATGAGGCATTCCACGACGCCCAGGCGAATGAAGCAAAGCGTCTCGCGTCAGACGTGATGAAATGTGCCGAAGATCACCAGCAGAAGCGGATAAGCTGGGAAGAGTTCCAGAGGTGTCACGCGGATGCAGCAAAACGCGAGCGACAGCTTCTTCGTACCGAAGAGACCACTGTTACCTCTACTACCACTACCCGAACAGTTACAATTTCTCCGCTTACCGGTAGAGCGGTAGGTGGAGAATACACCTTTACCCTCGAACCTGGGCAAGAGGTAAAGACGGGAATTCATATCCCCGTGGGTACAAAGGTGGTACTCGCAAGCACCCGCACGTTCTACCTCAAGAACATGGGCAAATACGAACCCATCAGGAGTCCGTGTTACGTGTATAACGTCAACAAACGGGCAGGGACGATTTACCTCAAAGGAGGCGATGAACCTTCCACGGTGAGCGTCCATCCTGGTTCTGGCATCTGTCCGCCCACGTAATTTCACAGTTCCTTCGTTCTTTCGTTCCAAAAAGCCGGTTGGCATTCCGCCAGCCGGCTTTTCTCATTTCTTACCGCAGAAGTTATGCAAGCGGTATGTCGAGGAGACTCGCGACTAAAATAATCAACCCTTTGGAGAGTAGCGCCACCGCGATTCCCACAATCGCCCACACTACTGCGCGCCGTGCATCAGCTACCGAGTCTTCATTTCCTGCAGAGAAAAAGAAGAGCACCGCCGCATAGAGCAGGAATATCACGGCAAGGATGAGCACGATTGCGAAGAACCAGTTTACAATGCCATTAAGAATCCGGATCGCCTCTTCTTTGGTAAGGTTGACATTAGGAGGGCCCTCCTGCGCTACCGCCATCACAGGGAGCGCGAGCATTACGAGGAGCAGGGTAACGGGTATAAGTTTGTTCATAGTATGAGATCGACTCCTCCAAAGCTTCACCTGATGCGAAATAAGGGCTTTTGGAGGAATAACAGCGACCTTTAAAGTTTATATATTATTCTGGTTTATCAACTCCTAAAATCGAGCTAAGGAGGGTGGTGATACCGCCAGCAAGAAGCAGAATGACAAGGCCGATCACTGCCCAGAGTATTGCCTTGCGTGCCTGGGTAACGCGGTCTTCGTTTCCTGCCGAGGTAATGAAGAGAAACGCGGCCCAGAGAATCATGAGTACCGCGAAGATAAGCCCTACAGTGTAGAGGAATCCGGCGATCGATTTTGCGATATCCGCGAAGGTGTCAGAGCCGAGCCAGTTCTTGATTTTGATTCCGCGCGATTCTCCTCCCGTTGAATCATCTTCACCGCCAGTTGAGTCGTCCTCTCCGCCCGTGGAGTCATCGGTGCTCATTCCCGTGGTGCTTCCATTTTGGTCAACAATTTGTGACGGTTCCACTGTGCCGTCGGCAACACCATCACCATTCGTATCATACGGGATGAACACGGAAACATTACTTCCTTCCTGCTTTACAGCGTCGTCAGTTACGGTGAAGGTACGGCCGCATGTCGTACAGATCTGGCTTTCACTTCCATTCGATGCGGTCCATCTGACCTGTGCTTCAAGCGCTCTATCCTCATCGACTGCGTCGAGACCGGTAATCTCACACTGCCATTCAAAACAGTAGACTTTTGCATCACTAAATGCGGCTTTCCCGGAGAGTGGAAATGAGAGCAGCGCTGCAAGGAAAAGAACTATCAGTACAGGCAGACGATAGCGCATAGTGTTATTATAGCGTTTTTCTCTCTTTTATTCCACTAGTCGTCACAATGACTGTGTATATCTCACGAACCCTCTTCGATGAGCGGTTTATCGCAGCTTATCTCGTTCCACGGAAGAGGGAACGTTTCACCCGCAAAGAAGCTGATGATTTCGTCCACCACCACCCATGAGACGAATGCCACCACAAATCCAAGGATCGCGTAGAGCACAATCTGTTTGCCGGTGCTCACCATCTTTTCGCTTCCGCCGGAGAAGAGCAGGAGAAATCCTCCCACGAGCACCGCAATTACCGTAAACGGCATAATAAGCTCAAAGAGCGTAAAGCTAATGAGATTCTCAACGAGTTTAAGAAGAAGGCAGGTATCGCAATCAGGAGTGCCTGTGGTGCCGCAGGGAACGAGCGGGTGCCATGAAAAGTGCTCGGCATAGGCAAGCGCAGGAAGCGCCGCCGTGAGAAACGCCGGGACGAGGCGTAGAAGCCATCTAGAAAGGCGTAGCTGGCTCATAAACGGGGTAATCGGTTCTTTAGCCGCGCATCCTGCATGAGAAGCCCCACGTTTGACTGGGCTTCCCGCAGAGCCTCGCGCACGGTTTGCGCGCCGGTATTCACCTTTTCGATTGCGCTTGCAAAGATAGTTAACGCCTCGGTGTCACTGATCTGAAACCAGCTTTTTGCCGAAAGCGCCTGCCGCGCAAAGACGCTCAAGGTGAGATGGTCATACTGGGAGGGGAGAATATCACGCCGCGCCGCCGGGCGGTTCGTAAGGATAAGATACTTTTCAGACTGGCTCTTTTCGGTAAGCCACTTCACAAAACGCCATGCCTCGGTGCGTTTTGCCTGCGCGTCTTTCGTGCCTTCCGGGTAGGCTTTTACGGTGAGGCCCCAGTAATTTGCGTAGTTCACCGGTGCATCTTGAGCGATCTGCGGTACAGGAGCTATGGCAAAGCGGAGGTTGGGGTTATGCCTGCGGATCGTAGGGAGATGATAGGCATAGTTTATCATCATTGCGGCTCTTCCTTGGGAGAAAGCGTCAATGGAGTAATCAAAACCTTTGTTCCAGGTGTAATTTTTTTTGTTGCTATTGGCAAAGTCAGTGTAATAGGCAAGCGCGTTTTCTCCCGGGTAGGCGGTCTCACTTCCCGCGATGCTCACTGGATCCGCAAACGTGGCTACCCCCCGCCGCTCGTCAGCCATTTTGGTGCGCAGCTGTAGCATAAGGAGCCACAGGATGTCTACCGAGCGGTTGATATTGTAGGCAGTGCCGAGTGTCGCGCCCGCACGGGTGATGATGCCAAGATCGCTTTTCTTGGTGAGCGCGGGCACATATACATTCATCTCTTCCCACGTGCGCGGGGGCGCAGAAAACCCGGCGCTTTCGAGCAGGTCTTCGTTATAATAGAGCGCGAGCGTATCAGTATAGAGGGGGAGCGCGTATATCTTTTCATCCCGGATATAATCCTGATACGCAACATCAACAAAGGTATCCCTGAATTGCACGAGATTGAGGAGCGTATCGGGCATAGGGGAAATTTTATCAAAGTGCTTGGGGAGCCAGGAGCTATGGAGATACCAGATGTCCGGCCCTTTGCCCGCAGCAAGTTCGTTCAGCAAGGCGCGTTCGTAGTCGTCGATGCTCACTTTGCGATAGGTAATATTTCTCACATTTTTGCGCACCTGTGTTTTGTATTCGTGGATAAGATCGCGGAATACATCGGAGTCATCAAATACCCCCCACAGCTCAAGCTCCACCTCTGGCGGAGCCTCCCTATCTTTGTCGCACTTCACAAACACATAGGGAATCACACAGAACCATCCCAGCGTGAAAAACAGGACTACAAGGAGCGTTCCTCCGACAATGGCAATTTGCGCGCGAGACATACCTCTTAATAAATTAAAACTCAAAATTCAAAAGTCAAAAGTGAAAGGCAAACGTGACTGGACGATACAGACAAAGATCTCACTTTTTAAATAGGAGACCATAGTGGTATTCATCCACGAGGAGCGTCTGCCGGAGTTTAAAGTGCTGGGCGTGGGCAAGCCGCTGGGCTTCATCGGCAGAGAGGCGCATAGAGAGCGGCGGACCAATGCCTGCGCGGGATGGTTCCCATTCAATAATAACAAGCTGTCCTCTGGGTTTGAGTATACGATATGCCTCCCCGAAGATTACCTCACGCTTGAGCGCCTGATGCAGGATATTAGCGGCAAACACAAGATCCATGCCCGCATCGGGAAGTGTGGATCCTCCCGGCCGCTCCAGATCTGCCCGAATCGTATGGATATTGAACATGCCCAGACGCCGCGCCTGTGAGGCGACTGTCTCGAGCGCGCTTGCAAGGACGTCGATTGCGTAGACATTTCCCTCGGCTCCTACGCGCTGGGCAATGGGAATAGAAAAATACCCTGCGCCGCAGCCGAAATCCGCTACACTCACGCCCTGCGGAATATCAACCTGGGTGAGGGTATCATCTGGCCGTACAAACCCTCCGATAGATTGCATAATTCAAAAATCAAATCTCAAATATCAAAATGGCGGTATCAACATTTTCGGAACGAAAATGTTGACTCATTAATTTTGACTTTTGCATTTTGATTTTTGAATTAATTTACAGGCAAATTATCGAAGCCACCCGGTCGCTTTTCTCAAGACGCATAATGCGGACCCCTTGGGTGCTCCTCCCAAGAAGCGGGATGGAATTAAGAGGGGCACGGATCACCTGTCCCATCTGTGAAATTGCAATCACGTCTTCGGCGGACTCATTCACCACCCGCGCGGCCACCATGCTTCCGGTTTTGGGAGTGATCTTTGCGGTCTTAATACCTACTCCTGCGCGACGCTGTACCTTGTATTGGTCAAGCGTTGTGCGTTTGCCAAAGCCGTTCTCACTCACTACAAGGAGCATCTCTTTCGCGGCCGCGCCGTTCTTGCGCACAATATCCATCCCCACAAGCCGGTCGTTCGACCGTAGCGACATGCCGCGAATTCCGGAGGCGCTCCGCCCCATCGGGCGCACATCCTTCTCGGAGAAGCGGATTACCTGCCCTTGTGAGGTGGTGAGCATGATATGATCACTTCCTGAAGAAGCGGCCACCCACTTGAGCGTATCGCCCTTCTGTACACGGATGGCGATAAGCCCGGACCGTCGCACATTGGCAAAGTCCTCAATCGGCGTCTTTTTAATTATACCATGCTGGGTAGTCATCACCAAAAAGTGAGTTTCAGCGGCGGCAATCTCGTTTGCAGTACTCTTTTGGCGGTAGGCATGGAGCGCGGTTACCGATTCGTTCGGGGCGAGCTGGAGGAAATTTTGGATGGCCTTTCCCCGGCTTACCCGCGACGTTTCCGGTAGTTCGTATGCCTTCGTCTGGAACACCCGTCCCTGTGTGGTGAAAAAGAGCAGGTTGTCGTGGGTATGTGCGGTGAGGAAATGCTCCACTAAGTCGGTGTCACGGGTGGTAACGCCGGTTACCCCTTTGCCGCCTCTACGCTGTACCCGATATTCAGAGGGCTTCACCCGTTTAATGTATCCTCCTTGGGTAGCAAGGATGAGCGTTTCTTCTTCCGGAATGAGGTCTTCTTCGCGGAATTCCTTTACCGATGAGGCATAGACGCGCGTTTTGCGTTCGTCGCCGTATTTTTCCTTTATATCGCGCAGTTCGTCCTTCATTACCGCAAGGACTTTTTTGGGATCTTTCAAAATTGCCTCAAGCTCCTTAATGAGACGGCGCTTCTCCTGTAGTTCATCTTCGATTTTTTTGCGCTCAAGCCCCGCAAGCGATTGCAGGCGCATCTCAAGAATTGCGCTCGCCTGCACCGCGCTCAAACGAAAGCGCTGCATGAGCTTCTGGTGGGCGATCTCTTTGGTTTCGGATGATTTAATGGTTTTAATAATTGCATCAATGTGGTCGAGCGCCTTTTTGAGGCCTTCGAGAATATGGGCGCGTTCTTTCGCGCGGGCAAGGTCATACGCGGTGCGCCGTGTCACCACAATTCTGCGGTGTTCGATGTACTGCTCAAGAAGCCCTTTTAAGGAAAGTACCTGCGGCTGGAGTCCTTTTTCCGTGAGGGCCACCATATTGAGGTGGAAGGTGCGCTGAAGATCAGTGTACTTGTAGAGCTTGTTGAGTACCTTCTGGGGGTAGGCGTCGGCTTTAAGGTCTATCACAATACGCATACCCTCGCGGTCCGATTCATCCCGGATATCTTTTATGCCCTCCACCCGTTTTTCCTGCACAAGTTCTGCCATCTTCTCGATGAGGCTTGCTTTATTCACCTGGTAGGGAATCGAGGTGATGATAATCTGAAACGTGACCACACGGCTTTTCTGCTTGGGTTCGACAATTTCTGCTTCACCCCGTGTGACAATTGGCCCGCGGCCAGTGCCGTAGGCGTGTGCAATCTCACGGGCGTTGTAGATAATGCCGCCCGTCGGGAAGTCCGGGCCCTTCACAAGCTTCATAAGGTCCTCATGGGTCGCCTTGGGGCGGTCAATAAGATGCACTAAACCATCCACCACCTCGGTGAGGTTGTGCGGAGGTACGTTGGTTGCCATACCTACCGCAATTCCCACCGTGCCATTTAAGAGAAACTGCGGAATCCGCGAGGGAAGAATCTGGGGTTCTTTGCGCGTGCCATCGTAGTTGTCAACGAAATCCACCGTGTCTTTTTCAATATCAGCAAGCATCTCTTCGCCAATAGGGGTGAGGCGCGTTTCGGTGTTGTGATTAATAAATCCGTTCCCTACGAATGAGTGGCAGGCGCTTTGCACGCGGAGCGAATATACCCGCCGGTTCCCGGCCCGCTCGATGGAGACAATTGGATCAAAGAGATACTGGCTTGCGAGAATTTCTGTGAATAACATATGCAGTGCCTCACGTTTTGACATGGGAATAGCGGTAAGAACTCGATCTTTCTGGAGTGCAAGAGTCGAATAGCGATTAAAGTTGTGTTTTCGCACAAACTCGATATCCTTCTGCTCTGCGCGCGGCGTAAGGAGGGCGCGGGTGAACGTACTCAAATAGGGGATGTAATCAGTGAGAGACGCATCTTTGGTAATCCGTTGAAGTATCTGTGCGAGTTTCCGTTGTTTCGTTGGGGCGTAAAAACCTATCTCCTGTGAGAAAATCTGATAGTTTTTTAATCCCCGCACGTAAAGCTTGTGCGTAGCCCGGTAGCAATCAAAGCGTTTTGTTCCTGCGATTCCAAAGCGTAGTAAGAGAATTTGAAGCTCCTCAATGAGGCGTTCACTCTTTGAGATACACGAAAGCTCAATCATTTTCCCGCTCTCGCTCACGCTCCCGTCGCCCTCGAAGTAAGCGCGCAGGAACGATGCCGCTACCCCCTTTGGTGACTGGAAAATAAGAGGCGGAATTCTGCGATCTCCCGATTTGTGGGGATGAAGACCGATATTTCTTAAGAACGTGATTACCGCCTTGGAATGAATTTCAATAGTTGTATAGGGTTTTTTGCCGTACGAATTCGGTAATTTATGGAACACATGTAAACGGCAATCAGGGAATGTTCGCTTCCACCGCAGGATAAACTCTTTAATCCACTGCGGGTCACTATTGCAAAACTCGATTTCACGCTCTTTCATTGTGCCTTCTGCAATGAGGGCACCCATGAGATATGCGAGATCTTCAGTAAGTTCGGAGGGAAGTATTTTTTTCTCTGCGCGTGCAGATAACACCGGAACGTATGGAAGAAGATTTACTCGTTTCTCTGGCCAGAAGTGGGGGGTGCGGTCAATCACTGCGATATCACCTTCACAGAGCGTGCTGAGCAATTTCCATTGGAAAAACGGCTTTCCGCTCGCGGCATTTTTTGTCCACGTAAGAATAGGATGATTATCTGTTCCGGTAAGGGTAAAGCCGCGTGCGGTAGTAATTTTGAGAGTAGGGTGGATGCCACTGTCAAACCATTTCGATACAGCGTTCTTTCTTTGCCGAAAAGAAAGAACAGAGAGAGCGATATTCTCCTTTTTATCCGGGGAGATGTCGGCAATGGGGATAAGCCCCTTTTCAGTGGCAATGAGCGTATCTGCGATAACGCAATACCGCATTGCCGCAGCCGCATCACCATCTACCGAGCCAAAGTTTCCTTGGCCATCCACGAGCGGGTAGCGGAGCGAAAAGTCCTGTGCGAGGCGCACAAGCGTATCGTAAATCGCGGCATCCCCATGAGGATGATACTTTGCCATCACCTCTCCTACTACCGCGGCGGATTTGCGGTATTTTGCCGCACGGGTAAGGCCCAGTTCACGCATTGCGTATAAAATGCGGCGCTGGACAGGTTTGAGACCATCCCGCGCGTCCGGTAGCGCCCGTGCCACAATTACCGACATCGCGTAGTCGAGATACGCCTCCTCCATCTCGCGGACAATTTCGCGCGGCTGGGTAAGGCCGATGGAATTAAGATGTGAACCGGATACAGACTCTTCTTTTTTCATAGATTATTGGGTGGGAAGTGTGAGAGGAGTGGTGAACGGTTCTCGCGGGAGTTCCGAACGGGTACGGTCTTCAAATCGAAAGGTGGGAGAAGGAGTGACGGGAGAGGAGGTAGCGGTAGAAGGGAGGGGAGAGAGCAGAGAGGAGAGCGAATGCTGAACTCCCTGCCACAGCGACGGGATGTTCCTTCGCGCCTCCTGAAGCTCGCTGCTATCCGCCTGTCGCAGGAATTGCCCGAATGAGTGGGCCCCGCTTAACTCATACTGAAGCTGGAATGCCCATATACCGAATACCGCTACACCCGTGATACCCACCGTGAACCAGAGTACCAACACTTTGGTGTGATACGGAAGGCGGGCAAGATATTCTTGTAACGCATGGAGCCGTTCGTGGAGGCGCATAGCAGTTATTTCCCGGGTGAATATACCGGCTCAAGAAGAATAACCTGGGTATTTTCGTCCTGCGGGAGGTTCTTCTTCTTGGTAACGAGCTTGGGCATTTTTTGCGGAGCAGTTTCTCCCGCCTCTTTAAGGAACTCGTCCAGCTGTCCCTTTCCTTTCTTCACCTCGTATCGCATAGGAATTACGATGCGCGGTTCGATCTGGTTCATCACATATACCGCCTCTTCCGGGGAGAGCGACCCTTCATTTCCTACGGGAAGGAGCAGCATATCAATATCGCCGAGCCCGTCGAGAATTGCAGGTGTAAGCTCCGAGCGCTGGATGCGGTCAAGATGCGCGAGCGTAATATCCTCCATCACCACTTTCCAGATTGTCCGTTCCTCGCCGTGAGAAGCATCTTTGCCTTCCGTGGTGCCGGAAGGGATCGTGATACCGGTGATCGTAATTCCGGCAATCTCAAACTCTCCCGGGTGCGATACTATAAATGCTTCGCCGGGTTTTACCGCCGAAGAGGTAATCCCTACCACCACATCATGCTTCATATGGGGGAGGGGAGTGCCTGCATTTTTCTCGTATGGATCGAGTAAAAGAGAGATGCTTCCGGATTGGATTCGGAAGCACGATACCCCTAGCCAGCTAATGATCATACAAAAAGATTGTAACCCAAAAGTAGCGTAAAGGCAACAAGAATAGGGTAAATCAAAATTCAAAAATCAAAAGTCAAAATTTTGGTAGCCGCTTCGCGGAGATTCTTATACTTTATAACTTTTGACTTGTACTTTTGCATTTTGACTTTTGCGTTTGAAGTTAAAAAAGCTAAAACCTAAAAGCTAATAAGCTATTTTCGGGGCTTGTCAAAGACGAAGAGACGCTTTATACTACGAGTCTATGCAGCCTGACCACGCCGCAGTCTCTGAAGCAAAGGAGAAAGGGGCTTCCACAACCCCTGTTTTTACATCTTCACTTCCCATGGCGGAACTGGTGAAGAAATGGCCTATGAACATGCCCAAAATAGGCTCACTCGTGGAAGGGGTGGTGGTAGCAAAGGAAGGAAATTCGGTATTTATTGATCTGGGGTCGTGGCGGCCGGGCATCATTTACGGAAAAGAGTACATGGAAGCGGGCGAGATGATCCGCAAACTCAAGGTAGGAGACACCATCAGCGCAAAAGTGATCGAGCTTGAGAACGAGGGAGGGTATACCGAACTCTCGGTGAGTGAGGCGGGGCGTGACCGCACGTGGGATGTGCTTGCCACCATGAAAGAAAAGGGGACGATCATTTCCACAAAAATTTTGGAGGCAAACCGGGGCGGACTGCTCGTGGAGGTAGAGGGGGTGAAGGGGTTTTTGCCCGTCTCACAGCTCTCTGGGCAGAAATACCCCAGGGTAGAAGGTGGAGACAAGCAGAAAATCTTAAGCGAACTGCAGAAATATGTGGGGGAACTCTTTGAAGTGCGCGTGATTGATGTAGATCCTAGAGAAGAGAAACTGATTGTCTCTGAAAAGGAGGTGATCCAGCAGGATGTACGGGATGCGCTCGCGCAATACGGGGTAGGAGATGTAATTGAGGGAGAGGTGAGCGGCGTGGTTGATTTCGGCGCATTCGTAAAATTTGGAGGGAACAAGCTCGAAGGGCTTATCCATATTTCAGAGCTCGATCACAAGCTCATTGAAGACCCCCGGAAGATCGTGAAAGCAGGAGATAAGATTCGCGCGAAAATTATCGGCATTGAAGAGGGACGTGTCTCGCTTTCCCTCAAAGCCCTGAAGGAAGATCCATGGCTGCGGGCAGAAGAGCGGTATCACAAAGACGACCGCGTAATCGGGGAGGTCACCAAGATCAACAAATTCGGCGCTTTTGTGCGGCTTGACCCCGACATTCACGGGCTTGCGCACATCTCGGAGTTTGCCGGGTTTGAAGGGATGCACCGTGCGCTCGAAGTGGGAAAACAGTACCCCTTTCGCATCCGTTCTATTGAGCCGGCCCAGCATCGTCTTGCGCTCTCGCCTATACGGGAAGGAAAAGAACAGCCCGCGACCGCTCCGGAAGCAGCCGAAGCGGCAGAGGTTCAGGAGAAACGCTCTGGACCGCCCGCGCAATAAGGCGTACGCAGAGAGGAGGATGATTTTATTGTATGAAAGGATTTGGAAAAAATTTTATCATTGCAGTACTTATTCTCGCCTTCATTGCGGGAGGGTTTGCGCTTCTGCAGACCTCTACCCCGCAGGAGGAGATAACCTTAAATGAGCTTGTGCGCAAAGTGAACGCAGGCGAGGTAAAACGTATCGAGGTGCGGGGCAACGATCTTACTGTATTCCTCACCGATGGGCGCGAGGCACGGTCATTCAAAGAGGGTGATCTTATTGAAAATCTCACGAATCTTAAGGTAAACGAGGAGCGGCTTACCTCGCTCGATATCGATTTTAAGCGCGAATCTGGCATTGCGGTGTGGCTTGGGCCTATTATTTCGGTAATCCTTCCCATCCTCATCATTGGGGTGCTTGTGTGGATGATGTTCCGGCAGGCACAGCGCGGGAACATGCAGGCGCTCTCATTCGGCCGCACCCAGGCCCGCATGTGGCTCCCTGACGACAAGCGCAATAAGGTGGTATTTCAGGATGTCGCGGGTCTCAAAGAGGCCAAAGAAGAGCTCCGGGAGGTAGTGGAGTTTTTACGGCACCCGAAGAAATTCCTTGATATCGGCGCTCGTATTCCGCGCGGCGTGATTCTTATCGGCCCTCCGGGATCGGGAAAGACGCTCCTTGCCCGTGCGGTTGCAGGCGAGGCGAACGTGCCCTTTTTCCACATGTCCGGATCGGAATTTGTGGAGATGTTTGTAGGGGTAGGCGCTTCTCGTGTGCGCGACACCTTCCGCCAGGCGAAACGGTATGCGCCCGCAATTCTCTTTATTGACGAGATTGATGCGGTAGGCAGACACCGGGGCGCGGGGCTTGGAGGCGGGCATGATGAGCGTGAACAGACCCTCAATCAGATACTGGTGGAAATGGACGGGTTCGAGACCGAAGAGAAGGTGGTGGTGCTCGCCGCAACGAACCGCCCTGATATTCTCGACCCCGCCCTCTTGCGCCCCGGCCGTTTTGACCGCAGGGTAGTGCTTGACCAGCCCGATATCAACGACCGGGAGGCGATCTTACAGATTCACACCCGTAATAAGACGATGGCGAAGAACATGAATTTGAGGGAGAT
>CAYVXU010000001.1:9270-12015 GCA_964454705.1 uncultured Candidatus Saccharibacteria bacterium | reverse complement strand
CAGCGCACGCCGGGCTTTTCCGGTGCGGACCTTGCGAATCTCGTAAATGAGGGAGCGATTCTTGCGGCCCGGCGCGATAAAAAACAAATCAGCCAGGCGGAGCTTCTTGAATCCATTGAAAAGGTGTTGCTGGGGCCGGAGCGCAAAAGCCACATTCTCTCTGAGCAGGAGAAGAAAATTGTTGCATACCACGAAGCGGGGCACGCGCTGGTAGCCGCATCACTTCCCCATGCAGACCCTGTGCATAAGGTTTCGATTGTTTCACGAGGCCGGGCCGGCGGTTTTACACTGAAACTTCCTATGGAGGATAAACACTTGCGTTCAAAGAGCGAATTCTTAAGCGATCTTGCAACCATGCTCGGCGGCTATGTGGCGGAGAAATTGGTGTTCGGCGAGCTTACCACCGGCCCCTGCAACGACCTCAAGAACGCCTCGGAGTTAGCCCGCCGGATCGTTACCCAGTACGGTATGAGCGAAAAACTTGGCCCCGTCACCTTCGGTGAACGTGAGGAGATGGTGTTTTTGGGCCGTGAGATTGCCACCGAGAAGGAGTACTCTGAAGAGGTGGCGGCGATGATTGATAAAGAAGTGTCACGGTTTGTAAAAAATGCCTACCAAAGCGCGGTGAAGGTACTCACCTCACATCGCGCCAAACTCGACCAGATCGCAGGCGAACTCATTAGGAAAGAAACGCTCGAGCGCAAAGAATTTGATGCGCTCATGGCCCAACCCGCCTGATATTGCTGGAGAAACATTGCTTTGCTATGATACAGCCGTCACTCTTGTGACGGCTTTTGTAATGTTCACGCGCCTGTAGCTCAGTGGCAGAGCACCACGCTTATAACGTGGCCGTCGTAGGTTCGATCCCTACCAGGCGCACCAAACAGGGTTTGTCAAATTTTTGGAAGTGGATGGAGAGGAATGCTCGCCGCGCCTCGCGGCGCGGCTCGCAACGAGCAGTTAAGTTTAAATTTTATGTCTCCTGAACGTGAGGGGCCGCCAGAACCGGATAATACCGAATATATTTCAGAAGTAAGAGAAGAGGTTTTTGTGCGCTCCCACGGCGAGAGCCGGGCGAGCGAGAAGCATCCGGAGCGCAACGAAGATTCTTTCTTTGCTATGCCCGAAAAAGGAGTATTCGGTATATTTGATGGCATGGGCGGGCACAGGGGAGGAGAGGTGGCGTCGCTCATTGCAAGAGATTATATCCAGTCCCAGCTTGAGGCACAGCAAAGAGAGCTCTCCCCGAGGCAAGTGGGGAGCCGGCTCAAAAAACTTCTCGAACTTGCAAATCGCTCCATCCTCAAAGAAGTATGGAAGAACCCTTCGCTTGCCGGAATGGGCACTACTGCAACGGTAGCGAAAATTATGGAGCATGAAGGAAAGCGGTATGCAATCATCGGGCACCTCGGTGACAGCAGGGCTTACCTTCTGCGGCGCGATGCAGATTACTTTGAACAGCTTACCGTGGATGACGGAATTCTTTTGGAAGCCTCGCATGGAGATAGAGAGAAGACTCGTGCACTGCAGAGAAAATTTAACAATGCAAGCGTATCCGAAGATCTTACCGCAGACGAGCATATTCTTTACCGAAGACGAAATCTTATTTTCAACTCCTTAGGAACATCCGATGTCACGCCCTCTGTCGAGATAGTCGAGATAAGACCCGGCGACCGCCTGCTCCTTACCTCTGACGGCGTGCATGACAATCTTACCGACCACGAACTGCGGTTGCTGCTTGCAGAAGCTTCTACCCCCGAAGGTGCAGCGAGAACGCTTCTCGATGCGGCGCGCGAGCGAAGCAGAGAAACGCATTTTCGTGAAAAAAAAGATGATATGACCGCGGTCGTGATCGAGATAGGGGAGAAGACAGCGTAATAATATGGACGGGATCAAAACAGAGGCCATTCCCTCTTTGCAAAAAGAAGGTTGGTACGCAGAATCGTTAAGGGAACACCCGTATCTGCACATCGCACACGCAGTGGATATTAAGGACGGAAAAGAAAGGATCATTTTCCGTGCACTCGAAATACTTCCCGCCGCCCTCGCATGGCTCACCATTGTCTTTTTTATAGTTCTCTCATGGGCACAACCGGTGTGGGTAGCCTTTTTTATCATTGCGTTCGACCTGTACTGGCTCCTTAAAACTGTCTATCTTTCCTTTCATCTCCGCACCGCCTACCGGCGCATGAGAGCGCACCTTGCTACCGATTGGCTCGAAAAGCTTCATGAACTTTCCCTCTCAACGTATAGCAGGATCGTACCATCATGGAAATCACTGTATCATCTTATCATTCTTCCTGTAGGGGAGCGGGAGATTGAGATGCGTATACTGCAAGACACCCTTGGCTCGCTTGCGCATTCACGTTACCCTGCCGCACAGCTCCTGGTGGTGCTTTCTGCGGAAGAGCGGGCGGGAGAGGAAACGTGGGAGCGGGTGCGCGCGGCAGGCGATGCATTTCGCCCTTCCTTTGGCGAGCTCAAGGTGATGCGGCATCCTGCTGGCTTACCCGGAGAACGCCCCGGAAAAGGCTCTCATATTGCCTGGGTTGCACAAGAGTGTGTACATGAGTTCATTGATATGCGCGGCATACCCCACCATCACGTAATTGTCTCCGCATTCGATATCGATAGCCAGGTGCCGCCCGATTATTTCGGCTGTGTAACGTACCACTACCTTACCCATCCGAATCCAACCCGCGCGAGCTACCAGCCCGTTCCCATCTACATAAATAACATATGGAA
>CAYVXU010000001.1:5448-9260 GCA_964454705.1 uncultured Candidatus Saccharibacteria bacterium | reverse complement strand
CAGCAGGAGCGGCCTGAACGCGCTACCACCTTCTCGTCTCACTCCATGAGTCTTGAGGCGCTTACCGCAGTGGGATACTGGCAGCGTAATATGGTGAGCGAAGATTCCCGGATTTTCTGGCAGTGTTTCCTGCGCTTTGACGGCGACTACTCCGTACAGCCGCTCTACTACCCCATCTATATGGATGCCAATGTCGCCTCTACGTTCTGGCGCACCATGCGCAACCAGTATCTCCAGCAGAGGAGATGGGGGTGGGGGGTGGAGAATGTACCATATTTTCTCTATGGGTTCCTGAAAAATAAAAAAATACCACGCGGCAAAAAGTGGTATTACGGGTTCTCAATTCTGGAGAGTTTTCACTCATGGGCAACCAACGCGCTCATTATCTTTCTTTTGGGGTGGCTTCCGCTCGCGCTCGGGGGCGATGCGTTCAATCGGGAGCAGATTGCCTACTCACTTCCCCGTACCACCCGCACACTAATGACGCTTGCCATGGTGGGGCTGGTCTCCTCGGCATTCTTAAGCATGACTTTGCTACCGCCCAAGCCCCCGGAGTACGGGAGGCGTAAATACATTCTCATGGCCCTGCAGTGGGCGCTCCTGCCCGTTACCATTATATTTTTTGGTGCGTTTCCCGGGCTTGAGGCGCAGACCCGTCTCGCGCTTGGAAAATATCTCGGATTTTGGATTACGGAAAAGAGAAAAGCGGAATAACCCGTTAGCTTCTTAGCTTCACCCCGCCCGACTGAACGATGTCAGTCGTTCGGGCGGGTAGCTTCGTTAGCTGTTTAGCTTACGGACCAAATGCTATGCTATAGAAGGGAAAAGCCGGGCACGAAAAAGCATGTGTCCGGCTTTTTGGAATTCGCTCTAGAGCGAAGCTCTCCTCCTGTGGTAATACGGTGACTCGTTGATCGGCCTCCTCTCGAAGCCCATCGGCTCTCTCAGGTCTTCACCCGCGTCATATCGAACGGATGTGGCCTGGTCGAATGAGAGGCCTTCCTGCGGCGGTACGGCGATGCGGTAACCATCCTTCCGTCTCACCACCTCTGCCTCGACAGAGAGATGACTGCGCACCACCTCGAGACTCTTCCGGTCAGGGTGTTCGTAGGAGATGACGTCCAGAGAGTACACCTCCTCGTTCTCGTCCAGATACGCGACCACGAGACCCATACATCCCCCCAGTTGGCACGATGCTCCGATCGTGCGGTTTGTTTGTAGTGTGGGTGAAACTTCAGTGACCCTTGCACTCGAGTTGAACAGGACCAGTCGGAAGAGATCGGTGGATTTCCCCCTGCTCAATCTTTCGAAGGTAGGAGGAAGCGGTATGGATTGTTGCTTTCAACAACCCCGCCATTTCACGCCAGCCTCCTGTTACATTCGAGACAGTGATTTTCTTTACCCGGCCTCTTTTGAGGCTGAAAATCACCTCTTGCTCACACATTGCATCACCTCCTTCTGTATCAAAGTAGGAGACCGGCTGGTAGGAGAGCTTTGAAAAGAACAATCGAACCTATTTTAATTTTATATACAACAAGAATGTTTTGTCAAGTGATTTTATCAACACGTCTTCCAGGTATGTATACATTTCTCTCTTTTTGCATTTTGATTTATATTTTTGAATTTTGCCTTTTGATTTTTGAATTAAAGCTAAGTAGCTAATGAAGCTAAAGAAGCTAATGAAGCTTGCCTATCACCTATAAGCTATAGCTTTCCGCTGAAAGCTAGGGTTATTCTCTGTGAAATTGCGCCCTGAAGTCAACTAGCTCCTGCTTCAGGAGAGGATGCTTCGTAAGCATAGGGTCCTGTTCTAAAAGTTTTCTCGCCGTTTCACGGGCGGCATACACAAGAGGCGCATTCATGAGATTGGCGGTTACCGTATTGGGAAGGCCGGATTGCTGGGTGCCGAAAAAGTCGCCGGGGCCGCGGAGTTTGAGATCCTCTTCAGCAAGCTCGAATCCGTTTTTCGCCCGCAGGATGGCCTGCAGTCTCGCACGGGCTTTTTGGGAGGGAAGTTCAGTTGCAAAGAAGCACGATGAGGCATATGTACCTCTCCCGATGCGACCGCGCAGCTGGTAGAGCTGGGCAAGGCCGAAGCGGTCTGCGGACTCTACGAGCATTACGGATGCATTGGGGATATCTACTCCAACCTCAATTACCGAGGTGGCGACAAGGATATCAAATTCTCCTCTCACAAAGCGTTTCATCACCTCTTCTTTTTCCTTTGGCCGCATTTTTCCATGCAGCATTCCCACGCGCAGATCCGGGAATATTGTTTCAGCAAGATGCGCATGTACCTCGCTTACATTTTTCACTCCTTCGCTTACAGGGAATAACGTACCACCCCCAATCTCCTCGCCCTTCTCGATACGCGGGCATACCACAAAGGCCTGCCTTCCTTTTTTTATTTCCTCCCTCATAAATGCATATACCTGTTGTTTTTTTGCGGGAGAGGTGATATCGGTGGTGATCTCTTTTCTCCCCTTGGGCAGTTCGTCGAGCACAGAGAGGTCAAGATCGCCATAGAGAGTCATCGCAAGCGTGCGCGGAATGGGAGTAGCAGACATGCTCAAAAGATGGGGGAGCATCTTTTCCTGCGCGTGGGTTACAAGAAGATGCCTGCGCTGGGCTACACCGAAGCGGTGCTGTTCATCCACGATTACAAGGCCTAATTTTCCAAAGCGAACGTCTTTTTGGATAAGCGCGTGGGTACCGATAAAGAGGCCCGTCTCTCCCTCCTGGGCGAACTTAAGAATCGCTGATTTAGTAAGGTCCGTATGGCGCGTGGATTCCCGGAGGGAATTGGTAAGAAGAAATACCGGAATAGTAAGGAGTGCGGAGAGCGTACGGAAGTGCTGCTCGGCGAGGATTTCCGTAGGAGCGAGGTACGCACTTTGGTATCCAGCTCCTGCCGTAAGATGGATTGCGGCGGCAGCCACCACCGTTTTTCCGGAGCCTACATCACCCTCGAGAAGCCGGTTCATGGGATGGGGTTTTGCGAGGTCAGTCACAATTTCCCATGCAGAGCGACGCTGTGCATCGGTAAGCGCATAGGAGAGCGAGCCGGTAAACGCCCGAAGGGCGGCGAGATCACGCGGTATTGCGGGAGCGTTGAAATACTCGAGTTTTTTTCGGCTCGCAAAAAGAGTAAGCTGCAGAAGAAAAAGCTGCTGAAAGATAATACGGCGCTTCGCCTCCTTCGCGCGTTCGAGTGATGATGGGAAGTGAAGCTCGTGCAGCGCCTCTGCGAGCGCTGGAAAGGAGTGGATGCGAAGTATCTCTCGCGGGAGGAATTCAACACAATGCGCCTCGCGCAGGAAACCGGCAATAATATACCGGAACCATCTAGAGGTAGCCCCAGCAGTTTCGGGGTATACCGCAACAAGCCGGCCGCTGTGAAGTGATTCTTTTTGTGCGGCACGGGGCGCGTCCTTCCCGGTTGCGATTACCTCAAGCAGGGGATGGGTAAACACCTTCTCGCCTCTGCGGAGAGTAACGGAGCCTGCGAGTCGCACTACGCTTCCCCTTTTGATCCGGCCTTCAAGATAGGGCTGGTTGAACCATACCGCCTTGATGCGTCCTGTTGCGTCTTCCACAACTGTTTCAGTAATGTAAAGCCGCCGAAAAGGAATGTGACGATGGGTAACCATAGTTACCGTTCCTTCGAGCGTGAGCGGTGTATCGAAGGGGGCATCAGCGATAGCAACAATGTGAGAGTAATCCTCGTAGCGCGAGGGAATATGGAAGAGCAAATCACGCAAGGTGCGCATTCCCATCTTGCGCAGGCGCGGAAGATAGAACGAAGAAATACG
>CAYVXU010000001.1:0-5438 GCA_964454705.1 uncultured Candidatus Saccharibacteria bacterium | reverse complement strand
GTGTTGAGAGATGGAGAGCGGTATCTGCCTTCATATGAGATTGTGTGTGCTCTCCATCCTATCGGTATTGCCGATATCTTACAAGAAATGATTCAGGCTCGCGCTCCTCACAGAAAAAACGGGCATGAAAACCCGTTTTTTCTCAATATAAAAGTGAACTATCTTACTTGGTGCGGATGCGCAGAAAGGATTGGGAGGAGATAGGTACGGTGACTGCGGTAGAGGTGCTGTTGTGCCGCACGGCAATAGACAGCCGGTCTCCGGGCGCAACCGATATGTCTTTTTCTATAGTAAAAGTAAATGGGCCGCCCACCGACGCTCTCACCCGCTCCACCGCCACGCGGCGATCGTTTTTTACGATCGCAACCCGGTAAGCGGCATTAGGGGTAGCGTTCTGTACGGTAAGCGAGACGGTCACCGCAAGCGTTTGCGCAGAGGCCGGACGCAACACCGAGTTTTCATTTACCCATTCTGCCGCATCATCCATCCGCTCATCTCCGAATAGCATCTTGGTCCATTGGCCTCTGGGTACTGACTGGGAAGTTTTAGGGAGTGCGTAGACGTGGGTAGGAGGAAACACAACCGGCTTGCCAGTAATCTTTGCTCCGATGCGCATGTGCTCCGCTTTTACGTTTTGAGGAAAGTCTTTTGTGCCTATTGTGGGGCCGCGCGGGTCATTTTGGGGTCCATATGAGCGCCCCTCCCACACCCATGCGGCGATGCCGATAATATCCTGATCCGATTTTGCAAACTGGTGGTAGTTACGCGCATATTCAGCCATTTCTTCCACTTTTACGCCCCGGTTGCCATGTTCCCACGGGTGCCACCACGCGTCCATCACCACAAAGATTTTTTGGTCTGTGCGCGACCGCTTGGATTTAAGCAGTCGGTATTTTTCCTGGTACCACGAATCGGTGTCAGGATTGCGAATGCCGTAGGCATCAAACCCTATCCAGTCTACTGACACAGGTACTTTAAGGGGAGCAACACAAGCTCCCTTACTCGTACGCGCGTCGGTGGGAGCGATGCATCCTGGCTGATTTCCCAGTCCCGGTACCGATTCGACGAGGAGAATTGGCACGGTAGGAAATTTGCTTTTGAGGTAGTTTGCGGCCTGGCGGATATAGGCATTGTTATGCCCATTCCAGACGGGCTCATCCGAGAAATAGAAACCGAGGATGAGAGAGTCATTAGTATTTCCATCGCCATTCGGGTCAATGACCGCACGAACCGCTTCTTCTTTGGCATCAAGGCGCGCCTTGAAATCCTCGATGCCGTTGTCCATCGAGGCGGGAACGTAGAGCATTCCTTTTAAGCCGTGCGAGGCAAGTATAGGCACGTACTCAAGATGCGTGAATGCAAAATTAGTATATGGTGCTACTGTCTGCATGTCCTCCTCGCGAAACCCGCTATCGTAGTAGCCAAAGTATTTAAGCGAAGACGACTCTCCCGCCGCGCGCAAAGGCGCGGGCGCGTAGAGCGCGGCGGGAGACGGTGTCTGGATTATGGACATGAGTTCATACCACGAAAACCCAATACCGCCTCCCACGATCACCGTGACAGGAAAGAAGAGATAAAGAAGCAGGGAATGGGAGAATTTCATTTTCTGGAGGAAAGATTTAGAGCGCTGCGCTTATGGTTTATATCGCATAATGAGACCTTCGTCTCCCACAATTTTAATGTCAGAAGCACTCGAACCCCACATTCCGTTGATTCCTTTTGACGTGCCCGCAGGAACTACTGACCACGTCGAGCCGTTCCAATGAATGGCCGAACCAACCGCACCCACTGCCCACACATCAGTCGCGCTCGTACCCCAGACTTTAAACAATCCCCATCCTCCGGGAGCGGGAATAGATACCGGATCCCATACACTTCCATTCCAGTGGATCATTTTATTATTGCTGCTCACTGCATACACGTCATTCGGCCCTGAACCCCACACACTCACTAGCTGTGCATTCGTGGGAGTGGATATTGCTTGCCAGACGTTTCCATTCCATCGCATTGCAAGTCCGTAGTTACCTACTGCCCAGACATTGTTTGCGGATGAACCCCACACGTCAAATACATGTGCGGTGGTAGTTGCACTTGCAACTGTAGACCAGCTCGAACCGTTCCATCGCATGGTATAGCCGAGGTCACCCACTGCCCAAATGTCACTCTCACCCGAACCCCATATGTCATTGAGTGTTCTCGTAGTAGGAGTGGAGACTCTCGACCACTTGGAGTTCTGTCTTCTCAATGCAATGCCGCTCGATCCCACTGCCCAGATATCATTTGAAGAGCTTCCCCATACTCCATAGAGATTTTGAGAAACGTTGGTAGGGCTTGCGGGAGCCATGGGAACACCCTCCTGCCACCACTCGCTTCCATTCCATCGTAGTACCTGTCCGGATCCTCCCACCGCAACTACATCATTTGAAGCCGATCCCCATATATCGTTGATATAAGCTGGGAACCCGAGCGCCTCTACGCTCCACTCTTTTCCATTCCAATACGCAATACTCCCTTGCTCACCCACAATCCAGACGTTATTTGGATCAACCGATCCTCCTCCACGTGCCTGAATGAATTTAGGGAGCGCGGTCCATGCAGTGCCATTGTAGTGATACACCGCGCCCAAGTTTGTGTCGGGCAGTACCCACACATCAGATGCGCTTGTCCCCCATACATCACGTGTTGATCCAAACCCTCCATAATTTACCCCGGACCAACTTGAACCATTCCACCTCCACAGTCCTCCACCCACGAATTCAAGGGCAAGGTAAACGTTATTGCCGCTCGATCCCCAGAGATCGCCATTATAGGCGTTATACACAGCCGGGAATGCCACATCTGGCCATGTGGCGCCACCGTTGGTACTGCGCCGTACCGTCACTTTGCTACCCCCGCCCGCTGCGGTCCAAATTGTAGTGGGGCTTTCAGCCCAAATCGCATGGCCTCCCGCCCCTGTTTTTTGGGTCCATGAAGTACCATCCCAATGCCAACCGCCGGTCGTCCATACGTCATTCGGGCCGGTGCCGGAGATGCGATAGAAAGGCGCTGATGTTCCCGTATATCCCGGACTGGGCGCCCATCGTACTCCGTCCCAGTGGAGAATAGTTCCCTTATCTCCTACAGCCCATATGTTCGTAGCACTTGTTCCCCAGATTGCGTAGAGGTCATTTGTTGTTCCGCTCGATACCTGGAGCCACGTGCCATTGACGCGATGGAGAATGGTTCCCTTTTCACCCACTGCCCACACGTCATTTGTACCTGATCCCCACACGGCATTGAGATTATTGCCTTGCGGAAGAGGATCTTCCCAGCACCATTTTGAATTAGCGGTACATGCGGCGCCAGCAGAATAGGTATTTGCTTTTGCAAATTTGCAGAACGGAGTGGTTTTGAGTGACTCGTTACCGGCCGCGTCAAGGGTCGAGATCTGATAGCAGTACTCGGTACCCGGAGTAAGCCCGTGATCAACATATGCTTCGGTAAGTGTTTCTACCACAGGTACGTTGTTGCGATACACGCGGTGATACGCGACACCCGAAGCGCCGGAAGAAGGATTATCAGTTCCTCTTCCTTTCCAATAGAGCGACATTGAACTATTAGGGAACTCCGTGGCTCCAAGGTTGTACGGTTGCCCCGGGGCGCAGCTGTCTGCAGGATACGTTTTTACATTAATTTCCGCGTTCGCGGAGTCTACCCCTGATTTAGTGGCGCGTACGCGATAGTAGTACATGGTGTCGAGCAAGAGATTGGTATCTTTATAGTACCGGTAATTTGATCCGATAACGTAGGTAGGAGTACCCGTAAACCCGGCTGGAGAAAGTGCTCGCTCAATCTCATATCCCGTTTCATTGGTGGCATTATCTGTCCAACGCAGTTCCACTGAAGCTTTTGTGGAAAGACCTCCGGCAGGACATTTATCGGCGAGCGTCGTAGTAAGATTGGTTGGCGCGTTCGGAGCGCCTGACGGTGTGGGAGAGGGGCTTGGTGAAGGCAGGGGACTCGGAGAGGGGGAAGGATTCGGAGTGGGGTTTGGACTTGGTGAAGGAATCGGGCTTGGCGAGGGGGTAGGGCTGGGAGTGCCATTGGATACTGTCACGTTCACCGCAAACGAGGTGGTCCGATTTCCCGCCGCATCCCGCGCAACCGCCCGCAGAGTATGCGAACCGTTTGTGGTTTGCGTCGTATTCCACGAGATTGAGTACGGAAGAGTTGTATCTTCTGTTCCGAGATTTACACCGTCAAGAGTAAACTGTACTCCTGCAACGCCCACGTTGTCTGTAGCATTCGCAGAAACCGTTACTGACGTGCCGGAAACCGTGCTTCCGTTTGCGGGAGTAGTATGACTCACAGTGGGAGGTGTTGTATCGGTTCCGCTCTGGTACCGTACGGTAAGAGTGGCGGGGGCGCTCGTGTTTCCCGCCGCGTCACGCGCAATGACGGTGATCACGTTATCCTGGGTTGTAGAGAGGGGAATGTTCGACGCGATCCATCCGTAGGGAGAAGCGGTAAGCGAGCCTTGGGCGCCCGCCACCGCACTGTTGCTCCACGTGCCTGACGTTACGGCGACATTATCTAAAAGCAGTGCGCCGATGACAGAGAGAGCTGTGCTCGAAGTCACATAGGGATTGGTATTGGGTACTAAGATACTTGCTGTCGGGGGAGTTGTATCATTGCAGGGTGCAGGAAGAGATCCAATTTTTGTGAGATACCGCTCAATCGACCATCCATCCGGCGCATTATCATAGTTAATGCGCCACCAGCGGGCGCTGTTTGCGGCCACCGGTCCATCGATGACCGTCCCCTTTGCCCCCGAGGGTTGCGTACCCACGATAGGATACGCGGTTCCGGCACCCGAACGCACGTTGAGTGATGAAATATTAGTAACTTGTACCCGGTCGCACTGCTGAAACTTAGTGCTTACCGCAGCGATGCCCTTTGGTTTTACCAGTGCGGCATATTGTTTTTGGAGTTCGCTGACCTGACGGGTGAGTTCATGGATGCGTTTGAGGAGGCTTGCAGTAGCAGCTCCCTCGACTTGTGAGGGGAATGTAAATACCATCGTGATGACGAGAAGGAGGAATATAAAAAATTTTTTCACAGACATATGTGTGAGTTACTTAATTAAAAAGGAGTTGCGAGTCGAGCCTTACATTATATCATAAAATTGACTCTCGTTCACTGCCCACTTATCCCCAATTATTAAAATGAAAAGGTGACTTACATTGAGAGACTATTTGTGCAGTATGCAAGAAAATTTCTAAGAAAACTTGTCTGCGTCTAAAAGATGGTAAAAATCGAATAAAGAATTTATAAACCTTAATAAAGATTTAAATTATAACTTTAATAAATTATAAAATTTTGAAGATTTTCAAATTTACATATGCACTATCAATCCAGCTATTCTAAATTGAATACTAAGTTGATGTTCGGTTTTCCGC